>CAZSHH010000001.1:0-5598 GCA_964606525.1 uncultured Dehalococcoidales bacterium
GAGCGGGCGGCTGTTAACCGCTAGGTTCTAGGTTCGAATCCTAGTCGGGGAGCCAACTAATCAATCCTTGATTCAGTTCCAATAAATTGTGAAATTCCAGGGACTATTATCGTCACTAGATTACCCGATAAAACCTGTTTCTTCAGACATAGTAAGCAAATCACCCGTATTCTGATTTTATTATTATGTTTGCAGTACCTTATGTGTCATAAAAAAGGCATCAACGGGTGGTTTTTTCTACTACTTGAATTCACTCATATTACCTTGATTTCGCCTAGCTTACCTAATAGACTATTATCATCTTTGTACATAAAAACCAGTGAGAGATTATTTAGATACCTTGTGAGTGAGGAGTAATCTGATGAATGTTCTGGTAATCGGCGGCAACGGCCTATTCGGACGTAAAACAACGATCCAGTTAGCACATGATGCAGAAATTTCCACCGTGGTCTCCATGGATGTAGCTCCTACAAAGGAATGGGTATTAAAAGAAATCGGCGAGCATCAAGCCAGATACAGATTCATCCGCGGGGACATCGCGAACCTGGAAGATATACTGGCAGTAATCAAGCAATTCTCGATCGACAGAATCATCAATTTCGCTTTTATATTGCCCGGGGAAACCCTCGATACTAATCCCAGGCTAGCAGTAAAAGTAAATGAACTGGGGATGTGCAATGCTTTCGAAGCCGCCCGGTTGATGGGAATCCCCCGGGTGGTTTATGCCAGTTCGGAGGGCGTCTACGGTCCACAGGATGAATACGGCAACCGTGAAGTCACCGAAGAAGATGAAATGCATCCCGGGAGTGCTTATGCCATCGCCAAACAGCTTAGTGAATTACTGGCAGCACAATACAACAGGTTGTACGGTATCAATTTCACCGCTCTCCGCCCATGCGTTGGTTACGGACATGGTGGTTTAACTCCCCCACTTATCAAACAATTCTGCGACCTGGTATCCTTACCGGCAGTTGGAAAACCTTTTTCAACACAGGACGACGGGACGATGCCGGTTTCATTGTCATCGGCTGATGATGTAGCGGCACTGGCAATTAAGTTGGTTAAATTACCTTCTTCGCCACATCCGGCATATAACGTAGGCGGACCACCCACCAGTATGAAAGACGTAACCCAAGTTGTTCAAAAATATGTGCCAGAAGCTAACATCAAATTCGGCAAGCAGGCACCATCGCCCGACCGTGGAATATATGGTATCCCCTGGATCATCAGTAGTAAGCTGGCCGAGAAAGATCTGGGTTTCTCATTATTACCGCTAGATCAAGCGGTTTTACTTCATATCAACGACGCACGCACTGAAGCAGGAATACCCCCGGTTAACTGCTAACCAACAAAAAGGCTGGAGGTTTTCCTCCAGCCTTTTCTTGATTAATATTGATTATGTCAAATACTAACGCCAGGCATCGATTCCGATTGCCGATTCCCTACCCCGGCCGCCGGTCCACAATGCCATCTCTTCACCGCCGCCGGTTACGATAATGCAGTTCATAAATGGATCAGCCACTGCTGGGACCATGTAATCATCCGATAGCTCTTTCCACGGCTTCCCGGAAGTTGGTTCGATCGCTTTCCAACCATTGGTCCAGACATCAGGAGCCTGGTGGGTCCGGTATTGTTTCAATGGCATAAAGCTCTTCTTATACAGCCATTCGTAGACATCATTTTTAGTCTTGAAGCCATAGGCGCGCAGGTCACGGGCCATTTCCGGCAGCAGGAAGAAGGTTTTGCCGCCTTCTCCATCAGCCCAGAGGTGGTCGATGAAGTATTCCATAAAATTATGCGGACCCGGGATGCCTTTAACTCCGATACGGCGGGCGATGCCACCGTGGCCGCTCTTTTGGAATTCACGATAACCACCCGGCATGAATTCGGTATTCCGGATCGAGAAACCCATCTGAAGTGGTACGACGCAGCTCTCATTCTTTTTAAAGTCATGCTCTTCCCTTAAACTAGACCAACCTTCCGGAAGCGCATCATCATTCTCCGGGAAACAGTTATTCAGGCTATTTCCCCAAACGCCGCAGTTGTTAACATTGGGGATATTACCGCCAAGATTACGCCACATCAGTTCGGCCGCCCGGCCGATGCTCCGGTTAGCCCGATTGCCGGGGCCCAGGACATTGGTATCGAAATTCATGCCAATCTCTTTGGCAAAGGAGCCGCTGACCGCGTAAGCTACGCCGCCACGACCGTCACCACAGCCGCCACCCGCTTCAGCGATAGCCAGCAATAGAGGCATATACTCAGGTTTACAGCCAGCCATAACCCCAATAGTCGCAATTTTTTCAACAGTAGCAGCCCTTCGCATGGGCATAAAATGCACGGGGTCGCCTTTCTTTCCCGAACTGCCCATCTGCTGTACACGGTCGCCCAGTTTACGGTCGGCCTGATATCGGATAAGTTCATCAGGTTTGTGACTAGTCCCCTTGAGCATCTTCTCAACAAGTTCTTCTGTAGGTGGGACAATGGGCAAGCCATCAGTGAATTTGCATATCGGGGCACTATTATATAACTGGCGAATATTCTCGGCTTGCTGGAAGAATTCCTGGGCTTCCTGCAGGGTACCATCGAAGATATAACGGGGATTGGGTACTTCCCATTTCGGCGGATTCTTTTCAATATCGGTAAGCGGCCGGACTAGGGCATCTACCAGCTTGTCGATCCAGCTGTCGACATCCTGGGGGCCAGGGATATGGCGTGAACCCCAGACGCGGCGAATATTGGGGACGCCATTTAAGCGGCAGGCTTCTTCCCAGCATTTATCCTGGTCTTCGAAGATAATAAAGACACTGGGAATGCCATATTTTTCAATCGATGACAGATGGGGCAACTGCTCCCAAATGGCGCCGTGTCACCAAACGACACCGCGGATCAGGGCATCCGTTTTGTTCCATTCATCTTCCGCCAGGGCAACACTACCTGCCTTAGTGGCATGAGGTGCCGCATAGCTGATATTCCATTTTACCTGGGGAAATTTTTCCGGTAGTTTTTTCACCAGTGGTATCAGGATACCCTGCTCACCGCCGGCGCCAACACTCACTGTGATCCTTTTCCCATCCAACTTATCGAGTCTGGGGGCCAGCGGATGCTGTTCAACGGGTTCCTGAATACCAACAGGATTCAGGAATTTATATACCTTGTCCTTTGCTGCCATATCCACTCTCCTCTATATATTTAGAACTATTATGCAATTGCCTGTTAAGCAACAAGAAATTAACCGATAGTAGCCCATTGGCATCACCAGACCATCATTTCAGTGAGTATCTTGGACTACGTGTCAAGTAGATAAAGTCAGATACATATATTACTTTGCTATCAACCAGTTATTGGCATATATGATATTAGATGGCATTAGTTTAAGTCCGGGAACCGGTGAAGTCAAGAAAAACTAATGCAAAAAGCATGATTTTTCTGTTGATGAATTCCGGCTAAATATACTAACGCAGTTATATTCATGTTCGAATTGAATTTGATTTCCCGGGGGGTTTTATCAGTACGGAAATGATACCGGCAACAGCACTGGATACCGCCAAAGCTACGATTACACTCATGTAACTGCCGCTGCGGTCGTAGATCCAGCCAATCAATACCGGAGCAGCAACCGCAATTGGGACATTGGTAGCCATGGTTGAACCCAGGATAGCTCCATAAGCTTTTCGGCCAAAATAACGAGCCCATAAAGGTATTACCACTCCCTGGGTCATGCCGTTGCCAATACCATACAGGAAAAACCAAGCGTAAATCATGACAGTACTATTTGAAATAAGGAAAAGGACGACACCGACTGCCTGGACCAAAAATCCTGCGGCGATAATATACCGCAGGTTGATGGTTTTTACCCGGTCCAGTATAAATCCGGTAACCAACCGGGCAGGGATACCCGCAGTAAGGGTAATAGACATTATCCCGGCAGCTTGTACAGGGGCGATACCACGGTCAGTGAGAAACGGGATACAGTGAACCCCCATAATTGGCGCTGCCACACCGGCCAAATAGGATATTAAGATAAGCAACCAGTAAGTATATGAACTCAAGGTTTGTTTAAAAGTATATTCGTTTACTCCATTTAGCGTATCCTGAGCATTTTTTTGTTGTTGATGGGCAAAGGGCTTCTCTTTAGTATCTCCATCGGGTAATAGTCCATAATATTCAGGCCGTTGCGGCTTGATGAGAAACCATGTTAAAGGGAGACAGACTACCGCAATGACAATAGCAGCAACAACACAGGAAAACCGCCATCCTTGAGAGTTAGTCAACCAGGCGATAACGGGAAGCAGACAGAGCCCGGAAAGGCCTTGAGCTGCGAACTTGATATTGATGGCAATACCACTCTTCCGTACAAACCACTGCACGATTGCCGTATCAGTGACAAAGGTACAGCCAAAGGAAAAGCCGATGCCAATTAAAAGACCCCAGGCAATCAGGAATGCCCATAACGACTTGACGAAGAACATAGCCAACAAGCCGATTACCAACAGAATTACACCGATCAGGACGATACGACGCGGCCCAAAACGGTCGGTTGCCCGGCCTCCAGTGAGTCCGGAAATACCCTGGCCCAGGCTCTGGATGCCAGCTGCCCAGGAAGCCGCTGCTCGGCTCAGGTCAAGTTCAGCGGCAATCGGTTTAAACAATACGGAAAGTCCCGCATTAGCAATACCTACCCCCAGGAAACCTATTATGCTGGAGGCAAGCACGACCCACCACCCCGGGAATATTTTTGGCTTTTGGTTTTGCATGCTCAAGAATGACTTACCTTTTATAAAGGGATACTCGTAAAGCCTATACTTCTTTATGTTTCCATCTACCCATGCGGAAGTAAACGGTATAGGCAATGGTACCAAGCACGGTGGGAATAACCACTGCCCACCGCACCCCTAATACCCCAAGATCACCAACCTTAGGCAGGAAATACGCTAAGGGGAGTTGAATGAGCCATCCGGTAATCAAACTTACGACCATTGGCAGAATGGTATCTCCAGCACTGGTAATGCACTGCTGGAAGACAGCGCCCAGGCCCATGGGAATATAACCGGCAACCGCGATCCTGATAAAAAGAGCACTGGTTTCGATCAAAGCCGGATCCGGGCTGAAAACATGGACGACATACTCCGCCCAGATGAATAATACGATACAGGCGATAAGGATGAAAGCTTCAAGCAGCCCGGCGGCCAGCCAGCCGCTTTTGACTGCCCGGTCGGGACGACCGGCACCGAGATTCTGTCCGGTGAGAACACCGGCGGCCATACCAAGGCCAAAAGCTGGCATAAAGAGAATCATCTCAATCCTCCCCACCAGGGTATGTGCCGCCATAGCCATGGTACCGAAGGGGGCCATAAACCGGATAAAGATAAATCCCCGCAGGTTTTGTTCCATCCCCATAATTGAAGCCGGGATACCGATCCTTACAATTCGCCAAATAGTATTAGTATTCAAATGGAATCCTTTCAAACTCAGCCTTAAGCGTGACTGGCCACTCATCAGGAACCAGAAAGCCAGGATAGTACCCAGGCTCTGAGAAACCACATTGGTAATGGCCGCGCCATTAACCTCCAAACGCGGGAAGATCCACAGGCCGAA
>CAZSHH010000001.1:5608-23726 GCA_964606525.1 uncultured Dehalococcoidales bacterium
GGCGATAATATGATATGGACAACCCGGAAAACAACAGCAATTTTCATCGGAGTTGATGCATCACCGGATGCTTGCATCACCCCTTCCGCCATACTGCGGAAAGCCATTGCAGTCATACCGACGAACATGATACGCATATAGTTGGCACCTTCATCGATCACATCCTGATTCACGCCAACCAATCTTAATATCTGCTCGGAAAAGAAGATACCGATAATAGCTAAAATAATCGAAGAAACTGCACCGACAACGATTCCCTGCTGAGCAATATGGTTTGCTTCTTTTTCATCACCGGCTCCGATGTAACGGGCAATCATTGCTCTCATACCGGTAAATAAGCCCATCAAACCTGATTGCGCCAGCATCACAGCGGTACCGGCGACGCCGACGGCGGCTATCGCCGCCGACCCCAACTTGCCCACCCAAATCATATCGACCGTCGGCCCGAGCATATTGACCACGTTGCCCACGATCATCGGCCAGGACAGGGTATAAAGACTGCGGAGGATACTGCCGCTTACCAGGTCTCGCCCGCCAGTATTCCTCCGCCTTAATTCAGAATTTGGTCGCATATTATAATGAGGTAGTCCTTTACCTAACAATCAGCCATCGATCTTATACACATCCTCCCTGTGTCAAAATCAATGCGCGGCTACTAATTATACCCTGAGATAATGTATACATTCCACTTATATGACATATCGAATCTATACCGACACATTACAGGTTACAAATCGGAACAATATACTAAAATCCGAAATAAAGAGATCTTGAAGCAAAAACACTACCTGTCTTTAATCAGGTAAATGTTACCCAGATGCAAGGATTCCTGTAACTTGATGTCATCTAAAATAAATCTCAGGTATCCAGTACAGGTAATCGTTAACTTATAATTAGAAGCTAATTCCAATCCTTCAAATTCAAAGTCACCAAAATTATTGGTTCGTGTAGAAAGAGTGTTACCGGTATTTGAATCGAACAACGTGATTCCGGCATTTTCCAGGCAATCTTTTTCATCGGCACTAAAAACACTGCCGGAGATGAAATGTTTTGGCAAGCCGATATAGAAAACCGCAGGCCGGGTCTTATATTCAGGATGCAGTGGTTCCGCCTGGGAAATCAGGCTGTGTAATTCATCAATATTGCCAAAAGTAAACACCCGGGCCGGACAGGCTTCGACACACCTTGGTTCCTGCCATCCTTTATCCAGGAGATGTACACAGAAATCACATTTTTGAGGTATCTGCAGTTCTTCATTCCAGTATATTCGGCGGTAAGGGCAAGCATGTACGATCTTCTTCAGTCCCTTACTTTTCTCTGGATCGATAACGACAATCCCGTCGTCTCTTTGATAAACCGAACCATCGGAAACCGCTTTAACACATACCGGGTCCTGGCATAACATGCATGGTTGGGGAACAAAAGTACATTTAACATGCGGGAACTGGCCTCTTTCAATCTCTTCAACATTTATCCAGGCCGGTGCGTTATCCGGTTGGGCGGCAGAATATGGAAGCCATGATTGTCCGGCGAATTCATCTTTACAGGCTACAAAACAATTGAAACAGGCTGTACACCTGGTTACATCTATCACTAATGCTTTCGAACTCATTATTTCACCCCTGCCACTTCTCAATTTCAACAAGGCATTGCCCAATTTGACCGGGAACATGGGTAGCCATAAAGCGAGATGAGACCAGGATATTCACCGCGCCGCCGCGGTCTATTGAATCAGGATTTCCCGGCTCTACCGGGTCATATTTAGCCGAACACCGCGAAAGTACTGTACCTGGCCGTATCTTCTCCGTTATCCAGGCAATATGCAATACCCCCGCCCTATCGTTAAACATCCTAACGATATCGCCGTGTTTGATATTACGGTGCTCCGCATCACGCAGATGAATATGTACCGGCCAGTAATAATAACCATCCTTTTTTATACGGTGCATCCAGATATTCCGTATCCAGGGATCCAATTCTCCATGACTGTGATAAGAATACCGGGGATGAGGGCTCATCAATACCAGGGGATATTTTTCAATGAGAGGCGCCGTGGTATGGCCTTCCCACGCAGGAATGTAATGCGGTACTGGAGGACGTTCCTTATCATCCGGTAAATATTTCAACAACCGCTGGGACTGGAACTCGATCTTCCCTGAAGGTGTATCCAAACCAGTACCGGTCTCATAAAAGTCCTGGAAAGCGGTTTTCGGCTGATAGTCAGCCGATATCGGCACCACAAAATATCCTTTCTTTTTAAACTCGGCAAATGTCATATACCGGTTGACATCACTGGCTTCAAAAGTCTTGCGGATCCAGTCTTCGACTGTGTTGCCTTCGGTCAACTCTTCTTTGAAACCCAACTTATCCGCCAGCAGCGTCAAAATATCCATATCTGATTTTGATTCATATAACGGATCGATGCATTTTTTATGATATACGATAACCCGGTGATTCGTACGCCACACATTGAACGGTGCCGATGCCCACTCACTGATATCGCTGCTTTCGAAATGGGTACATGCCGGAAAGACAATGTCCATAAACGGAGTTTCAGCTTCCATCCAGATGGTTTGTCCGACCAGGAATTCAAGTTTAGGACTTTGATAAGCTTTGACCAGTTTAATGCCATCCGGCCGCGAGCCGATATAATTCCCCCCCAGCCGGTAAATCATCTTGATTTCACTCTTACCCGGTTCGGGATATGTAAATTCCTTGAATTGAAAATCAGGGCCCAGCCGGGAACAGTTATTCCCTGCTCCCATCCAGTGCACCGGCGGATTAAGAACGGCATCGGCGATCCTCAGACGGTAAATGACTTGAGTTACCGGATTTACCGGGTGTTTTTTCGCAAACTGCTCAACTGGCGAAGGATTATAACTGGGAAACTTGAACTCAAGGTTAAGCGGAGCACCACTTTGGCTGTCCCATATCTTGACCCCGGGCTTCCCCAGGCCTTGCATCGCCTGTAGCAAAATCATCATGCGCGCCCATTCGGTCCCTCCCTGGACGCGATTGGCACTACCCTGCCCGGCCCGGATGCATAAAGTAGTTCGCTTCGATGCCCATTCCCGAGCCAGGGCCCGAATCACCCCCGCCGGCGTCCCGCTTATCTGTTCCGCCCATTCCGGTGTCTTAGGAATACTGTCTTCTGCGCCGGTGATGTATTCGCGCCACTTATCAAAACCATATGTATGAGTGTCAACATATTCCCTGTCATATGTATTCTCTACAAACCATACATTAGCGATGGCGGCGGCGATGGCGCTGTCTGTACTTGGTATATAAGGTATCCATTTATCTGCGTAACGCCGGGCAGTAAAATTGCAGGACGGATCAAGATGGATTTGTTTGATGCCTAATTCCTTCAGCCACATACGCCAGATCATACTGTCCTGGCCGCCATAACCCCAGGTACTTTCGGGATCATTCGACCAGAAAACCAGGAGTTGACTATTTTTCATCACATCCTGCAGCAGGTTGGTATTATCCGGCGTAGCCATGGTATTCTGAAATCCCCAGACATGGACCCCACCCCAAAACCATCCTTCCCAACTATCGGGATTTCCCATCAACTGCGTCGATCCTAAAATATTAAAAAAGCGTTGATTATAACCACCGTGGATGAAGCCCCACATCGAATGTCCTCCAATTAACGGCAAGACTGCTTCCGGGCCATATGTGTTCTTTATTCTGGATATTTCGGAGGCAGTAATCTCGATCGCTTCATCCCATCCGATACGGACAAATTCACCTTTTCCCCGGTTTTCAACACTCCCTTCTCCGCCAGGGACAAATCCCTTTCTCTTCATGGGATACTGCAAGCGGTGGGGATTGTAGATCCGCCCCCGCATCCCGATACCGAAAGGAGTAACGGTAGTCCTGGCTGGAGGTTCGAACACCCTATCACCTACTTCAATTTGCCAGTGAGCGGGTTTTACATCTTCTTCCGTTAAAGGCAAAGGACGAATCCGCACGATGTGCTTGTTTTTTACATGAACCAGGAGAGGGCCGCCAACTTCACATGAAGTACATAGTTCTTCTTCAGGATCGAGAGGTTCTATTGGGGGTACAGTATAAAGAGACATTTTTACCAACTCCCTAAATTTTCATAACCACCTACAAAAATAAGTTTATACAATTTCCAACTATAAGGTAACGTCGCTACTTAATATATTACGAGTTAGATTACACTTCGTATGTGATATTACAGCACAAACAACTATCCCATCCCACTACAGGTATAAACGCCGTAGCACAGCGTATTTCGTGCACTCCGCAGTTGCCGGCTATTCTACCTCAACTGCCAATCCCACTCACGAAAATGAAGAAGGGTGCTGTATATAGAGCACCCTTCTAGTACGGTATAGATTTTCTTAAGGTTAAGTTTACCGGGTATATTCTTCCTGGAGCATTTTCATGATGTCTTCTTTGGTTACTTTCTTGGGTGACATCATGGACAGTCCATTCGCGGCAGAAGCTTCGGCGATCTTGTCCAGATCATTTTCCGGTATATTCATCTGGCTCAGTTTTCTCTGGCCGATAGAGTCAGCGAATTTCTGGATCGCAACTTTGATTTCTTTACCAAGTTTGATAACATCGCCGGTGTTATTCATACCCATTGAGGCCGCGATTAGTCTGACGCCATCAGGCATTACATCGGCATCAAATTCCACCATTTCACCAAGGCAGACACCGCAGGCATTACCATGAGGAATATGATACATTGAACCCAGGGTATGCCCGATAGCATGTTCCAGCTGGGTCATGGAATCCTGGAAGGCATAGCCAGCCGCCATCGATGCAAACGCCATCTGTGACCGGGCTTCAATGTTCTTACCATCTTTCACCGCAATCGGGAGATACTTCCAGAGTATCTTGATCGAAGCTTCACCGAGGATATCGGACATTTGATTATGGCGGTTAGCCAAAATAGCACCCACGGCATGAGCAAAGACATCCATACCGGTATCAGCTGTAACTGAAGGCGGCATACCGACAGTTAAGGCGGGGTCAACGATTGCCAGGGTTGCCCTGGTAACCGGCCCGCCGATACCCTTTTTATCATGGGCTTTAGAATCGGTTAGGATAGCAACTGCGGTAACTTCGCTTCCCGTACCAGAGGTCGTCGGGAGCAAGATGAGGGTTTTTCCCGGTTTTGGCATGGGAGGAGGACCGCCTGGTTTAAACTGCATCATGTCACTGATGGAGCCGGGGTTTGTTAACATGACATTAACCGCTTTGGCAGTATCCATGGAACTGCCTCCGCCGATACCGATGCCACCATCTACGTTCTCTTTACGGCCGATAGCCGCACCTTCATCGATGGTAAAATCCGGGGGATCCGCCTGAACGCCTTCGAATACAGCTACCCCAATACCAGCCTTCTTGATGGTGTCGATAATACTATCCGCAATTCCTGCTTTTTTGATCCCTTGATCGTATACGCATAATACTTTCTTGCAGCCAAACATCTTTAACCGGTCGCCGATTTGCTTGGATGCGTCCACCCCGAAGAGGACTGGGGTCATGTGTTGGATTTGATATTCAGCCATTTGCTTCCCTCCTGGTTTTCATTTCTAATTATTCAGTCTTCATACCTATTATTTGTATTTAGACCCCTATTTTAGCAAAACGATATAAATAAACAAAAAAGGTACCTTTCAATAAGGCACCTGAAAATCTACTCTTAATACCTGCCAACTCCCCTTTCCAAATACGAAAGTCATAACTTACTCTTTGAACGAATTTTGTGTTTCCTGTAGATTACTCAATGCGCTGTCATGGTAGTTTTGAAGACAAAAACCTGCAATCAACAAGCGCTAAATCGACGATGATAATAACACAGGATTATTCCTGCGTCAAGCAAAACTATAAATTTCCGGAGATAGCCTGACCATAATCTTCAGTTCCTAATAATCGTCAAACGGTTTGGAGGTAAATGAACAAGAAGCGTTTGTCCTTCTGACATTCCGGCAGCAACCGACTTCAGTACATGAATCTCGATATCAGGCCCGGTACCATAATTATTTCTGGCTCTCAAGTAACAATCGGTGCCGGACACACCTTCAACGATATCAGTGATAACAGTAGGAACGACATTATCCCCATGACTGCTTACCGGATTAACATATTCCGGACGGATCCCAATCGTGACTTGCTGGTTAATTACCACCCGGCTACTCCCGGTAGAGGAAATTTTTAGTGGCTCCTCCAGCCCCGCTATTATCACCCATGTATTCCCAGTATCTATCTTCGCTACAGTACCATCGATCAGGTTTTTTACCCCGGTTAAGCGGGCAACCGTACAGTTTACCGGAGCGTCGATTACTCTCTGCTTGGCATCACATTGAACGATGCGGCCTGAATCAAAGACCGCAATTCTTGAACCTATTTTGTATCCCTGGGCAACATCGTGAGTGACAAACACCATATCACCGTCAAATGTCTTTTGTAGATTCAATAACTCCAGTTCCAGCCCTTCCTTCCGATAAGCATCGAGAGCTGAAAAGGGTTCATCCAGTAAAAGGATCTCCGGGCTGTGAAACAGTGCCCGGGCAATGGCCACTCTCTGCTGTTGCCCGGACGACAATTGAGCAGGATACCGTCGGCCTAACTCCCTGATATGCATTTTTTCGAGCAGAGTCGTAATTTCGTCCATAGTATCATCCCGTGATTGGCGGCGTAATCCGAAAGCGATGTTATCATTAACCGTCATATGAGGGAAAAGGGCATAGTTTTGAAAAACGAAACCGATTTTACGCCGCCGCGGGGGTAGATCAATACGTTTATCAGCATCAAATAACACCCGGTTATTTAATCTGATATAACCTTCATCAGGGCGGATTAGCCCGGCGATACATTTGAGGGTCATCGTTTTCCCGGAGCCGGAAGGGCCAAAAACCGTAAGAATTTCTTTTTGCGTCGATAATTCCACATCCAGAAAGAACCCGGGAAACTTCTTTTTGATCCTGACTTCAAGCACCGGCGGACCTCGGGATATTACCATTGGATTTCCTGCCTCGCCAATAAGCCAGCGCAGCTAAAGATAAGAAAGCAAAAGCTAAAGTAATAAAAACCAGGACCAAAGCCCGGGCCATATCACCGGCTTGATAAGCAAAATACAGGGCTACTGGAATAGTAGCTGTTTTACCGGGGATATTACCGGCCAGCATCAAGGTAGCTCCAAATTCGCCTAAAGAACGGGCAAATGCCAGTACCAATCCCGAAACAACTCCCGGCCAGGCCAGAGGCATGGTGACCGTCCAAAAAACCTTCCATTCATTGGCCCCAAGTGTCCGGGCAGCATCTTCGATATTCGATTCTACCTGCTCAAAAGCACCTTTAGCCGTCATATACATCAAGGGAAAAGACACCACGACGGCAGTGATCACTGTAGCCGGCCAGGAGAATACCACTGTGGTACCTAATGCTGCCAACAGCTGTCCCAAAGGGCCATGTTTCCCGAATAACAGTAGTAAACCCACACCGACTACTGTCGGCGGCAGCACCATGGGTAAGAGGAACAACCCATCTATCAGATGTTTGATCCTACCCTGGTATCGCGCCATCCAACGAGCCACGGCAATTCCTAAAAAAAAGGTTATTGCCGTGGCCACCACAACAGTCTTTAAAGATATCCATAGAGGCGACAGGTAAGTTTCCGACACTGCCCAACCTACCAAATTGAAAATAACATATCTATTTACTTATGGTCGTAAAACCAAATTTCTCAAAAATATCTTTAGCTTTCGTTGAAAAAAGATAATCAATATAATCCTGTGCTGCTCCGGTGTTCTGGCTGGCTTTGATTATAGCCACTGGATAAACGATTTTAACATTAATCTCAGCCGGCGCACTGGCGGCCACTTTAACTTTACTGGAAACAGCCGCGTCTGTCGAGTAGATAATACCCGCATCTACATCACCGCTTTCCACATAATTCAGAACCTGGCGGACATCGCTGCCCAGGATCAGCTTCGGCTGAACGGCTTCGGTGATACCAAGTCTATCCAGTGCCTGCTGGCCGTAGGTACCAGCCGGAACCGATTTTGGATCGCCCATAGCGATCTTTTTTACTGTTTCTTTCGTCAGGTCATTGAAACTGGTAAGGCCAAGCGTACTATCAGCAGGAACAACTAAAACCACCTTGTTATTCAACAGGTTTTTACGGGATTCAGTAACGATCAAAGACCCTTTTTCCAGGTTATCCATCTGGGATGCCGCGGCTGAAATAAATACATCGCAAGGAGCACCCTGTTCAATCTGTTTTTGTAGAGTCCCGGATGAGGCAAAATTAGGAGTGATGGTAACATTTGAGTTATCTTTGGTATAAAGGTTATTTATTTCCGTTAAAGCATCGGTTAAACTAGCGGCTGCAGAGATATTTAAAGTTACCGGGGTTTTCTCAGAACAACCGGAAAGCCCAAACAAGCCCATGCCGAATACAAGTACGGCAACAAATATCAAGAATAGGTTTTTCAACTTATTTACTCCTTATTTTGTAATAACCTTGAATATTATTTCACCTTGACTAATGGCGTTTGACAGCATAATACCACCGGTCTGGCTTAATCTTTTTATTATTGCTTCCGGTTTGAGCACTACCGAACCAGCCAGCATATCAGCACCATAATCGAATAATACCCGGGAAAAAATCGTACTCGGGCCAAGGATGATAGTGTATGCTTTACTCTGACGGGCAAGCGACAGCAATCTTTCAATAGATTTATTCACGATCGCTGAACCGGTGATTACTAATAGATCACAATCCGGGATAACATAATCAGCTGCGGTATCAGGAATGATACCGCGCTTTAAATCTAGAAGTGACTGATTGAGTTCCAATACATATAGTTCGCGGGCAACCGTGCGGAGTCGATTAATAAAGGGGAAAGCTCCTATCACGACTACTCTAGCTCCGGCACCTTTTTTAAAGATGATTTTGTCCCCGTTCTCCTCGATGCCTTCCATTACGGGTTCAACCATGGAACTGATGGCGGCGCATCCAATACTGGCTTCCACCAGGTCCCAGGATTGGGCATATTGCGCCAAATCGGCGGTATTTTTGCCTATCAGGTTACTTGTATCCTGCACATATTCTTCGCGGTGTGAAGGGAGGCCATAGGTTTTCGCTATACCACAAAACTTACCGTTTACCAATGTCCAGGCATAACCGACTCTAGCCTCGGTTGCTATTTGACTGTTTTTCGAATGAGCCGCAATCAAATCATCGATCAATTTGCTTCTTAACATAGTTTTTATCTTGCGTTATGGTTATCGTGTCGAATATAACAGTAAAATTAACCTTTTACTATTTTACTCCCAGTGAATTGGCTACCAGTTTATCAAATTGGACTTGTGTAATTTCACAATGATAGAAGAGTTTGACATATTCAGATACTTTATCGTAAATATTGTATTTAGCCTGGTCAGGATAAAGTAATTGCGACATCCACATCATGCCCAAATACCGTTGTACCGAGGGCGGAAAACCCATCCAGTTGTACGGGCCATAGGGGACTTCATAATACTTTTTGTTCTTGATGGCTGATATATCAGCCCAATCGGTATCCGAACCAACCGTACTATAAATGCTTTCAGGGGCAAAGAGTATTGCATCCGGATTCCAGAGGATGATCTGCTCCAGGTCTACTTCATTTCCGGTACCTTTACTGGAAGGATTATCTACGACAGCCAGATTGGCTGCCAGCATGTCGATTACCTCAGCATGGTATGAACCCCGGGCAATAACATTCAGGCCTTTTTCCCCCGTTATATATAGAAGCTTTGTTTTACTATTCTCACCAACTTTATTAACGATATCATTCGTATCAGCGTATACATCATCACAATATTTGGCCAGCTTTTCAGCTTCCTTCTTCATATTCAGGAGTTCACCTAATTTCCGGTAGGCATTACCCATATCTTTTGTATAGGCATCAATATGAACCGTGGGGATATTAAGTTGCGATTGCAGATTATCCATGTCGGCAGCCATATTATCTTTTTTCTCACCGACATCGATAATTACCTGGGCACCGGCCGCGGCGATCGTTTCCAGGTTTAAGGTGCCTTTACCACCGTATAATTGGCCCAGCATCGGCAGGTTGTAGTATTTTTCATCCAGGAACTCTTTCGCTGAATCGTCCCAGGCATTCGCCAAGCCCACGAGTTTGTCGGGACATAAAGCAAACAGGACGATCTGGGTAAGGGGACCGGAAAGAGCCACTTTAGTGATATTTGTAGGGACGGTGACTAGCCGGCCCAGTGAATCGGTAAAAACAAAGGTAGCCGCTTTCGTTTCTATAGCAATGCCGTTGGCACAACCGGACATTACGGGCACGATTAGACAGAAAATAAGTAATAATGCCAGTATTTTTTTCAACAACGTGTTTGCTCCTTAACTAAAATAACAACTATTCTCAAGCCGTGGTATTATTTACCGCTTCAGGCAATGCAGGCAGTAATATAAAGGCAGGAATGGTATTTTCATATGTGTCCTCTCCTTTCATTACGAATATCACTTACTTTACTTTGATTTCATGGTGAGGGTGATTGATGATTATCCCCGGAATACAAACCCTTACCTTATCTTCGTAAAGACTATGTACCTCGATATCGACGCTGTACAACTTTTGAACTAATTCCTTATTCAGAACATCGGAAGGAGGACCATTAGCCAGAACCTTACCCTGATGCAAAGCCAATACCCAATCCGAAAACATGAAGGTATGCTCAGGATTATGCGTGGACTGGATAATGATATAGCCCTCCCGGGCCAGTGATTGTATTTGGGTCAATACCCTGATCTGATTACCAAAATCCAGGTTGGCAGTAGGTTCATCCAGTATCAATATCCTGGTCTGCTGCACCAGTGCCCTAGCAATCAACACCAATTGCCTTTCACCACCGCTAATCTGGGTATAACCACGGTTCCTTAATGAAGAAATGCGCATCCGCTCCAGGGCTGCCTCAACTAAATCTGTCTGTTTTTTCCCTGGGGTCGCGATAGAAGAGACCTGGTTGGCTGTACCCATTAACACCATGTCAAAAACACTAAAATTAAAAGAGGGATAATGACTCTGTGGAATATAGGCAATCAGGCTTGCCATTTCTTTGATACTCAAATTCCTGATATCGTTGTTGCTTACTTTGATCTGTCCTTTGTAACCGCTTAATAGACCCAAGATGCAGTGAAAAAGCGTACTTTTGCCCACTCCATTTGGACCCACCACGGATACCAACTGGCCTTCCCTGGCTTGTACACTGACATTATCCAGGACCAGCCGATCACCATAACTGAAGCTGACATCGGAGACCGTGATATTCAATAAACCTCTCCTTTTCTGGTGATAAGGTAAACGAAGAAAGGAGCTCCAATGAAAGCTGTGAGAATGCCGATAGGAATCTCAGTTTGCAGTAAATTTCTGGAGACATCATCCACCAGCAGCATGAAAATGGCGCCGAACAACATCGATGCCGGCATTAAGTACCTGTAATTATTTCCGACTAATCTTCGTGCTAAATGAGGAATAACCAGGCCAACCCAGCCGATCATACCGGACACTGAAACACTGGCTGCGGTAACCAGCGTGGCACAGATAATGATGAATAAGCGTAACTTGGAAGCATTAATGCCCATCGTCCGGGCTTCTTCATCACCCAGGGTCAATACGTTTATACGCCACCGCAGCATAAATAATGGAATCATCCCCAAAGCCATTGGAATCAACGCCATAGCCACGGTATCCCTTTTTGCCCCGGCGATACTACCCATCAACCAGTATGTGATAGCAGGCAGTTGGTCAGTAGGATCGGCGACAAGTTTGATGAAGGAAGTGCCAGCCGTGAAAAGCGAACTTACGATTATCCCCGACAGGATCAGGCCTAATAACTTACTACCCTTTGCTTTCTGGCTGACCAGATATACTAAAGTTACCGTTATCAGGCTAAAAACAAAAGCTGATAAAGTGATCACCAGATAATTTGCATCATTTAAGATAGCCAAGGCGGCTCCGAATGCGGCACCGGAAGTAGCCCCTAAAATATCCGGTGCGGCCATCGGATTCTGAAAAATACCCTGATATGAGGCGCCGGCAGAAGAAAGGCAAGACCCCACCAGACAAGCTAAGATGATACGCGGCAAGCGTACATTAAAGAGAATCGTTTCCATCTGGTCTACCCAGGTCTGTTGGATGGGGACGATTTTCGATATCAGGATTTGCACTAATTCCAGTGGAGAAATGGGATAACGCCCCAGGAAAAAAGAGAGAATAATTACAGCTAACAAGCCGATAACTAAACTGATTAAGATCAAAGAGTAAGGAAATTTCCTTCTCTCATCGACGATATGCACTCATGTCTCCGGCTAATAGATGAAAACTAACTCAAAAAGCATGAGTTTCTTGGTATATTTCATGCTTAGATTACTTGCTATTCTTTATTCTCTAAGGACATATATTGTTATGTAATCACTGGTCTGCAAAAAGTCTCGCGCAGAAAAACTATGTTTCTTTTAAAATATGCTATTATGTAATTCGTGTAAGTTTATATGGTCGTAAGACACAGAGTAAGCAAACAAAAACAATCTAATCAACTACCTTTGATGAATTCGTTAAGCACATTAGGTATATTCCGCCCTGACTTGGCACCCCGGTGCTGAGTGCCAAGTCAGTTTGACATGAGTGACTAGCAAACTTTACAATAGAAAAAGATGGTTGTCAAGAGCCTTATTCATCAAATCCGTAAAGACGCAGGCCTTACTCAGGCTGAATTAGCGCAAGCTGCCGGTATCAGCCGGCAGGCCTATACCGCCATCGAATCCGGAAAATCAGTACCCTCAACTGAAGTCGCCCTGAGATTGGCACAGAAATTACACAAGGCTGTCGAAGATATCTTCTGGCTGGAAGACAGTCCGGAAAGAGTTGTCCGGGCTGAATTAATCGGGAAAAGGGATAATGTTCCTGCCGGTACCCGGATGCAAATCATTCAATTCGGTACACGGCGGTTAGCCCGGCCTTTACAGGAAGGGGCGATTGTCAGCCATACAATTAATGAGGCTGATGGAATCGCGATATCTTCTCACAGTAACCGGGAGGTTGATCTCCGGCTCTTAAACGATGCCGCTTTAAAAACCACAGCCCTCGTCCTGGCAGGCAGTGATCCAGCCACTTCTATTCTTACCCACATGATTCGTGACCTTGGCGTCCGGTTAATTTGGATCGAAGCCGAGAGTATCCCTTCACTGCACGCTCTTGCCCGAGGTGAAATACATATTGCGGGATGTGATTTCCGAGACCGTATCACCGGCCATTATAATCTTCCCCTGGTAAGAGAGATCATTCCTTTTCCCTGCACTATTATCCGGTTTGCCGTATGGCGGCAAGGGATAATCTTACCAACCGGCAATCCAAAATCTATCAGAAATGTCGAAGACCTGGTAAGGCCGGATATTTCCATCATCAACCGGGAACCGGGTGCCGGTAGCCGCGGCCTGTTAAATCGTTTGATGTGGGAAACGGGAATTTCCGCTAACGACATCCAGGGATACAATAAAGTGGTTCACGGGCATCTCTCTACAGGAGAGACAGTTGCTGCCGGACTGGCAGATTGTGGCATCGGTATCGAAGCGGCGGCCCGGGTAAACGACCTGGATTTCTTACCATTAAATGATGAACCTTACGACCTGGTTATCCCCAACCATTTCTTGGATCTGCCCGCAATTCAATTGCTTATGAAACTCCTGAAATCCCGGGGGTTACACCGCCAAATTGAATCATTAGGCGGGTATGATATCCGTTCCATGGGCAGCCTGGCTAATAGCAAATAGCTGTTGTTACACTTCAACCTGCTACTTACAAAACGGGCAGGCTGGATAATGGCATTGGGGACAATTCATACAAAGTCCGCCGTGTCCCAGTTTACGGGTATTTTCAAAAGTCAACTCTTCACCGGTAGCAACAATCGGGAATAATTTGTCAAAAGCAGTTGCTGGAGAATGTAAAACACAGGCCGGGACGCCCAGGATATGCGTCTGCGCCAGCTTAGCATATAGGAACATGGCTCCCGGCAGTACCGGTAAACCATAAAAACGGACTTCTGCACCAGAAAGGCGGATGCCCTCCGGGGTAACATCGTCCGGGTCTACAGACATACCGCTTGAGCATAAAATTATTTCACTGCCGCTGCCCTGGAATTCCTTAATCCTGGCCGAAATCTCTCCCGCATCATCAGTGACGATGGCCTTATTGTTTATACTGCAACCGATGGCTTCTACTTTATTTTGTAGAACCCGGGTGAACTTATCTTCGATGCGGCCTTTCGCTACTTCACTTCCGGTTACAATGACTCCAACTTTTTTCAAGATAAAGGGTTTCAGGCCGATCACGGGACTATTTTTACGGGCAAGCTGTTCCATTAATGCCAGCCTGGATTCCCGGATGGTTACGGCAATGATACGCATCCCCGCGACCATCGCTCCGGCTTGACATACGGTGTCATTATGGATCGTGGCAATTATCATATCGCCTAACAGGTTGATTTGTTCGACAGCAGAAACATTTATCTTTACCAGGCCATTTCGGGATGCTTTTAAGTTAACCCTTCCCTCATTTGGATTGGAATATTCCAGGCCGGAACCAATCACTGAACGGGCGATCCTCGTAGCTGCGTCATCCTCATGGACTTCATCGTTATCCAGTGTCAGGATGTAAACATGCTCCTTGCCGATTTTTAATAGTTCCGGGATATCTTCCTGTTTAATAACATGGCCGTGTTTGAAAGCCGGCCCCTTCGATATACCCGGCAGCACCCTGGTCACATCATGGGCAAGAGTTAAACCAACGGCATCTTCAACTTTGATCTTCTGTATCATTGCTTCTCCTGACACGACACCCACGGTAGACTTGAGGATAAATGGCGGCAGAATAGAGTGAAAACCATCTAATAATGACTAATAGTGTCCACAAAGTAAGACATATAACCAATTCTTCACGACACTATGGGCAGCAGACAATATCACCCTCCAGACACGATTACCAGTATTTCAATCTCATCGCCCTCTTTCACCGGCATGTTAATGCTCATCGGGTGGACGATTTCAGCATTTACAAATATTTCAGCGAATCCCTGCACCCTGCCGTTTTTATCTACCAGTTGTTCTTTCATTCCGGGATATTGTCTTTCCAGGTCATCAATAATTTCAGCGACGGTATTACCCCTGGCTTCAACAATTTCACCACTTTGGGCTACATCCTGAAAATAGGGATGCAGTTTTACTTTTATACTCATTTGCTCGTGATTATGTTAATAACTACATTTATCCTCTAAGTTCAGCTGCCCGGTTAATGATTTTATCCGCATGCGCCGACGGCTTATAGACATATGTCTGAGCACCCGTTTTCTTTATTTCCTGCAGGCCGTAAAATATCTTTTCAGAAGTGATCGGAACATCAAGAATCAGTACTCCGCAGGCATCATAGATGGCATTGATAATGGCAGGAATTACCGGGATGATACAGCCTTCACCGGCTTCTTTAGCTCCAAACGGGCCGTGAGGCTCATTACTCTCGATCACCAGGGCGCTTAATTCCGGGACATCGAGAGACGTCGGGATCTTGTAATCGCCCATCGTATTATTGACAACCCTGCCTTTTTGATCGAACACCACTTCTTCATATAAGGCTTCTCCTAAACCATGGCACATCGAACCATCCAATTGTCCTTCCACCGACTGCCGGTTTAAGGCTAAGCCACAATCATGAGCCAGGGTAAGTTTATCGATGGTCAGCTGGCCGGTTTCCATATCCACGGAAACTTCAGCAATACACGACTGGGTGGAGTACGCTGGAGATGCACCGACGATGGAACCCTTCCATTCCTTTGAATATTGTAATTCGGGAGGGGTATAAGTCCCGGTACCGAGGATCGAACCCTGTCCGGCATATACCCAACGGGCTGCTTCCTCAAAAGATAATGGGCCGCTGCTGACGATGTTGGAAAAGCCACGATGTTCCGATTTATACCGGCCTCTGATATCTTTAATCATGTCCTGATTATTTTCTGTCCCCAGTACCCGGCCGTCTTTCAGTTTCAACTCAGAGACCGGAACCTTAAAAGCATCCGATACCTTTTTCAGAATCTGGTCACGGATTGATTCCGCGGCTTGTTTCGTGGCGTTACCAGTCATCAACGTCTGCCGGCTGGAATATGCTCCTAGGTCAATTGGGCATAATGCCGTATCACCCGAGATTACGTTTACATTATCTACTTTAAGTCCAAGAATCTCTGCGGTAAGGATGGCCATGACTGTATCGGAACCCTGGCCGATCTCATTAGCACCGGTGTAAACGGTAACGCCGCGCCCATCTTCGGCGACCTTGATCATCACCGTAGAGTGTGGGATATCGGTGCGGTAAATGGCTCCCTGGGCCCCGGATACAAAATAGCTTGAGCCGACACCAATCCCCTTACCTTTCGGCATCTTGCCTTTTTTCTGCTGCCAGCCGGAATCGTCGCGGGCGGCGCTCAGGCTTTCTTTTGCATTAAAGCTGCTCATATAATAACCGGTTGCCGTACGGTCACCTTTTTGCAGCATGTTCTTCAATCGAATCTCGATGGGGTCTATGCCAAGTTCTTCTGCAACCATACTGAGTTGGGTTTCAAACAAAGCCCGGTTGCTGACGGCGCCGTGGCCGCGCAGGGCACCGCTGGTAGGTTTATTAGTGTAAACGCGGTATCCGTCATATTTGAGGTTGGAAATAGCATAAGGGGCATGCAGCATCGAACCATTGTAGTATACGGTAGCAATGCCCAGGCTGGCATGAGAACCACCATCAAGTACTGCCAGATGTTCATGGGCCATGATTTTGCCATCACGGCTAACTCCCATCTTCATCTCATGATAATACTGATGCCGTGCCCGGCTTCTGATGAATACTTCCGCCCGCTCCAGTACCAGGCGAACCGGTTGTTTCGCTGCCATCGACAGCATGGAAGCAATTATTTCGTGGGAACCGGAACTGGCTTTGACGCCGAATCCGCCGCCAACATAAGGGGCAATGACGCGCACTTTTTCAATAGGCAGTTCCAACACCATGGCCACTTCCCGCTGAACATAGTGTGAGACCTGGGTTGAAGTCCATAGTGTCAGGTTCCCGTTCAAATCGAAGGTTGCCAGGCAGGCCTGAGGTTCCAGCATCGCGCCATCGGTTTTACGGTTGGAATAACGGTCGGTCCTTACCAGGTAGGATTTGGCAAACCCTTCTTCCACATTTCCTACGCTGTTATGGACTTCCTGGCAGATATTGCGTGGATATTCCGGGTGAATAAGCGGAGCGTCATCCGCCATGGCGGTAAGGGGATCAAGTAAATCAGGTAACGGTTCATAATCCACTTTTATCAGATCAAGAGCTTCTTTCGCGGTTTGTTCATCTACCGCCGCCACTGCCGCCACTTCGTCACCGACAAATACTACTTTATCTAAAGCCAGGGCGGTTTCGTCAAAACGGGCGGGGCTGTGCCCGAACTTGATCTGGCTGACATCCTTCCCGGTAAGGACTATTTTGACTCCCTTCATCTGACTTGCTTTTGAGACATCGATATTAAGTATCTTGGCATGAGCATAGGGACTACGAAGGATTGCCCCGTAAAGCATATTCGGCAGTACAATATCACCGGTATATTGGGCACGCCCGGTGGCTTTTTCCGGAACGCCTTTCCTAATGGTACTGGAATTGATTACGGAGAAGTCATCTTTGCTAATATTTTCAGACATTCTATTTCTCCTGAGCCTTCATGGTTTTGGCCGCGGTCTCAATCGCATTCACGATCTTAAAATACCCGGTGCAACGGCAGAGATTGCCAACCATTGCTTCCCGTATTTCCTGTCTGGTGGGGTCGGGATTCACATCGAGTAATGATTTAGCTTTTATGATCATACCGGGAGTACAATAACCACATTGTACAGCACCCTGTTCAATAAAGGCTTTTTGAATCGGATGTATTTCTCCATTCCTGGAGAGTCCTTCGATGGTGGTCACATGACTTCCGTCTGTTTGTGCCGCCAGTACCAGGCAGGAATTCACTGCTTTACCATCGAGCAGGACGGTACAAGAAC
>CAZSHH010000001.1:23736-26962 GCA_964606525.1 uncultured Dehalococcoidales bacterium
CGGTCAAGTTGACCTGAGGGCCGCGCAATAGCTGAGCCAACGTTTCATAAGGATTCACCAGTAACTCATAGTCATTGTCATTAATAGTCAGCTTGATATGCTTCTTCATTTCTTGAAATCGTCCTCACTCTATTTTTTGGTACAATTCATCACGGCTTCATTCAAACTGCGTGTGGTTAAGACTCGCACCAATTGCCGCCGGTAATCAGCAGAAGCACGGATATCGGTGATCGGGGTACATTCCTGAGAAGCCAGCGCCCCAGCTTCTTCTACCACTTTTTCAGAGATAGCTTTTCCGGCCAAGAAGGCTTCGGTTTTCGGCGCCCGGATAAAAGTCGGCGCCACTGCCCCCATTACCACCCTGGCGGAATGGCAGTTATTCTTCTCCAGAACTACCAGTGAAGTAACACTTACCAGGGCGATTTCCATGGCATGACGGATGCCGTACTTTATATAGCTGATACCGGTACTACGGACTGGTTGCTTGATTTTTATCGTGGTTAGGAATTCATTCCTCGCCAACGTTGTCTGACCGGGACCTTTGAATATTTTCTCGATCGGTTCTTCTCTGATTCCACCAGGAGAAGCAATCACCGCAATCGCCTCATAAGCCATCAGCGGCCCTACCATATCGGCTGCGGGCCGGGCAGAACATACATTGCCTCCCACAGTAGCCCGGTTCCGTATCTGCGGCGAACCTAATTTACCGGCGGCGATAGCCAATGCCGGATAATCTGCTTTAATCACCGGCGACGTTGCCAGTTCAGCGATCCGCACCATCGAACCGATTACGATGCCATTTTCACCTGAAAAAGACACCTCATGAAGTTCGGGAATTTTTGAAAGTGATATGATCAAATCGGTCGTTATCACTTTTTTCTTCATATTGACCAGCAGGTCAGTCCCTCCTGCAATAACCTTAGCTTTGTCATGTCGCTGCAGGATATTACATACTTCATTAACCTTGGTCGGTTCTTCAAGTTCGAATCTTGGTAAAATCATCCAGCGGCCTCCGTCTTCACCATGAATTTATATTATTTATATCTTGCAGAAATATTGTGTCTGCTTGATACGCCAGGGCATCATATGATAAAAGTATTCTTGAGGAACTTAACGAACGGTTAGTAACAACTCCCTGATGCAGCAAGCCCTTAATTCTTCATTATATTGGTTACACAATCTGAATGCAATAATGACTCTGCTTGCCGATACCTGTAAAAAACCATCTGCGAACATCCGGTATTCTCAGATGTTCGCAGACAGTTAGCAAAGGGGAGAAGACCTCACGGCCTTAGAAGACTTATTTAGTTTTAGCTACCGCGGCTTTTACTTTTTCGGGATTTGCCGGCAGGTCGTAAACCCGGGCACCGCAGGCATTATAGATAGCATTGGTAACAGCCGGAGCGGTGGACACCATGGTCATTTCACCGATGCCGGTGGCCCCCAGCGGAGCACCGATGCGAGGTGTTTCACGGCTATAGATTTCGATATCATAGGTATTATTGATGGTCGGGAATTTGAAGGTAACCCAGTCTTTGGTTTTACCCGACACATATTCTTCTCGCAGGGCATAGCCAACGCCCTGGTCCATACCGCCTTCCAGTTGACCTTCGAAGTTATTAGGATTAATGATTGTGCCGGCATCGACCACGGTGGTCATCTTCAGGACTTTGGCTTCACCGGTCTCGGTATTTACCTCTACTTCAGCCATCTGGATATTGTGGACATCGGTGCGGAAAGATTCACCCTGCCCGGTCTTGGGATCGCCGAAGGGGCTGCCGCCGCTGAAGCGGAACCCTTCGTAACGGGTTGCCTTACCGGCTTTCTTCAGACCTTGATACGTCTTTGACCCGGCTTCTTTCATCGCCATACTCAAATAATACAAGGCATTCAGTAAAGCACCACCACCCATAAAGGTCATGCGGCTTCCCGCAGCAACACCGGTATTGGGAGTCTTATCTGTGCTGCGGACATACAGATTGATCTTGTCCATTGGTATTTCCAGGACATGGGCGGCAATCTGCGTTAGCATCGAGTCATTACCTTCGCCCGGATCGGCAACAGAGCCGTAAATGGTAACCGTGTCATCTTTATTCACTTCCACGGCGACGCTGGCAGTATTGGCTGGATCAGCGATACCGAAGGAATGAGCCCCCAGCCCAACGCCGTGTTTGACCGGGCCTTTCGATGATTTATTAAAATCGGCAGCTTCTTTTCTTGCCTTATCATAATAGGGTTTCACTAGATCGCACAGTTCGGGGAACGGCCATTGATCGACCATCATTCCGGTAGCCTTAGACTGCCCCGGTTTCAAGGAATTCAGTTTTCTATACTCTAGCGGATCCATACCAAACTTCTCAGCCATCATATCCATCGCTGATTCCAAAGCGAAGTTTGCCTGGGGCGGACCTGCACCACGGGCTGCACCGCCGGCGCCATTAGTGGTATACACAAGTTTCACCAGAGTACTGATATTAGGTATAAAGTATGAACCAGACAGCATACCGAGAGCACGAGACGGGATGACTGGCCCCAGCAGCATGTAGGCGCCTTTGTTCACTACCATTTCCATTTGCAGGGCAGTAATCTTGCCGTTGGCATCTGCACCCAGTTTTATCTTCATATCGAAGGGATGACGCTTTGAGGTAATCCACATCGATTCCTGAAGGCTCGGGACATAACGCACCGGTCGTTTGAAATATAAGGCTGCGGCGCCGGTAATACCTTCGGAAGTGAGAGTAGCTTTAATACCAAATTGCCCGCCGACAAACGGTTCAATATAGCGTACTTTGCAGCCTAAAGCTTCTTGAAGCTGCATCTTATGGCCGTGTATCTGGATGCTGCGGCCGTAAACTACCAGTTCATCGCCTTCTTGATACGCAACACAGGCTTCCGGTTCCAGTGGAGCCTGGTGATTCATCTGGGTTGAGAAGTCAGCTTCGACAATCTTGGCAGCGGCGCTGAATCCTTTTTGTACATCTCCCTTGATCAATGGCATTTGCATGATAAGGTTCGGGGAGTGCTTCCAGAGTTGTGGCGCACCGGGAGCCATTGCTTCTTGCGGAGTCAGCATTGGTTTTAAGGCTTCATATTCAACTTTTACCTTAGCAGCAGCGGCTCTCGCTTGTTCTCTGGTTTCGGCACCAACGATCGCAACAGGCTCTCCATATACTCTGACCGTGTCGCCAGCTAAAATCGGTTGATCGGGGGCCATCATTCTTAAGAC
>CAZSHH010000001.1:26972-77123 GCA_964606525.1 uncultured Dehalococcoidales bacterium
GACGTTAGTTCCCGGGACTTCTTTGGCAGTCATCACGCCGATGACGCCCGGCATCTTCGCGGCCGCTGAGGTATCGATCGACTTAATTTTAGCATAGTGCTCAGTAGCGTGAACACCGGCAATTTCAATCGCCCCGTCAGGGAAGATATCACCACCGAACTTTGCCAGGCCGCAGGCTTTCAACATCGCGGTGGGGCGGGGGTGGGAAACACCGATCATGTCTTTCTTAAGGCTCTTGCGGTACTTTGCCGGGGTATTTTCGCCCCGGACAAAACTGGCGGCCAGATTGACAGCAGCAATAATCTTGGTATAACCGGTACAGCGGCAGAGATTCCTGGTTAAAGCTTTTTTAATATCAGACGGCTTGGGGTTTGGATTCTGGTCCAGTAAAGCCTTGGTGGCCATAATCATACCCGGAGTACAGAAGCCGCACTGGATAGCACCAGCTAACACAAAAGCTTCCTGGATTAAGTGTGGATTCTCAGGAGTGCCGAGTCCCTCTACGGAAATGACATCAGCGCCGTCCAATTCAGCCACTTTGGTAATACAGGACCGGACGGCTTTGCCATTGACGATGACGGTACAAGCGCCGCATTGACCTTTACGGTCGCAAGACTGCTTGGTACCGGTCAGGCGTAGATCGTTGCGTAAGACATCGATCAGGACCGTGTCCGGGCTGGCGGTGACATTTTGCTTTTTACCATTGATTGTTAAGGTAACCTTCTGGGTGTCACTCATGCAAACCTCCAATAAAATTGTCACTCATAACAAACCGACTTGTTTTTGCAGTAAAACATTCACTAATAAAAAAGGCGCCTCTAAAGGAGACGCCTAAATGATGAAGCTGAATTGCCATCTCCTTTCCAAACATGGGCAGCATTACCGTTTCCGATAATACCTTTTGGCCTCCTGGCCGATGTCTGTTTACCTTGCCTTAGTGTTTAGGTAGAACAGCTATGGAGAATATTCTACTTTTAAAGTACATAAATAATACTAATCAACGTAATATACAATGGATACAGGCAACTGTCAACTCATATACACGAAATCATCAACGTAATTCTGTTGTTGTCCGGTTTATATGACACCACCTTCGAAACGAGATATACCCCGGTTCAATAACTCCAGTATTCCCACCACCTTCTTTTGCACCAGTTCGGATTCGCTTCCGATCACCTTAAAAAAAACTTCTTGACTCAGAGCTTTCGCCTGTTCGACTGTTTTTCCTTTCGCCAGTTGACACAGAGTCTCAACAACTACATTTGAAGTCGGGTCACAAAAACATAGATATTTGATTTCCGTAATCACTCCGTTCCGGATATCAATATATATGTTCATATAGTCCCGGCCAGCCTGGCTGCAAAGGGAAATGCCTTCCAGTTTGGTATCCAGGAAAATTGCCGGATTCTCTATGGAACCGGTATGGCTAAAACCTTCCTGCAGCAGACTACGGTAAATTTTGGTTACTACTTCGTCCATTATTGTGCAGCTTTTACCTGGACTCTACGTAAGAAATAACAGGCCAACCATCTGAATATCACTAAGTGCACTGGTTTTTTGGTACTTAAACATTAATTGCCTTTATACTATAAGAGAATAGTCTTGATTGTGCAATCTATTCCAGTTAACAAGTAATATGTCCTTATGTCCTCTGGGGAATCATTGGTTAATAGATAATCATTAATATATAGATATTTTACGTAACCGTGACCGCTGATATAGGATGTATAATATCATCTACCAGAAGCAGAGAGAAGACCGCCAATGAATGATTACAAGTTACTCAGCCAGACGATAATAACAAAATTGACTACCGGTAATCCGGTGGTGCTTATTTCCATCATTAGCATGGAAGGGTCTACTCCCAGAGAAAGCGGCACTAAAATGGTAGTCGCCGCTGACGGCAATTACGGAACCATTGGCGGCAGCCTGTTAGAAGCTGCCGTGATACAGAAAGCCCGCCAGATATTAACAACCGGTAAATCGGTAATTATGGATTTTGATCTTTCCGGTGAGAGTACTTCCTCTCCGGGGATGATTTGCGGGGGGAAAACCCAGCTATTACTTGATTTCATGGAGCCTACCACTGTTAATCGTACTATCTTTGAAGAAATGTATAGCCGGATCAAAGAAGGTCACAGGTTCTTCTTTGTAACCAAATTTATCGAATCCAGAGAGCAGTTAAGTGTCGAAGGCCGCTGCCTGATATTTTCGGATGGTTCAATCAAGGGCGATATGATAATTACTCAATCAGAATTCCCATCGATCTGGGAAAAAATTCATCTTATTCCCACAACGACGGTCTTGCCAACCGGGAAAACAAAATTAGTCATAGATCCAGTCCGCCGGTTCAAAACCATATTTTGTTTTGGCGCCGGACATGTCGCAGTACCTACTGTCCATATTGCCGCCATGGTCGGTTTTCAGGTGGTGGTCATCGATGACCGTGAGGAATTTGCAAACATACAGCGATTTCCCGAGGCAGCACATATTTGCGTCATTAATGATTTCTCCCGGGCGCTAGCAGGACTGGAGATAGATGAAGACTCGTTTATTGTCATCGTGACCCGGGGCCATACTTATGACCGTATTGTACTGGAACAGGCTCTGAAAACCAGGGCTGGTTATATTGGTATGATCAGCAGCAGGACGAAACGCGATGCCATTTACAACACCCTGCTTAATGAAGGGATTGCGACGCCTAAAGACCTCGAGCGTGTTTATTCTCCTATCGGCTTGCCAATCGGCGGTGATACCCCTGAAGAGATCGCTGTCAGTATCGCCGCCGAACTGATAAGCGTACGGGAAAAACAAAAGAAATGAGACACTCCCGGTATGCAGCGATCATTTTAGCGGCTGGTTTATCCAGCCGGATGCATGTTTTCAAACCACTGCTTCCTATCAATAATGACACAATAACAGACCGCGTGATCTCCTTGTTCCGGAAATGTAATATCGATGTAATATTAGTGACCGGGTCGCGGCAGCAAGAACTAACTTCCGGAATCAAGACACACGATATTGAAATAACGGATAATCCAGACTACCAGAAGGGGATGTTCAGTTCCGTCCAGGCAGGAATACAACGGCTTGATCCCTCCTATACAGGTGTTTTTATCATGCCCGTAGATGTACCCCTGGTACGTCCAGCCACAGTCAAACGCATGCTCGGAAAAGCAGCGATAAACCAGGGCTTGATTCTTTATCCGACCTTTTCCGGAAAACATGGGCATCCAACTTACCTGCCATCAATCCTGATTCCGGAAATAATGGGCTGGAAGAAAGAAGGAGGGCTGAAAGCAGTCCTTGACTTATACCCCGGGCTGCACTGTGATGTCCAGGTCGCTGATGAAAATATCCATTTTGATATTGATAAACCTGAAGATTACCTGGAGATGCTGGAACGCATTCGACAATACGATATCCCAACCCCAGCGGAATGTAATGCAATACTGGATATTTCAGGTACTGCCGGAAACATCCGTGCCCATTGCCGAAAAGTGGCGGAGGTGGCGGCTGCTGTTTCCCGAGCTTTAGCTGCATCCGGAACGATCATCGACATTGAAGCGGTGCAAGCCGGTGCAATTCTTCACGATGTTGTTCGTGAAGAACCAAAACACTCAACTGCCGGAGCCCGTATTCTGCGTGAATTCGGATTTGACCATATTGCTGATATTATCGAAGTCCATACCGAACTACCGCGGCATAAAACATCGTCTCTCGAAGCAAAAATCGTCTTTCTAGCTGATAAATTCGTCCGGCGGGAGGAACTGGTATCCATTGATGAACGTTATTCAGCATCATCCCGAAACTATGCGACAACGCCAGAGATAGCTGCTATTGTCCAACGTAGAAAAGAACAAGCACTGGAGACAAAAAAGGAAATCGAGCAACTCCTGGGATATCCAATGGAGACATTGATTTTCAAGTAACTGAAGAAGTAACTTATTACAGGTGTGACTCTTAACCCATTTATTTTTTTTGTTCATTTTCGGTTATAAATGACAGGCTGTTTATACCATTTGAATTAAGTTTAAAATAAAGCAAATACGCTCAAAACACCGGACACTGCTTTAATAATTCTCCCAGTTACGTTATCATTCAGAAAAAGCATCGAGGCGATCGTCATGTCCATAAAGATCAGTTTTTTAGGTGCAGCTCATTCTGTCACCGGGTCCCGTTATCTTGTTGAAGCGAATGGTACGCGAGTACTTGTTGATTGTGGATTGCACCAGGAACGGGAACTACGGGACCGTGACTGGACCCCTTTTCCAGTTGACCCGAAATCGATCCATGCGGTGCTGTTAACCCATCCTCACCTGGATCACTGCGGTTTTATCCCCAAATTAACCAAAGATGGCTTTCACCGTACAATTCATTGTACCGGAGCCACAAAAGAAATAGCCAAGGTCCTGCTGATGGATTCCGCCAGTCTATTAATGGAAGATGCCGAAATAAAACGGAAACGGCACCAGAGAGAAGGCAGGAAAGGCCCTTATCCAGAAATTCCGTTATATAACCTGGATGATGTCGAAGATTGTCTACCGCTTTTCAAAAAAGCGAGTTATGGTCAGCCCGTTGCCATTGCCCGCGGTATGGAAGCTACCTTCTACGATGCCGGCCACACCCTGGGATCAGCCTCGATCTGTTTAAAGGTCAAGCAAGTACAAGGAGAGAAAACCTTCCTTTTCTCCGGCGACCTGGGACGCCGGGGAAAACCGATTCTAATGGATCCGACTATGTTCCAACATGCTGATTACGTAGTAGTCGAATCTACTTACGGCGATCGGCAACTCGAACCCTCGGATAATATGGCTATCGAACTGGCAAAAAGTATCAATCAGACCGTATCTGCCGGAGGTAATATTGTCATTCCGAGTTTCGCTCTGGAACGTGCCCAGGAAGTCCTTTATTACCTTAATCAACTACTTATGGCGAATACGATCCCGCACCTGATGGTACTGGTCGACAGCCCTATGGCTATCAGTATTACCGAAATTTTCCGACGCCACCAGGAACTGATGGATGAAGAGACACTCAGCCTGATCAATAACGGACATTCACCATTCTCTTTTCCAGGCCTGCAAATGACCCGTACCACCGATCAATCCAAAGCGATCAACCATATAAAGGGTAGTGTCATCATCATCGCCGGATCGGGCATGTGTACTGGAGGCCGCATCAAACACCACCTGGTATCGAACATATCACGTTCTGACAGCAGCATTATTTTCGTCGGTTATCAGGCTCAGGGTACTCTTGGCCGGGAAATCGTGGACGGCGCCTCTGAGGTTCGGATTTTCGGTCAGCAGCATCAGGTGAAAGCCAGGGTAGTATACTTACGCAGCTTTTCCGGACATGCCGACCGTGACAATTTACTCACCTGGGTAACCAACCTGAAAACAAAACCTCAACAAATATTCGTTACACATGGTGAAGCTGAAGTAACCGAAAGCTTTGCCGCTTTCCTGAGAGAAAAAACCGGATGGCAGGTCAGTTCTCCGGAATACAAAGAGGAATTCATCCTCGACTAACCGAGAAAATATTAACCGCTTTGACAACTGGCTAACTCAAAGCTTTGCGGCCAATGATTTGCTGTCTGATATACCAGCTTTGTACTGCCTCCACGACCTCATCAGGGGTATCGCAGATTCGTAATAGATGTACATCATCCTCAGTAACATATCCCGAAACCAGGGCAACATTTCGCAGCCAATCCAGGAAGCCGTGCCAAAATTTGCTGTCGAAAAGGAGTACGGGAAAGGGCTTAATTTTGCGTGTCTGGATGAGGGTTAATACTTCAGTCAGTTCATCTAAAGTACCGAGACCTCCCGGCATGATAATAAATGCAGTTGCATACTTGACCAGCATCACTTTACGCACAAAGAAATGATGGAACGTGATGGATTTATTTGAATATATGTTACATGCCTGGACTTCGGGCAATTCGATATTCAAGCCGACAGAGGTAACACCAGCCTCATTTGCCCCTTTATTAGCCGCCTCCATAATGCCCGGCCCCCCACCAGTAATGATAGAAAAACCTAACTTACCTAGTTTATTCGTTATTTCAGCCGTCTGATTATAGAGTTTGTCTTCAGGATTTACACGGGCAGATCCATACACCGCAACCGCAGGAGAAATGCCGGTAAGGCTATCGAAACCTTCGACAAACTCCCCCATGATGCGAAACAACCGCCATGATTCCTCTTTCGCCAGTTGATTAATTTCAAATTCAGGGGCCATGCTCATCACCTTCTACTTAAAAACTGTTTTCAGGTTCCATTTCAAAAGATTTCTGAAGAATACCAGGGAAAGGATCAAGTATCAGTAAAATAAAGTTCGTGTACTCCCCGTGGTTTGTTAGTAAACCCTACCCACAGGTTTAATTATATCGGTTACGCTCATTGAGTCAAGTTATAAGATTAGTGATACGCAGGTAACACAAGTAAGTATGGCGCTTGTTCCGGGATGGCATACTATCTATAAATTGCTATTATCGAAGCTAAATACTACACATCCGACTTGACATTTCGAGATTAAACTGATATTAATTTAATATAGAAGCGACTTGATAAACCAACTGAGAATGCTTCAGGAGGTGTCCAATGAAGCTTCATGAGGTTTACGGGGTCAGGCAGGTTGATTTATAAAGCCCTGTCCGTTTTAGGGCAGGGCAGTGACGGAACCCGGAGGCAGCTTGGTGTTTTAAGAAGAGGCAGTCCGGTGGTAAGCCTCCTGCGTGAATAACACAGCAAGTAAGCTAAGTCCGGGGAGTTTGTGCATCAAGGGGGACATGAATAATGTCCCCCTTTCTTTTCCGCCAATTATTAGTTAATGAAGGTGACTTGATACCCGCCTTCAATCCAATGTAGAATGGCACCATTGGAAATATCCTGTTTGACATTTCTCCACTAATGATATTATCCAAAGATATCTTTTCTGAGGCATTACCTTGAAAAATACGGCAAAGAATATCCCTTCCCGGTTCCTGGATTTCAAAAAAAGTAATGATACTCTGCAGATTTTCCGCGAAAACAAGTTAATTTTTTCATCACAAAAAGATAAGGTAATACCACTTCTGGAATATATCGACAGTCCTCTCTCCAAACAGGGCCCATCGATAATCTTCGACCGCATCATGGGCAATGCCGCGGCGTTGCTTTCGGTTAAAGCCGGGGCTATCGAGGTATTCAGCCCGATGGGCAGCCAGATTGGAGTAGCCACCCTCGTAAAACACAATATCAAATATCATCTCGATAAAGTCGTTCCTTTCATTCAAAAGGACAACAGCGACGATATGTGTTTCATGGAAAAGCTGTCGACGGAAAAAACACCGGATGAATTTTATACCGCTGTCAAACCAATAATAAAATAGGTGGGGTTCAGTATGGAAAAGATAAGATTGGGACGCACGGGGATGATGGTATCCAGGTTGGGTTTCGGCGGTATCCCAATACAACGTGATACAGAAGAAGAAGCAGTAGCGGTTGTCCGGCGCTGCCTGGACCTGGGAATAAACTACATCGATACGGCCAACGGATACTCGACAAGCGAGGAGAGAATCGGTAAAGCTGTTGCAGGGCAAAGAAATAAAGTAATTATCGCCACAAAAACCGGAGGCCGCAACCCGGCAGAGGTCGAAAAGCACCTCGCTTTAAGCCTGCAGCGGTTACAGACAGATTATGTTGACCTTTACCAGTTCCACGGAGTCAATAACCAAAAACATCTTGACCTGATACTCGAACCGAACGGCCTGCTTTCAGTAGTGGAAGCAGCAAAAAAGGCTGGTAAAATAAGGCACATTGGCATCACCTCCCACCAGATCGACATCGCTAAAAAAGCAATCGCTTGCGATCAATTTGAAACGATCATGTTCCCCTTTAACTTCGTTACCGATGAAGCCGCAACCGAGTTGATCCCGTTGGCCAGAAAACATGATGTTGGCTTTATCGTGATGAAACCTCTGGCCGGGGGCATGTTAGATAATGCTACAATCGCTTTTAAGTACCTGTTCCAGTTCCCGGATATCGTTCCCATCCCGGGCATCGAAAAAATCCCGGAAATTGAGGAGATAGTCGGTATTCTTGAACACTCACCTATCCTGACCAAAGCAGATAAAGCCCAGATGGAACGCATGAAAGCTGAACTGGGCAGGGAGTTCTGCCACCGGTGTGACTACTGCCAACCATGCACATCAGAAATACCTATTTCTACCGTGATGACCAGCCCATCTTTTGCCAAACGGCTTCCCGAAGAGCGGTTTTACAGCGATATGATAGCCAAAGCGATGGAGGCAGCTGCCAAATGTGTCGATTGCGGAAAATGTGAAGAGAGATGTCCATATAAGCTGCCCATACGCCAGGTATTAAAAGAGCGGGTTATCTGGTTTGAAGCCAGGAAAAAAGAATATCTTGCCCGGAAAAGAATGTAAAACTAAACCGAATTAAGAACGGAACGATGGAATACAGATTCAAGAAGTAAAACATAAGGTATCAAAAGTAATAGACAGACATGCCGCCGAACTGCGGGAACTTTCTCTGCAGATACATGCTAATCCCGAACTAGGTTTCGAAGAGAAAAAAGCAGCGTCGTGGTTGACCGGATATCTCGCAGATCAGGGTTTTGAAATTACCACCGGCATATGTGATATGCCAACTGCCTTCGAAGCCCGCTATGGAAAAGGACATCCGGCGATAGCCTTCCTGGCCGAATATGATGCTTTACCAGGCGTAGGCCATGCTTGTGGACATAACCTGATAGCTACTTCCGCCGTAGGAGCGGCGATAGGAGCGAAATCAGCGATTGATATTTACGGCGGCAGCATCTATGTCGTCGGAACACCGGCGGAAGAGATGTACGGCGGAAAAGCGATCATGGCCAACCGGGGCTGGTTCCAAAACCTGGATGCCGCGATGCTGGTCCACCCGGACAATGCAGATATCGCCACCGCCCAGGCATTAGCCTGTCAAACACTGGATGTCGAATTCATCGGAAAAGCTTCGCACGCGGCTGCCCGGCCTGAGGTCGGGATTAACGCCCTGGAGGCGATGTTGTTATCGTTTGCTTCCATCAACGCCCTGCGCCAGCATATTAGAAGCAGTGCCCGGATCCACGGTATCATCACCGATGGCGGTCAGGCGGTTAATGTCGTCCCCGCCCATACGGCCGGAACATTCCTGGTACGGGCACGCGATGACCAGTACCTGGACGAACTAAAAGATAAAGTAATGCGTTGTTTTCTCGGGGCAGCTACTGCTACTGGCGCCGAATTGAAGTATAAATGGGACGAAGCCCGTTATGCCACGATGAACAATAACATCCCCATGGCCAAACTATACCAACAAAATATGCGGCCGCTTAAACGAAATCCGTTACTCACCGAAGCCCGTGATGCATTTGGCAGCACCGATATGGGAAATGTCAGTCACCTGGTTCCCAGTATTCAACCTTACGTCGGAATTGCCCGCAACACCCCGATACATACCCCGGAGTTCGCCCTGGCGGCTGCTTCCGAAGAAGGGCTGAAAGGGATGATCGATGCTGCTAAAGGAATGGCATTGACCGCCGTTGACTTACTGGGCGACCCGGATATAATGAACAGGGTAAAAGACGATTTCATTCGTAAAAAGTAAAGCGAATCATTTTCTGATACCGGTAGAAAACCGGTTGGCTAACACAGGAGAAGGAAATATATGCCCAGAAAGACTATTCCACGAGGAAACGGTCCCATCATCGCAGTCGATGCTGCCGGGGGTGATTATGCTCCCCGTGAAGTAGTCAAGGGTGCCATTAAAGCCGCCCAGGAATACCACGTAAAAATAGCCCTGGTGGGACGCCGTGACATCATCACCGTCCTCGGCGGGCGTCATCTGAACGAATTGGGTATCACTATCGTTGAAGCCGATGAGGTGATCGGTTTTAATGATCATCCGGTAGAAGGGGTAACTAACAAACCGAAATCATCAATCGTTTTAGGCATCGGAATGGTCAAACAAGGTTTGGCAGCTGGATTTATTTCGGCAGGAAATACGGGTGCGGTCTTTTATGCTGCTTACGCCGGGTTGGGCAAGACGGAAGGCATCGACCGTCCGGCCATTGCTACGATTGTCAACATCAGCAATGTACCGATTTTACTGCTTGATTCCGGGGCAAATGCGGATTGCCGGCCGGAACACCTGTTCCAATTTGCCCAACTGGGGAATATTTATGCCCGTGAAATTTTCGGCATCGAATCACCACGTATCGGCCTATTGAATATGGGGGGGGAAGAAGGTAAAGGAAACCGCCTGGCAAAAGAGAGTTATCCGGTATTGAAGAAATCAAATCTGAATTTCATCGGGAATGTTGAAGGCCAGGATATTTCCCGGGGCACGGCAGATATCGTGGTCACTGATGGATTCACCGGAAATATCGTATTAAAAACCCTGGAAGGGATTGGGGATACCCTCCTGAGGCTGAATAACCACGGGCAGACCTTTTCCCGTACTTATAATATGCGCAACCGTGAATTGATAGTACAAGTAGGACTGGGCACATTAGCCCAGAAACTGGACTACCGGCAATACGGCGGTGCCAGTTTGCTCGGGCTTAACGGAAATATCATCATAGCTCATGGACGTAGTCAGGCTACCGCGATCAAGAATGCGATCGGCCTTGCTAAACGTGCGGCCGAAAAAAACGTCTGGCAAAAAATCAAGGAGGCATACAATGGCAAATCCCACTCCAGTTGAAGACAGTACTTTTGAAAGCAAGGTTATCAAGTCCACAAAACCGGTAGTGGTCGACTTTTGGGCATCATGGTGTCGGCCGTGCTTGATGGTGGCACCAATCATTGATGAACTGGCAGGGGAATACGACGGCCGGGTTGAATTTTTAAAACTGGATACCGACCATAATCCTCAAACCAGAAGTAAATATAATGTAATGAGTATCCCGACGATCATGTTGTTTAAAAACGGGAAACCGGTATCACATATGGTCGGGTTCCGTTCTAAAGCCGATTTGATAAATACGATAGAGGATGCGCTTGCCTGAAAATAAGTTAAGAATCATCATTGCCGATAGCAGTAATAAACAGGTTTGTATGGGCAACTGCGGAGGAGACTGGTCGCTGCCGGAATCCCTGGAGGCAGCACGCCAGCGAATCCACCAGCGTTATGGCGAAAAGGTCGAACTAGCATATTTCGATTTGATGGATCCCGGAGATTCCGAGGACAACAAGCGCATTAAAGAGGCCGTACAAGGCTTGCCGATGCCGGTATTGTTAGCTGACGGCCGGCCCAGGATTGCCGGGACCTTCGACATGCGGCAGTTGCTGGATGTCATTGAAACCTGCCTCGAGGTGGAGCTATGAATGCGGAAAATTGGGATATCGTGATCATCGGCGGCGGACCGGCGGGGTTGACCGCCGGCATATATGCTGCTCGCGCCCGTTTACGTACTCTGCTAATCGAAAAAGACATGATCGGCGGTAACATTGTATATGCCGAATTAGTGGAGAACTATCCTGGTTTCCCTGACGGCATCAGCGGCATGGACCTGACCAGGATGATGCACGATCAAGCAACGAAGTTCGGCATGGAAACCCGGATGACCGAAATCACCGGTTTGACGCTGGTAGATAAAAATATACTTCTTCAAACCGGTGATGGCGATGTTACGGCACGTTCGATCATCATTGCCGGCGGCTCGAAACGGCAGTCGATCGGGGCTCCCGGGGAACAGGAATTTACCGGGCGTGGAGTATCCTATTGTGCTACCTGCGACGGAGCTTTCTTTATCGACCAACCGGTGGCAGTGGTTGGGGGAGGGAATGCCGCCATCCAGGAAGCTCTACACCTGGCCCGCTTCGCCTCTTCGGTAACCCTTATCCACCGCCGCAACGAATTACGGGCTACGAAAATCGAACAGGAGAAAGTCTTCGCTGAACCTAAAATAAAGTATGCCTGGGATTCCGTAGTAACTGCTGTCGAAGGCAACGATACCGTGGATTCAGTCAAACTCCGCAATGTCAAGACTAATGCTGAAACCGTACTGGCAGTTAAGGGTATTTTCGTGGCCATCGGTTTTTCCCCGAATACTGGCTATTTAAAGGATATCCTGACCCTGGATCAGGCCGGCTTGATACCAGTCAACCAGAACATGGAAACCGGTGTGCCCGGCTTGTTCGCCGCCGGTGATATCCGTACCGGATCTATCCGCCAGGTAATCAGTGCCTGCGGAGACGGGGCAACTGCCGCCGTCAGTGCTGACAAGTACCTCGAACACAATAAATAGAAGCCTGTTTTCAATAGAATTACGGCTCGGGGCAATAATGGAACCCCGTGCCTGGTAACCAGAAAACATGCTCAATCATATCCAAATCCACTATCTGGGAAGGAGGGGATCATGGAATACCGGCGGTTGGGTAATTCGGGACTCATGGTTTCGGAGATTGGACTGGGCGGCAACAATTTCGGCTGGTGGGCGGATGAATCTACATCGTCCACAGTAATCAACCAGGCTATCGATACCGGCATCAATTTCATCGACACTGCCGACGTATACGACCGGGGCCATTCGGAAGAGATCATCGGCAGGACATTGAAAGGGAAACGGCACCAGGTAATCCTCGCCACCAAGTTCGGCATGCCGATGGGTAATGGTCCAAACGAGAAGGGCAGCTCGAGATACTATATCCTGCAGGCAGTGGAGAACAGTCTTAAACGCCTGCAGACGGACTATATCGATGTATATTACATGCACACCGCCGATGGAGCCACACCCATCGCCGAAACTATGGCGACTCTCGACACCCTTATTAAAGGCGGCAAAATACGTTATATCGGATGCTCCAACTTTGATGCCTGGCAGATCAGTGAAGCCATGTGGACGGCAAAAACGGAATACCTGACAGCATTTGTGGTTATGCAGCAAGGTTATAATATGCTGGCCCGCCGTATCGAAAAAGAACTGGTGCCATGCTGTCTGGCCCATAATCTCAGCGTGGTACCTTACAGCCCCCTGGCTAACGGGTTGTTAACCGGAAAATACCAGCGCGGCCAGGCATTGCCGCCGGACAGCCGGTTAGCAACGTCCGTTTTTCCCGGACTGAAACGCATCTACGATGAAGCTAACTGGGACCTGATTACGAAACTGGACAATTTTGCCAAAGAATACGGTCACACGCTGGGAGAACTGGCCATTGCTTGGCTGCTGGCAAAGCCCTGGTTATCCAGCGTCATCGCCGGAGCCAGGAAACCGGAACAGGTGACAGCAAATGCCGCGGCGGCAAACTGGAAATTAACCCCCGCTGAAGTTGCCGCCGTGGAAGCACTATACGAAAAACCGCATCCGGACCGGTAATTAACACATAGAAAAAGGGTTCGGTATCTCAGGCGATCCGCCGTATTACTTCTTCCAGGACCTGCGGCCAGGTTGTCCCAATACGCTTGGGATGCAAGCGTACTGCCAGGGGATCAAAGCGTAAGCTGCCCAGCGGTAAACGCAGTCCCCGTAAAAATGGTTCCATCTTTTCACGGGAGAAGCGCATGCCTTCAAAGCGCCTGAGGACGATCTCGCCTTCATCAAGGCCTACCGATTCGATATGGACGCGTGAAGCCAGAAGCTTTATTTTGACTGCGTAAAGCAAGTTCTCCAACTCTTTAGGAAGAGACCCGAAGCGGTCGCTGAATTCCTGGCGTAAAGAATCGATCCCGGCCACTTTCTCCAGCCGGACCAGCTTCTGGTACAGGGCAATACGGGTATTCAAGTCTTCTACATAATCTTCGGGAATATATGCCGGCAGGGGCAGGTCAATGGTGGGAGGAGGTAAATGCGCTTCTTTGACCTTTTCTTCAGGGATGCCCGCCTGTTTCGCTTTCATTTCATCTACCGCACGTGCCAGTAACTGTGTATACAGGCTGAAACCAACCGCACTGATATGTCCGCTTTGATGCACGCCGAGGAGATTGCCGGCACCCCTGATCTCCAAATCTTTCATGGCGATACCGAATCCGGCGCCCAATTCAGTCGCTTCATAGATCGTCTGCAGCCGTTTTTCTGCCAGCTCCGTAATCCGCTTGCCCCTGTCATAAAGGAAATAAGCATAGGCGGTATTGGTCCCGCGCCCTACCCGGCCCCGCAGCTGGTACAGTTGCGACAGACCGAAACGGTCGGACTGGTTGACGATCAAGGTATTCACATTCGGCATATCCAGACCGGACTCGATAATGGTAGTACAGACCAAAACATCGGCTTTGCCCTGCACAAAATCCGTCATGACCCGGTTCAGTTGTTCTTCGTCCATCCGGCCGTGACCCACTACGAAGCGGGCTTCCGGGACCAACATCTGTAGCTTACTCGCCACAAAATCGATACTCTGCACGCGGTTATGCAGGAAAAAGACCTGTCCGTTGCGTTCCAGTTCACGGCTGATCGCCTCACGGACGAGGCGGTCGTCGTAAGCCGCGACGAAGGTTTTAACCGGCTGGCGGTCTTCAGGCGGTGTTTCCATGACACTCATGTCGCGCACACCGACCAGGGACATGTGCAAAGTACGCGGGATGGGAGTAGCACTCAGAGCCAGGACGTCCACTTCATGGCGTATCTTTTTAAGGAACTCCTTGTGGGCGACGCCGAAGCGCTGCTCTTCATCGATAATAAGTAAACCCAGGTTCTTGAAACTGACATCTTTCTGGATGAGGCGGTGGGTGCCGATACAAACATCGACAGTACCATCAGCCAATCCATCGAGTATCTTTTCCTGTTGCCGTGGTGTACGAAAACGGCTGAGTACCTCCACCCGAATGGGAAAAGCAGAAAAGCGCTGGCTGAAAGTCACATAATGCTGCTCTGCCAGAACAGTAGTCGGCACCAGAATCGCCACCTGCTTATGATCCATGACCGCTTTGAATGCAGCCCGGACGGCAATCTCGGTCTTGCCGTAACCAACGTCACCACAGACCAGGCGGTCCATGGGCCTGGTTTTTTCCATATCTTCCTTGACCTCAGCCTGGACGGTAAGCTGGTCGGGCGTCTCCACGTAAGGGAAGGAAGCTTCAAGTTCCTGCTGCCACAGGGTGTCCCGGGAAAAAGCATAACCGGGGACAACTTCACGGGTAGCGTATAAAGCCAGTAGTTCTTTCGCGACCTTTTCAACTGCTTCATTGACCTTCTGCTTGGTCCGCGTCCAGTCCTGGGTCCCTAACCGGCTCAATGCCGGAGCATGGTCGCCGGATCCGATATAGCGCGATACCCGGTCGATCTGGTCAGCCGGGACATATAATTTATCACCGGCGGCGTATTCGAGGACCAGGTATTCTTTTTCGCCCTCGCGCGTGGTCATGGTAATAACACCGTTCAATTTAGCAATGCCGTGTTCCACATGGACTACGTAATTTCCCGGCGTGATATCGATCGATAGTTTGTGGCGCGGCACAGGGCGCCGCCGCAGTAAGCGCCGCTGCTTGGTAAAACCGAAAATCTCGGTATCGGTGAAAATATGCGTGTGGTCGTTGAGTACCCACCCCTCTCCCAGTAATCCCTGCGCCAGAGTAAGCGAAGGGATAGGCGGAGTCTGCTTTATTTCTGTCAGCACCGGAGCAGTCATGCCCTGCTCTTCCAGTAATTCCGATAGACGAGAAACCTGGTTGGAAATAACGACCACGCGATTTTTCCGGCTGACCATCTCACGCAGCTTCTGAATAAAAGCGCCGGTCTGGCCGGCATAACCGGGGGCGGTTCTAAAAGGCAGTGGCTGCCGATCAATATCAACACCCCATTCCGCCAGGGACAGGGTACGCAGCCGGGAGAAAATATCCTGGATATCATTCCGCGTGAAAGCCGGCTGAGGGAAAGCAACGGGGAGTTTATGCTGATTTACCCTTTCCGTATGTATCTCCCGGACCTCGTTCTCCAGTCCTTCCAGCGCTGCAGCGAAGGTCTCCGGTTCATCGATGATAACCAGGGCATTACCGGAAAAGTAATCCAGGAGACTATGACGGTTGAGAAATGGGCTATAAAACTGGCGCATATTCGGGCTGCTGCCGCTGCCGGACGAAAGCTCTAAAAAGTCATTTGACAATTGCTGCCGCGCTTCTTCTTCCAGTCCGGATAGATCAAGTTGTTTAAGAGGCTCCAGGCGTACCGCAGAAAGACCGGGGAGTTCTGTCGCCGGAGTGACCCGGACCGATGGGACCGCACGTATTGAACGCTGGCTGGCGGGTTCAAAGATACGGATATTGTCGATGGTGTTACCGAAAAATTCAAGGCGGAGGGGATTATCTTCATGGGGGGGAAAGATATCTACGATGCCGCCGCGGTGGGAAACCGTACCCGGGACATCTACTATTGCCTCAACCCGGTAACCGATAGACTGGCATCGGGCAATCAGGTCGAAAGGACCAGCTGTCATCCCCGTTTTAACCTCATAACTGGCATTTTTGAGGTCATCCGGGGAAATGGTTTTCGGCATTAACGCCGCCGCCGAAGCAATGACCAATAGCGGCCCGGGTTGGCGTCCGGAGGCGGAAAATCCGGCCAGGGCAGCCAGCACCTGGATCCTTTCAATTTCGGCGATATTGTCAGTGGCAAACCGCTCATAAGGTAGGGTTTCCGGTTCCGGGAACAGCTTTATACTGCCGCCCGGATGCCAGACCATGACCTGCTCATAAAGCTGCTTGGCTTTCTCCGGCTGCCCGGTAACGACTAAAACAGGTACCTGCAAACGATTGGACACAGCGGCAACCAGGAAAGGTCTGGCGGATTCGATCACGGAAACAGCAGCCGAGCTGCCTTTTTGCAGCCCAGCCAGTATCTGCTGGAATGAAGGAATGTCATCGATAAGCGGCAACAGGCTGGTCAAATCCAGGGCCATTACAACCAACACCTCGAGGGCTAGATACAGTGCGACCGGCATTGCAGCTAGCCCTGATTTTTATTTTAGCACGGCTTATAGCCGTCCAATAAATATGCTATTTTGCGTAGTATAACATATTACACAGAATCCAGGAATAATTCTACAACCAGTCTTTAGTTAATGATTGTAGACATTATACCGGTGGCATAAAATTGGTCTTTCCGAGCTATCGGCCTGGTCTATTGGTGGGTCAGGCGGCGGGGCTGGATACCGAAAGAAATGGAATAACCTTAAGGTTGGCCTATCCCGGATCACCATCCCACCATGACTGGTAGGCCGGGCCATAGGGCCCTTTTGTGAAACCAACCTCACCGATTTCACCCCAGCGCCCGGAATACTGCAGCCATTCCTGGCCGGGGCGGGGATAATCCTTTTCACCAAGGTTGATTAAACCGAACTGGCAATCCCATGACACCCCCCCTTCAGATGTCCTGTCTGAAGGAAGATAACCACGGTCAATTTCCCCGGCAGCGGGGTAACTGGCATGCGAATCCAGTGCCGAATAGACAACTGGACGCCCATCTGATGTCAGAAGAAGGTCTCCCGGAGTACCCGGCAGGTACCATTTACCTTCGCCATCATGGGCAGCGTAGTAAATTTTCTCGACTGAAGAATAGTTATTATTCAACCGCACGGTAATATGTTCCATATCCGCTTCATGAGCACTATCCGGAGTCCCGGTCAGCAGATCACCGTTGTAGGCATAAAAGCAAATATACTGGATATCACAAATGCCGGATGAGACAGGACGGACGCGGGCGTAACAAGTCCAACCAGAAGCAACGGTCCCCACCCGGGTCGCCAACCGGTAGTCGTCGAGACCATCACCACCATTGGCATCGGTTTGTTCCAGGAAGAAATCAGTGGAGGCTGCAGAAAGCCCGGAAAACTGGTCTTTATATTGTTGTGAAATCAGGCGGAAATTATCAACCTGACCAAGTCCCAGGAAAGCTTTATCGAAACCCAGTTCAACATCAAACCGCAGGCGGACCCTTTCTAAATACCATGAGATATTAGCGGGGAAATACTTTTCATCCGGATGAAAACGGACCACGGGGGCAAACCGGCCCATCAAACCATCTTCGAAGGCATCACTCAGACCGTCCCGGTCAAGGTCTTCAAGAACCCCACTAATTGTTAACTCAGGCATGGTGATACGGCCGGAAGAGCTGGTTTCAACCGTTCGACATCCGGAAAAGAGGATAATCAGGCTAATCAATATAAACAGGCATAAGGAAGCCTGTCTGAACCGGTAAATCAGTGTCGCTATCATCACGTCACTATCATAATAAAGAATTTATCCGGGGGCAAGAAAAACAACCGAGGCTAAATACCGGATTTTGTTGAAACAACCTCAGGCACGAATTGAAGCTAAAGGAGAAAATTCTAATTTCTAATATCTAAATAAATCCAAATATCCAATATCGAAATCCCAAGGAAGAGCGAAAAGATAATAAATACATAACAACCCTTTTCTCTCTAAATTTCTAAAATAATGGGGGAACGAATGAAGCTAGAAAAAGGGAAACAGGCTGATTCATTGCGCGCGATAAATATCAATCATATCAACACCTCGCTAAACTTACTAAATTTCACAAATCAAGGCGTAAAAACAGAAGTTCTGATATCATAGCACGGGTGTTCGGTGATGTCAAATGAGCGAAGGACAGATACGGCTCCCAATACAGGGATTCTCTTTATCCAGATTTCAGAAGACCTCCGCCTACTCAATGCCCTTGATTGCTTTTGTTTTCTATAAGTGATAGGAGAAAAAGCAGCCGGAGGGAGTAAAAACCGGGGATAACCGGTGGATAAAAGTACTAAAATATAAGAATTTTTCACAAAATAACTAAAAATCCCCTTCAAGGGTATTGACAACACGCTCAGAAGCGTCTAGTCTTGAATACAAATAATATTGGAGGTGTACCTATGCAGGGATATTGTGTGAAATGCCGCGCCAAGAAAGAAATGAAGAGTACCAAGTCGATCACCATGAAGAACGGCAAACCCGCGACCCAGGGTGTCTGCCCGACTTGCGGCACCAAGATGTTCAAGATCGGCAAAGCATAGAGAACACTCAAAAAAGCAAAGTGTATTGGTAAAAAGGCCGGGGAAGTTACTTACCACCCGGCCTTTTTCATCATATTGTCCCCCAAAAAATTGTTTGTCATCTGTGAATTGCGTTATAATCGCCATAAATTAAGAAAAAGAGTATGAATACCGGTTAATAATTAAGGAGGAGAAATCGTGGCCGGAAATGACAAAACCTATAAGTGTTTGAATCCTATAGGCAACCAGGAACCCGTAGAACTGCTGCCCCTGGCCCCCCGCCTGGATAAACTGGACGGCAAGACCGTTCACCTCTGCATCTGCGGCGAAGCCGATATCTGGGTCCCCCTGGAAAAGAAGCTGAAATCCGACTATCCCAACGTCAACTGGACCGTTAAGCGCAGATACCACATCGTCCCCTGGGAATTGACCGAGGAAGAAAGGAAGACCACCGACGCCGTCATCCTCGGCGTCTGCTGGTGACACGGCGCAGTTAATAGGCAGTTGCCTTATTTAGCTGACCTGGAAGCCTCCGGCATCCCCACCGTGATGATCGTCTTCAATGAAGAAACGGAAAAAGTGAAACACGATGCCGTCGTTCACGGCTTACCCAAGCTGAGGTTCGTGGTAGCCTCCCGCAACTCCGTGGGCGGTGTCTCAGAAGCCCACAAAATCCTGGAACCGGTCCTCGATTCCCTCACCCGGCCGTTAACAGCAGAAGAAAAAGAGAGGGGTGAGTGGGCACCGAAACAATCGCGAATATTGTTCGAAGGCACCTTACCCGAGGCGGAAGAATTCTACAATCAGACCATCGATATCCCCCGCCTGCTGGGGGCCCCGTTCTCCAAGTATACCGACGGCCTGCCGGTGGTCATCCCCACCGAAGACCGCGTGGCCGCCATGCTCAAGGGCACCAGCCACAAACCGGATGAATTGATCATGTTACAGCGGGAACAGGTGATCAAGGGCGGCCCCTCGGCTGCCGTGGAAAGGGCTATTACCCGGAAGAAGGGGGAAGTCGTAGAATTCATGCCCATGTACCGCACGGCCACCGTGGAACAGGTCGCCGTCAACGCCGTGATGGCCGGCTGCAAGCCGGAGTATTTCCCGGTGGTGCTGGCCATGGCGGAATCCGGCGGCGGCACCGGCGACGGGCGGGGCGGCGGTGGGGCTTATATCGTCAGCGGCCCGATCTACAAAGAGATCGGCATGAACGTCACCAACTTTATCTTCGGCCCCGGCAATCCGGTTAACAAGACCCTGGGCCGCGTCGGCAGCATCATGTGGCGCAATCTCGGCGGCTACGAGGAAACCATCAGCACCATTACCACCATGGGCAGCCCGACCATGAACGGGGGCTTTATTTATGCCGAATATGCCGAAGGCCTGCCCAACGGATGGCTGGGCTTGAATGAAGAACTCGGCTTTAAGAAAAATGAGAGCATCCTGATGACTACCGGTGCCGGCAACTGGGGTATCGGCCAGGCGCACATGCCGGGCGTTTATCGCTCCCTGCAGCGGACCGGCCACGGCGCCATCGCCCGCTTCCTGGGCGTGAAAGGCATCCCCGGCCCCCATAACTACCTGGCCTATCTCATCAAGGACATCTGGGCCACCATGGAAGGCGGCTTCACCCTGATCCTGCCGCAGCAGATGGCCCAGGACCTTTACGACTACGGCTTCAAGACTAAGCAGTCGATCTACGAATGGATCTGGAAGCAGAGTTTCGAGCCGGTTAGCAGGTACCGCATGCGCGGCATGCCCGACTTCACCACCAACGGCTGGCTGGGCATTGAACCGACCTCAGGCAAACCGTGGCGGGAACTGCCGGACGACTACATGGTGCCGGCCGGCGGCAACGACCCGTTCAACGATTATAATATCGTTGTTATCAACATGGAAGAGACGGCTTCTGGGCGGTACGGCGGCGGCCACGGTCAAGCCTACAGTATCGACACCTGGAGATAACAGGGAACTCTTAACAGAATAAAGTACTAATTGGTCCACGAGAAAGCCGGGCTATGAGGGCAAGACAGCCTGCCGGCCCGGCTTTTCATTTTATGTCAAGCCGGCATAGTCCTGTTTCAACCATGCGCTTTTTCCAAGCAAGAAAGACGAGCCGGTAAATTCGATGGGTTTCCCATCCGGTGCCGTACGGAAGGAAGTGACAGTCTCTCCGGTTTTCTGAAAACCTAATTTTATCAATAAGTGGTATGACGGGTGATTCAGATTAGCGGTACCGCTGGTAAACTTCTCAACACCCAGATTACGAAAGGCATAATTTATCACGGCGATACAAGCTTCAGCAGCATAACCCTGCTGGTGGTAAGCAGAATGCAAGGCATAACCCAGGTTCCTCGTCTTCGTATCCTCCACGTTGACAGCGATATAGCCGATGACTTTTTGCGAGGACTGTTCGCAGACCGCCAGGAAATCATCGCTTTGGGCAAATTTCCCGGTTATTTCCTGTACGGCGTCATCCGAAGTGGGAAACGGGTAATCGTAAGCCGCACAGGCAGACGATTCCTTATCGATGATGACAGACTGAAGGCTACGCCAGTCATCGGGGACAAAATTCCTGATGACCAACCTGGCTGTCTTAATCGAGATCAACCTGCCCTGCCTCCAATATTAGTTAAGCTACATGTAACTAATAACAGGTAATGACTAGAAAAGCATTTTTATACCAAGGTTTTTTCATAGAATATCAATTCCAGCCCCGAAAAAAGAGAGTGATGAGTTTCCTTAAAACCATTCTTTTCATATAACTTTTGAGCAGCGAATTGTTTATCAGTTGTATTCAGGCAGAGTTGAGAATAGCCAATTTGTAAAGCACGTTTTATCAGGGCATCAAGAATTTCCCGGCCAAATCCTCTACGCTGATAATCCGGATGGACACGCATCCGCTTGATCTCGGCAAGATTGTTAGATTTTCTCAGGAGAGCTCCCATGCAAACCAGTTTGCCGTCCAGGATACCGACTAGAAATTCTCCATTTTCATCCAGATATAGCTTCTTGATATTATCCAAATCTTCATCCAGAGCACTCTGTGGAAGGAGTGCCCCCGTCTGACCAAGGGCTAGATCATGAAGTGTTCGTACTGCTTTACAATCCGACGCCACATATTGCCTGATGATCAACATATACAAGCACCAATATTAGTTTATCATTCTAGAAAATAATTCGTTCTTTACATCCAGGATAATGTCCGAGACCAGATCCGGGTCGTTAGCCGAGTATGTCCGGGAACACTCAACGACCAAAGCAGAACCCATTTGCCCGGCAGTGATCTGCTGCGGCAGACCCAGAAGCCGCCCCACATTTCTGCCGGTGTAGAAGTAATTGACAGTGACAACCGGAACTTGAATTTTTGCAATATCCTGCAAAGCATCCTGAAATCCGGGTAGTGAATATACCGCTAGCAGCTGCCGGTAAAGGGCCAGTCCTTTTTCATAATACCTGACTGTCAAATAATCGTCATAGGAAACATGCCTTAGTTTGTCCGGATCCAGGGTACCGCGTTTTTGCTGAATCTCCGCCAGGACCTTCATCGTTATGTCACAATATTTCCGTTTGAATACTTCCGCTTGAGTCTGGGCACGGTCATGATATTTAGCTTCCATGCGGGCAGCTGCTGATTTGATCGCCTGTTCATCAAGGATGCCAAAATCACCCAGGTTAACAACGCCGCCCAGGTGGCCGGTACTGTGGATGGCTATCATGATACGCTGTAAGGGCTGTCGGGTATTCTTCAAAGAACAAAAGGCAGCGATACCGGCAGTGAAACTATCGATCATGAGTTCCGGAAAACGCAGGACATCATCTGGAGCCCGGTTCACACTACCGGAATGGGGGACAACCCAAACAGTCTGAGCCTCATTATCCCAGATATGTGAATAGAAGGAGTCCCAAACCGAGGCTTTCTTTTCATATTCTTCATTAGCCCTGGCAGCGAAAGCAATGCCGTTAAGCCACTGGTAGCCTTGCGGCAAGGCTGCAGCATATCTTAATGCTGCCGGAAAATCCGGCTTAGGACGGTTGAAATCGATACCGTAAACACCCTTGACCAGATCCTCGTCATCCGGCATACGGGAGGACTTTACCAGGAGAAGACGATTGATGTTATCAGGAGAATCGTAGACATCAAAATGAGGGCCATGATACCGACAGCGAAAACTACCAAGAAAATGCGGATCGATACCCAGATAGGCACCTTGGCGGCTTTCGATCACCGGTTTCATAGCACAATCATAACGCCCGGGACTAACACGCAGCAATATAAATGATTCAAAGTCCAGACATCCGCATTTCAACCGGACACGAAGCGAAGAATGGGAATGGTTTTACTCCCCAGGTTTTTCAGGAGAAGAGATGGCGAGGGCTTGCTTCGTAATTTCACGCACAAACTGCGCTTTACTGTCCGTATATGCTTCGCGGTCTGCAAGATGCCGGGAAGCCAGTTTGCGCTTGAGATCAGCATATTGTTCAGCTGCAGTTGGATGTGTCCGTAGATAATCCCGGAAGGCCAGGCCATCCCACACAGGATGCCCGGCAGGAGCGGCATGGATATGATGTGTGCGCACTCCCATCGGCCGGTCACGCACGATAAATACCATATGATCGTGATACCACCAGTATTCACAATCAGGCCGAATAAAAGCCGGGATCAGTTGACGCCTGGCTTCAGCAAAGGAGGGGACTTCAAGCAGGATATCAATGACCGGTTTCGCCGGCATACCCGGAATGGCAGTGCTGCCGTAATGCTCGATACGCAGAGCAAATTCCGGAGGAATAGTCTGACGCAGCCAACTAGCCATTTCTTCGTACTGCACCGGCCATTGCCGGTCATATTCTAACAGGGCTACTTCATCATTTAGTATTTTGCCACTTTCGTAATAGGTATTAGCCGACAAGATAAACTCGACCATGGGATGATCTGCTTTAACCGTCCAACCGGCAGGACTGCGTACCGTGAACTCGCATACCGGTGCCACAATCACAGAACCATTGAACCAGTTCCAGGTTAGGCGGTCACTCCAAACTTGTATTGGACCGGTCAGGGTAGGACGGTAAACAGAAACGGAATCTTTATTCAGTTCAATAACCACCATCCCCGGTGGGATAGAAACAGGGGAATCAATATTAATGCCGAAAAAACGGACCTCAGTCTGTCCAGACACTTGACCATAATAACGGACATACCGGACCGGCCCTCCAGCAGTATTGGCTATGGCACCAAGTCTGGCAAATAAACCCGCAAATTCCTGATTGTTCCAATCAGAACCGCACAATTTGAATTCCCCGAGCAACCGCAACGATAAACCGGAAGAAAAGACCATTATTTCAATCCCTGGTTAAAACAAAATAATCATGGCAATAATAACATAAAACACCAACTCATCCGACCATGGGGCATTAGCTGATAATGGCCGATTTTTGCCGGGCATGTGATTTGGACAAGATAAGGGATGTTTTAGCTGCGACCGGCTCTTGCAACGGGCGGATCATACATACGGCAGCCAGGGCAGCGGCATAACAAATGACCGATATCAATAAAGCGATCTGGTAACCACCCGACCAATCGTAAATCCGCCCCCATAAAAGCGGCCCCACTCCACCGATCAATCCCCAGCCAAGAGTCAGGATGCCGAACAGCGAACCGACATTCTGGCGGCCGTAAAGGTCTCCCAGGTAGGGTGCAAAGAGGGTGTTGGAAAAGCCGGCGGCCAGGCCGATGATGATGATAAAGACCGTCAGCATGGTAGCGGAAGCCACCCCGAAAAAGCCGAATAAAGCCACCAAGAGTGACAAGGCAGTACCGATAATCAGGATTTTTTGTTTGCCGTGCCAATCACCCATCATACCGCCGCAAATCCTGGCAGCTACCGACGGGCCGTTAAACAAAGCCACAAAGATACCGGCAGCCGCAGCGCTGCTGCCTAAATCCACCGCCCAGATAACGATATGGCCGATGATACCGTTGTAAACTACCCCGGTCAGGCTATAGGAAATGAACAGCAGCCAGAATTGGCGTGTTTTAAGGGCTTCCCGAACAGACCAGTGTTTATCATTACCTCCAGTTTGCGGAGAAGGTACTGACGGTGGATTACCGTCTGGAGATAAGCCCATCGATTCCGGGGTATCCCTGATGACAAATAAGGCCAATAAGATGATGGGAATACCGGAAACAAAAGCCGCCACCAGGGAAACACTACGCCAGCCATAATCCGAGGCCAGCGACGTTAATAGCGGGCTAAAGATAGAAGTACCGACGGCAAAAGCCGACCCAACGATGCCGCCGGCCAGGCCGGCTTTTTTAATGAACCATTTTCGCGAAATGGACTGGACACAGACAAGGTGGGTGAAGCTGATGGCGATGCCCATGATACCACCATAGAATAAAAAGAGCTGCCAGGCCGAGTTCATCGTAGACAGTAGCAGCCATCCGATAAGACAGACAATGCCGCCAAATAAAACTACCTTACGCCCGCCGATACGGTCGATCATCAGGCCGGTAAGGATGGAAACGAACGAATAAACCCACAAAGAAACACTCTGCGCCGTCCCGATGAGCGACCGCGACCAACCCAGGTCCTGCGAAAGGTCGGGAAAGAAGGCGGAAACGCTGTACCGGGTCATCGGGCCGATGGCGCCGATAATTACCAGCGCCGCCAACAATATCCAGCCGTAGAATATCCTTTTTTTCATACTCATCACATTCTCCCGGAAGTACCAGGCTAATATCTGTCAAACAGTTATTTTAACCTTTATTAAAATATTTTAACATATCTTCAAAATATTTAATATAATATAAAATAAAAGACTTGAAAACAATAACAACGGAGACCTAGTTGTTTCCTGATAAAGATAGTTGTTAAAATAAACCCGATGAAAAAACAGAAGTATAAAGCGCAGCAGAATGAGATACTGGAAAAAGCCAGGGACTTATTCTGGGAAAAAGGTTATGAAGGCACCAGCCTGAAAGACATCGCCGATGCCTGCGGCTTTGAAAATACCAATGTTTACTATTATTACAAAAACAAAGAGGAAATCCTGTTCGAAGCATTACGCATCGAACTGGAGGAACTGGTAAAAGACACCAAACAACTCGAAGAAAATATAGGGAAAAATCCTGTCGAAAAGTTAAAGCTTTTTATGGATACCGAGGTGAAGAGGCACCTCGGCAAACACCGGCTCCAGGGCATGCTTACCGATTCGGAATTAAGCCACCTGAATCCCAGGCACCGGCGTACCGTCATCGAATTACGTAATCAACATGACGAGATACTGTCACAGATAATCTCAGATGGAATCGCACAGGGATATTTCAGGGACCTCGATGTCAAACTGGCCGTTTATACCATTTCATCGGCAATCATCAGGAGCCGGCTATGGTTCTCCCCGACAGGCCGGGTCTCCGTCCAGGAATATGCCGACTTTATCTACCAGTTCACCCTGCATGCTCTCAGTGCCGGGAAATTGCCGGCTAACCAAACGATCCCGGCGGCCTGACCTTCCCTGGCGCGGAAAAATTCAAGCAACGATCACGTATTACAGAGATATCCGTCACCGCAAGTATTCAACTGATCAGGATACGCCCGTCAACCACCCAATAACCCTGGCCCCCGGTCTGAATTTTGACCGGATTCAGGTCCATTTCGGCGATCTGCGGGAAATCCCCCACCAGCAGGGAGACGCGCAGCAGCAATTGTTCCAGGGACTGGGTATCATAAGCCGTCATACCCCGATAGCCCCGGAGCAGGCGGGACAGCTTCACTGAATTGATCAGGTCTTTAACTTTTACGTCCGTCAAGGGTAGTAATTTCAAAGCAGTATCCTGGATCAATTCCGCCAGCACTCCACCCAAACCGAACATGACGAGATGGCCCAACAGCGGGTCGCGGTTGACCCCCACGATCGCCTCCACCCCTTCCGCCACCTGACGCTGTACCATGACACCCTGCATCTCACGTTCCTTACCGATTCGTGCCAGGCTGGTTTTTATGGCGGCGTAAGCCCGGTAAAGTTCATCTTGATTCTTGATATTAGTGACCACGCCGCCGACATCCGACTTATGGGTAATGGTAGACGAATTCAGTTTCATCACCACCGGGTAGCCGATCCGGGCGGCGATTTCTGCGGCTTCTTCAGGAGATGCCGCCAGGGCATTTTCCGCAAAATTAATACCGTAGCACTTGAATATCTGATAAATGTCTGAGGCAGCAAGCCACAGCGGCGCTTCGTCTTTTTGAGCCAGGATTTCCCTAAATAAGCGGCGGGCCTGGTCACGGTCGATGTCCGGGAAATCAGGCAGGCGTCCGGTAGTCTGATTATTTATTTCATGATATTTCACGGCATTAGCCAAAGCCTGGACGGCTTCTTCAGGGAAAAGATAATACGGGATGAAGCTGTCACCCATCTGTTTTCCCTTGGCAAGCACGGTGCCCACAAAGCTGGCAAGCAAGGTTTTGCCATGCTGCCGGGCCACCGGGGCGGCGCGGCCGATAGCCTTTTCGATAGCGGAGCTATCCAGGCCCGCCGGGGGGATATAGATAGTGATAATAGAATCGAAATCCTGATCCTCAGCGAGGATTTTAAGGGCGGATTCAAATTCCTCCGGGCTGACGCCGGCAGTCAAATCGATGGGGTTGTTGATATTAATGTCACGTTTAATCACCGATTTAATACGGGCGAGGGTTGCCGAGGAAAGTTCCGGCAGCTTCAAACCGTTACGGGCACAAGCATCCGCCGCCAGGATGCCGGGGCCGCCGCCGCTGCTCAATACGGCCACATTTCTACCCCGGGGGACGGGTTGATTGGCCAGTAAAACAGCGGACTCGAAGAGTTCGTTGATAGTATTTACCGCCACAATCCCGGCTTCCCGCAGCAGGGCAGCAGAAACCATACTGGAAGTCGACATCGCCCCGGTATGCGACCGCGTCGCCCGTGAGCCTTCGGGCGTGCTGCCGCCCTTGATCGCCAGCACCGGTTTACTACGGGAAACGCGCCGGGCCACCCGGACGAACAGTTCGGGATCATCATAAGATTCCAGGTACAACAATATCACCCGGACCGCCGGGTCGTTTTCCCAATAAAGCAGCAGGTCGGTGGAGGCAATATCGGCACGGTTGCCAATGCTGACGTAATAAGACAAGCCCAGCCCCATATTGTTGGCATATTCCAGGACACCCAGCCCGACCGCGCCGCTCTGGGAAACAAAGGCGATATTACCGGGAACGGGTGCCACCGGGGCAAAGGTAGCATTTAATTTCACCTGGGGATCGTTATTGATGGCCCCCATGCAGTTCGGGCCGATGATGCGCATTCCGTAACTGAAAGCAGCATCCACCATCTCTTTCTCCAGGAGAGCACCCCGCTCGTCTTTTTCCCGGAAGCCGTCGGCGATGACGATGATGCCCTTCACTTTTTTACGTCCACACTCATCCACAATATTGAGGATCTGGGCGGAAGGAGCGGCAATTACTGCCAGGTCAACATCGCCGGGGACCGCCAGTACCGAGGGATATGCCGGGACCGACATGATGGTATCGTAATTGGCATTAATGGGATAGACGGGGCCTTGAAAACCACACTGCAGCATCGATTGGAGGATAAGCTGGCCCATGGCTCCAGGACGGTTCGAGGCCCCGATAACAGCAACGGAATGCGGTTTCAGGATATAGTCCAGCGACTTGTGGGTAGCCTGGGCCGTCCGTTCGTCTTTCTTTTCATCGATCTGAGGGGAACGTTTCAGGGAAAAGGAGACACGGTAGACATCCCTTTCCAGCCATTGTTTCATAGGAAAGCCATAACTCCGGAAAACAGAGAGCATGGCCGTATTATCCTGGGGAATCCGGGTTTCGAAGAATTCGATGCCCTGTTTGCGGGCGGCAGCAGCCAGGTACTCGATCAGCTTGGTACCGATGCCTTTCTGTTGATAAGAAGCCAGGACAATAAGCGACATCTCGGCCGTCCGGGAGTCCAGCATCCGGGTATACCGGCCGACAGCAACAATGTACTTCTCACGACCTTCACGGACTTCCGCTACCAGGGCAAACTGATTTACATAGTCGATATCACAGTAACGCTGGGCATCTTCCATGCTGATGCTAAACGGGACGCGCTGCAGCCGGAGAGATTCCGGACGGTCACTCAAACGGTGATAGAAATCCAACCAGGCCCTGGCATCCTCTTTTGTGATCGGACGGAAGGCCATCGCCGAGCCGTCTCTTAAAACAACCTTGCCGCCATATTCAGGACGGTCGATATTCGTGTTATTCATCGTAAGTTCAATGCTCCTTACGCAACAGCTTTCCACTCCAAGCCGCAGCCATTCCCCAAAATAAAAAGGGTGACACAACTTCTCCGTGCCCCCCCTTTAACCAAACTTGCCAACCAGAATACATCGCCCATTAAGTGTCCCTGATATTCTCAGGCATTAACTTATACTATTTATTATATCATACTCGATATTAACGAATGTCAATAACAATTTATACCTATTAAACGAGCCCGCACGGGAAAAATCGAAAATCAGAAACATTAAAAAACAAGATACCAGAACAAAGCCGTTTCACCGGGATACAGCGAAGCCCGGTAAAGCAGTTTATCCACGCCCCCAAGGGTAAAGCCGTACTCCTGATAAAACAAACAAGCCGGTACATTAACGTCCTGTGTTTCCAGCATGATGCCGGGATAGCCGTATAACCGTGCCCAGGAGACGGCAGCATCCATTAACTTTTTCCCGACACCAGCCTGCCGGTACCGGCGGGCCACGCGGATATCATCCACCCAGGCAAAGCGGTTCCACCACCGCTTGACGATGATCTGGCCGATGTTCTGACGGCCAAGGTAAGCTAAATAAGCCACCTTATCGGGATTATGCATAAAAGCGGTGTAATCAAAGGGATCATCGGGATATGATTTATAGAAAATCCGGTCGTTTTCTGTAATCACAAAGGTAAAAACACCGTCCTTTAAGGACGGGACGATCCGGGATCGTATCTCATAAGTACTGTCCACGGTATAGATGTCACGGGCATTAGCCGCATCCACTTCTTTGATCTCTATCTGTTCCGGCATAACGGCCATGCAATTCTCCCTGTGAAAGAAGTAGCAAATATTAGTAGATATTGACTTGATATTCAAGCAATGATACGCTTCTCACTTAATATACCAGCTAATATTAGTACAGCAAAGATATTATAAGAATAAGACTACTTTGATTAACGAGCTACAACCAGTAATAACAGAGGAGAAAAAGCCGGTATGGGGCGGCTGGGCGACGTTCGGGTTGGGCATCGCCATCCTGGCCGTCTACCTGTTTGCGCAAACCATTACCGCGGCGGTTTTTATAATCGGTAAAATAATCTCCGATGCCGAAAATATCGACGTAGAAGCGATCTATGATATGGCGTCGAACGGCGACATCATCTCCTGGGTCACGATCATTTCCGCCATCCTGGGTACCGGCCTGACCTTTATCTTTATCAAGATGCGCAAAGGCCCGGGAATACAGGAATACCTGGGCTTGAAAGCGCTGCCCAAAAAAACCTTCCTGATATTATCGCTGGTAATTATCGGCCTGGTCGGCTTGTCTTTCGTGCTCGACCAGTTCTTGCAGGCACCCCAGGACACCCTGTTCCTGGTCGATACCTATAAAACCAGCACCTGGCCAGCCCTGTTATGGATCGCCGTGGTCGTCTTTGCCCCGTTATTCGAAGAGGCTTTCTTCCGGGGTTTTGTTTTTGTCGGTTTCCAGCAGAGCCGCCTGGGCACCATATGGACCATTGCCATCACCGCCGTCGTCTGGGCGCTGCTGCACATGCAGTACAGTGTTTACGGCATCTTATCCATCCTGATATTGGGAGTCGTATTCGGCCTGGTACGTTTCAAAACCAATTCCCTGTGGAGTACCCTCTTCCTGCATGCGGTATGGAACGCCCTGGCCATGCTGAGCACTGTGCTGTATATCAACGGGGTCGTCCAGTAGAGCGACCAGGAACGCATATGAAGATAATCGGAATATCGGGTTCACCGCGCAAGGGCAACACCGAGTGGATGCTGAACGCCCTGATGGCGGAAGCCGCGCGAAACGGAGCGGAAACGGAAATTTTGCTGCTCCGGAAGATGGATATCCGAATGTGCCGGGGCTGCCTGAAATGTGAGGAGGGGGGCAAGGAACGGAAAGGCATCTGTACCATCAAAGACGAGATGAGCGCTGTCTATCCGAAACTGCTGGCCGCCGATGCCATCGTCCTGGCCACGCCGGGTTATTTCGAGATGCTTTCCGGTTTACTGAAGAATTTCCTGGACCGGACCTGCGCCATCTGGCCGAGATTGGAGGGGAAAAAGGCGGCGGGGCTGGCGGTGGCCGAGGAAGGGGTTGGACAGACGGTCCGCAATTTCCAGGTCTATGCCAAGTTATGCCGGATGCCGTGGGTAGGCAGCGTAACGACGCTGGCAAAATTACCGGGGGACGCGGCACGGGATATGGCATTGGAAGAAAAGCTGAAACGGCTGGGGCGGAAGCTGGTACGGGCCTGTCAGCAATAAGCCGGCATCACTTCGCCCTGACCAGCAGCGGTTCCTGGCCGATAAAACAGTCCCAGTAACTGGTCACATTACCTCTCAATTTAGCGCACAACGCAACCCCATCCGACCAGATTTCAGAAGATTCTACTTCGACCGCCCAGGGGTCTTTGGTGGTGTTATAGCCCGCCGCCAAACGCTCCTTAAGTGTGAAAACATCTTTTTCCGCCAAATCGGGGGAGTCATATACCAGTACCAGGGCAACGAAAAGCCCCAGTTCATCAACACCAAGGCCGGAACCATAAGCCACATACGGCGCCAGGAGAGGCGCCGTCAAGGCGGATTTTTCGAACAACTCCTCCTGCTGCTGGATATACTTTTCCCCACTTCCGGAGTAGCGTTCCGGTACCATAAAACCATCGTAGAACACCGCTGACATGGCTCCCAGCAATTCCAGTTTATTAGCCGTCTGTTGAAATAGGGGTGAGCCCAATAGGCTGGTCATCTTTCCCTGACTGGCATCAATCATGTTATCGATCATCTCCGGTTGTATACAGCCGAAGATATCATACGGCTGGACCGCCAGCGTCCGGCCCTGGCCGTAATCATCAAAGATCGGTGGGTTTAAAGCGCGGTCAAAAATGCGTGAATCATCCCAGGAATAAATATCTACTCCGTTACTGTGGGAATATAACGGGGCAGAAGCCGGATCAGGATTATTCCCGACCGCCTGAGCGATAACACCTACATCAAAACTACCTTTAATAGCTTCACAAGTGCCAGGTATAATCGTGCCATATATTCGGCACCAGATACTCCGCTCGATATCCAGCGGGCCGTAACCGATATTGATTGTACGTACCGGTGTTTCGAGTAATTGTGTTTGACCGAACAAACCAAAATATAAACCCATACCACTGATAAAGGGAGGCTGACCTACCCACGATTCCCATCCTATCCGTGTAGTACCTGCGGTATTAAAGGGAGAAAGTACCAGGTCATTGACGTAAGTATTTTCACTCAAAGTAGAAATATTACCCTGGTCATCCTGATAACCAGTGATATCGATACCCAGTGTTTCCTGCCAGGCACGGTAATCGATAAAACAAACAACCCCATGATTGATGTCCGTGGCATCAGGGAGATACTTAAGCATCTCAGATATCCGGCCGGACATATCCGGCGGCATATTTACCGGTTCCAGTGTAATCCGAGGAGGCAGGGTGGCCGCGGTGGCGGGAGGCGGCGTTTTGGAGGTGGTGGTGGGGAGTCCCGAGGGGGGAGTATACGGTTTACCTGAGATCCCGGTGCCGGCGGACGGTCCGGGCGCACCGGTACAGCCAGGCAAACACAATACCATCAGCAACAGCAGGTCAGTCAATAGTAATAGTTTCGGCATCCTCAGTCGATTCGCCAATTTTCAGCCTCACTAGTACCGGAGACCCATCCCGGTAGACCCTTTTTTCCGGTAGTTCTCTTATTATTAAGATGCTCGACGAAGGAAAAACCGAACAAATCAGTGAACTATTTTGTTATTTTGCCAGCCAGTTCCTTTGCCCAACTGCGAATGGCATCCCAATCACGGGTGTCATAAAGTCCCGGCTGTATCTCTTTATATCCGGCGGCTTCGATCTGGGGTTTAGTACTGGACAAGGCCTTACGGAACAGGAAATTCATCTTATTGAAGTCCCAGACGCCGCCATGAATGGCCGTGGCAACCGGCTGCAGGTTGTATTTAGTTGCCCTTTCCGCCAGGTATTTCCGGTTTTTCTCGATCTCTTCCGGCTTATTATCATGTTCAAGTAAAGCCTGGGAAGCAGTGGAGATAAAGATGGCGACCTTCTTTCCAGCCAATTCCTTTTGAAACTTATCCAGGAAAGCCTCCGGCTCGCCGGGCCACTTCCCCATCTGCATCCCCCCGCCGACAATGATCAAGTCATAAGGAGCGATGGCCTTGACCTTTTCCTTTTTTATGTTAACCACCTTGACCTCCAGCCCCTCCCCTTGCAGCACCCGGGCGATCTCCGCCGAGGTAGTTTCAGTAGCGCCATAACGGGTAGCGTAGACCAGCAATACTTTTTTTGCCACAATCTATCTCCTTAATACAAAATACAAACAAAGAAAGACGCACTATTTTCCCCATTTAAAAGAAAAACTACCGGCATGGTTGACGGCTTTGATATTCAGGGTATAACGTCCCGGGTCGTTCAGCCCGACGGTAAAGGAAGAGGTCGGAATCTGGTGGCCCTCGTAACGGACATCATTACCGGCATCCCGGACAATGGTAGCCTCCAGCGAACCTTTATCGGTGACGATTTCGACAACCACAGTGACAGGTTGATTTTCCGCCACTTCAATATGCGTCTGCCGGGAGCCGGTGAACTTATCGTACACCATGGAAATTTCCGTGGAAGTATTGACCTCGTTTCCGTTCTCGATATTATTCGAGTTCAAATCACAGCCGGACAGCAGTACCAGAGCAGTGGCAAATAACATGGCGATCTTTTTCATTGTGTTCCTTTATTAATGAAGTTTCGTAATATTATACCGCAGCTGGCAAGACAAGGCCGCAATATCCAGACATATACATATTATGAATTTCCTGATAATCATCTATCTCAGGAAAACAATGGATAAAGAGCAGTATAAAACCTGGCCAATTCGCGGACAAGCCGGAACACCGGTAATTTATTTGGATTCAGGTGCTGAAACTGAAGTTCTTTATAGTGTACTCCTTCCCGGCCGGATAACTGTGCAATCAGCCGGCGTGACTCACCAACCGGAATAACAGAATCACCTTTATCATGAAGTAAAATGATCAAAGGAGCACGGATATTTTGAACACTAGCGAGGGGAGACATCGCCTCCAGCCGCGCCAGGAAATCAGAAGGCAGCTGTCCAATCAATCTTAGTGCTTCTTCAGCATCGGGACGGGACAATATCGAGTAAATGGTCCGGCCAGCCGCCGATAATTTTGCCGTATCAATCTCAGATCCCGGTTTATCCAGAGCAGATTGAATTTGTTCCGCCTCACTAATCTCCAGTTCCGCCATTAGCGAGCGGACTAAAACCTTGCGGGTTAATTGATCGACATGCCATGTTTCTCTATTTTCCGTACGTACGGTAGAGGAACTGGCAGCATCCTGTAGAAGTGTATGGACGGAAGAAAAAGGTGCATATGCCGTCACGAAGGATACCCGGTCACGGATACGGGAGCCGGCGGCTGCCATTAGGGAAAAAGCTCCGCCGACACAGGTACCCAACAAGCCGCTGCTGCCCGAATCAACATAAGGTTGTGTCAGCAGCCATTCATACGCCAGGGCAATATTTTCCACGTCATCCGGTACCAGGCGCAAGTCTCTCATCGCCGGCGACCAGTAGAGCAGGGCAGCAAAACCGGCCCGGGCCAGGGCTTCGCCCAGGCGCGGCACCTGGGGATGGTCGGTATTAAAAGGAACGACACCCAGGCAAACCAGGATGGCGCGATGCTGCCCCGGCCCGGCCGGCCGGTAGAGATCGCCTGCCGCATAACCATTTTGAGTTGGATAGGTTACTTTTTCTACGATTGGTCTCGGGGTAACCCAATCGATGGTTTTGGATGGCAGCATGGGAAATAGTTTCATCGTAAAGACCGCCATTTTAGTCCAGGCACAAACCGGGGTACTGATCCTGTTTACTGCCGAAATATCCATTTTTCCCTCCCTTATCGTCATGCCTTTAGTGCTTGAATATTGACGGAAACAACCTTTACATTAAGATCCCTGATCTTGTTCAACAGCCCGAAAAAGGCCGCCTGGTCTGTAACAATACCGGTGACCCTGGTTTCGCCCTCCGCAAGATAATTGACCAGCAGTCCTTCGAACCAGGTAAGCCAGCAAACATCCAGGTGGTGCATAAACCTGATATCACACTCGAACCGGGTATCCGAATAAAGTCTTGGTTGTCTCATTACATTTACTCCTCGGTGTAATTGAATTCAGCATAACGGAGGTTGAAAGCGGCAGCATCTGCCGAATGGTATAAAAGAGGGTTTATTTTCCGGAAGGAGGTGGCAAGGCCGGTTTATCCCGGATATAATGGGGTAACCTTTTTTCACTTCGCTAAGGTATTGTTGGAATGAAAGAAGTATTGATAAGCACAAAACTGCATATGCCGCAATACCGCCGGGAAATGGTACCCCGGCCCCGTTTCCAGGACCAACTTACCGAAGCCAGGACAAACCGGTTGTTATTGATATCAGCCCCGGCCGGATTCGGCAAGACCAGTCTGCTCAGTCAATGGCTGGCGGAACAACGGAATACCACGGCATGGATAACCCTCGATAGAAGCGACAACGACCTGGCGAGATTTCTTAGGTACCTGAGCTCCGGTATACAGCAAGCGGCACCAGGCACAGGAACAACCGTCATCGATATCCTCAACTCGCCCCAGGCGGAAACACCGGAAATAGAACCTTTGTTGACTCTGTTGATAAACGACCTGGCAGAAGCAGCAAATGACATTTTTATCGTTTTAGATGATTATCATATCATCGAAAACATCAACATCCACCGCGGGATATCATTTTTCATCGAAAACATGCCCAACCAGGTACACCTGGTGATATCCACCCGCAGCGATCCGCCGCTGCCGCTCGCCCGATGGCGAGCCCGCCGGCAAATGTTGGAAATCAGGGGAGACGACCTCCGCTTTTCAAGTGCAGAAACCGGGGAACTAATCAAGATGCTGACCGAACATGAACTCTCTGCAGACGAGCTCAATATCCTGGGGGAAAAGACCGAAGGGTGGGCGGCGGGGCTGCAGATGGCAGCGCTTTCCCTACTGGGGAAAAGCGATATTGCCGGATATATCAAGACTTTCTCAGGAAGCAACCGCTACATCATGGACTACCTGGTGGAAGAAGTCCTGCACAGCCAAACTAAGGAGACGGAGGCTTTTCTGCTCCAAACATCGATACTGGAGAGACTAAACAGCCAGTTATGCGAGGCAGTTACCGGACAACCCGGCGGACAACAACAACTGGAAAACCTGGAAAATGAGAATATGTTCCTGATTCCGCTGGACGACCGGCGCCAATGGTACCGGTATCACCGCTTGTTCGCCGACCTGTTAAGCATCCGCCTGCAGGAATCGCAGCCGGAATTGGTGACCGAACTCCATCTCCGGGCCGCCCGATGGTTTGAAAACAACGATTACCTGACCGAGGCTATTACCCATGCGCTGGCTTCAGGTAATCAGATGTATACAGCAAAATTAGTGGAAAAAGCCGCTATCGAACTGATTACCCGCGGAGAGCTCAGTACTCTCACTCATTACCATGAACTTTTACCAAAGGAAATAACATCCGCCAGGCCGGTATTATGTGTCTATTTCAGTTGGAACTTCATTTTTACAGGCAGGATCCCTGAATCAGAGCTCCTGTTAGACCAGGCCGAAACAATCCTCAATGGAGAACCACCAGATGAACAAAACAAAGATCTGCGGGGTAATATCGAGGTACAGCGGGCATTTGCCGCCGACATACGGGGTGATATCCCCGGGGCGATTGAATTACTCAACAAAGCTGATGAACACCTGGCGAAAACGAATTACCTGATGCGCAGTGTGATCCCCTTCATCCGGGCCAGGGCTTACAGGCTGAACGGAGATATGGTAAAAACAAACGAACAACTCAGGGAAGTCGCCCGGTTAGCCCGGGAAAGCGGTAATATCATGACACTGGCCACGGCAACCTATGACCTGGCTTCAACATGGAAAATCGAAGGCAAACTCCGGCAGGCGGCGGCTTTATATGAAGAAACGTTAAAGACAGCCACAGAAAAGAAAGCCCGGCGTTTCGGTACGGTCGCCAAGATTGACGCCGGCATGAGCGATCTACGGCGGGAATGGAACGACCTCGCAGCCGCCGGCCGAGACGTGCAGGAAGCCATCGCAGGTATGAAACTGTGGCGGAATCCAACCGATCTGGTAATCGCCAACATGATGCAGGCGCGGATCCAGCAGGCACAAGGGGACCTGGACGGGGCTCTGGCATCGGTCGAAAAAGCAGAGCAGATAAAACAGAAAGCCACGGTCTTCGAACCTATCGGCACCATGCTGGAAACAGACCGGGTGAAATTATGGTTAAACCGGGGCAACACGGCCGCAGTTAATGATTGGCTGGAAAAGCACCAGACGACTGATAATCAGCCAGCATTATTACGAGAGCTTGAAGAACTTACCAGGGCCCGGGTATTTCTGGCGCAGGGAAAACTACCGCAAGCGCTTCGCATCCTGGACAATATCGAGCAAGGGGCGGAAGGAGGGGGGAGGTTTGGCCGACTCATCGAAATCCTGATAATGAAAGCACTGGCAGATAAAACTCAAGGAGAAAGCGATAAGGCGATTACTTCTTTAGCAAAAGCGCTCTATCTTGCGGAACCGGAAGGATATCTACGATCCTTTATCGACGAAGGCAAACCGATGGCGGAACTGCTATACACATTACGGCACAGGCAGCTGATGCATCCTCATGAATATCAAATCGGGAAAGATTATCTTAGTAAATTACTCGCTGCCTTTCCTGAAACACATAAACCCGGAAATACAGGCCTTTTCGAAGAGTTAAGCAGCCGGGAAATGGAAATCCTGCGCTTGCTGGCCGAAGGCAAGACCAATAAACAGATCGCCGGAGAACTCATTATCTCCCCGGGTACAGTAAAAGCACATACGGCAAACATCTACCGGAAACTGGACGCCGTAAACCGGACGCAAGCCATCGCCTTAGCCCGGGAACATAAGCTACTAAACTGATATCAATCCAACCGATACTGCTTCTGTTTACTATTGAGATAATTCAAATCCAGATGGGGCGGCATGCGGTAGAGGTACAGGGTTTTATAAGCCCGGGTCAGGACCTGGTCCGGCTCCCAGTCCGGGACGGGAAAAGACTCCATGACCACCCGGGTGCCGGGTTTGAGTTCCGCTTCGAATTTCGGTTTGAGGGCGATGGAGGCGGCGGTAATCAGGTAGCAGAAGACTACCGTGGCCGGCGACAGGCCGATGTCCATGACATCGGCGTTGATGAACTCAACCCGGCTTTCCAAGCCCATTTCCCTGGCTTTTTTCCGGGAAGAGGCGACATGCTCCGGGTTCAACTCCACGCCGATCGCTTTGCCGGCACCGTGTTCCACTGCGGCAAAAACCAACCGGCCGTCACCGGAGCCCAGGTCATAAACAACATCATCATCCGTGACCGGAGCCAGTTCGAAAAAAAACTCCACGTGTTCGGAAGGAGTAGGAATCAGCGAGATAAATGAGCCCATCTAATTCACCTGAAAGATCTTAGTAACCGGGGATTTTCAGTTTAACCGCCGGATAAGATATTGTCAAAGGCAAAGCTTGTAATTCCTCCCGGTTTGTTTTATCCTGTTGGAAAAGCCCCGGAAGCACCTGTAATTTATTGAGCACCGGAAAGCAAGCTGGTGAAAATCCAGCGCAGCGCCGCCTGCTGTAAGTCCTTCCAGGAAGGATAAGCCAGAACGCCGGACTCAACACGGACAAGGCTTCCGCGGAGTCAGGGGGCGAAGTATGAAGATGCCTTTTTTACCCCTGCCCGCCCGGGTGGGGGGTTTTTATTACTAAAAAAGGGGGAACATCTTGAAACAAGGCGAATTACTCAACCTGACCGTGCGTAAAATCGGCATGCTGGATGAAAAGGCGATGGCCGAAGCCAGGACACGGCAGGACAACCTGACCAAGCCGGCAGGCAGCTTGGGCCAACTGGAAGACATCTCGATCCAGATCGCGGGCATCCAGGGAAAAGGACGTCCCGGTATCAAAAACAAGGCCGTGATCGTCATGGCAGCCGACCACGGCGTGGTGGCGGAAGGGGTAAGTGCTTACCCCCAGGAAGTGACGCCGCAAATGGTGCACAATTTCCTGAACAACGGCGCCGCTATCAACGTCATCTCCAAACAGATCGACGCCCGGATACTAATCGTCGACATGGGCGTGGCCGCAGATATGCCGGCCCACCCCAACCTGTTGGTGCGGAAAGTGCGCCACGGCACCGCTGATATGGCTAAAGGCCCGGCGATGACCGAAGCCGAGGCAATCGCCGCCCTGGAAGCCGGCATCGAAATCGTCAACGACCAGGCCAAACTTGGTCTCGATATCGTCGGTACGGGAGATATGGGTATAGGAAATACCACCGCCAGTGCGGCCATCTGTGCCGTGATGACAGGAAAAACACCGGCGGAAGTGACGGGGCGGGGCACCGGCATCGATGATGCCCAACTCAAACATAAAACCGCTGTAATCGAGAAAGCGTTACAGGTCAACAAGCCCGACGCGAAGCAGCCGTTATCTGTTTTGGCGAAAGTGGGCGGGCTGGAAATAGCCGGCTTGGCGGGTGTGATGCTGGGGGCGGGAGCCCTCAGGGTCCCGGTAGTCATCGATGGCTTGATCTCCGGGGCTGCTGCCCTGATTGCGGCCGGACTGGCACCAAACTTGAAAAATTTCATGATCGCCGGGCACATGTCGGTCGAACCCGGCCACAAAGTAATGCTGGATTACCTCGGCTTGAAGCCCCTGGTCAACCTGGGGATGCGGCTGGGAGAGGGGACTGGCGGGGCGCTGGGGATGTTCCTCTGCGAAACGGCAGTGAAAACCCTGACCGACATGGCTACTTTTGCCGAAGCCGGGGTCTCCGAGAAAAGTTAATCGATACCCGATTTCAAATAATTGTTAAAATGAACAAGGAGATGTACCGTAGGATCAGGTCTCGTAGACTGTGTCAGAATGTCATCCTGAGGAGCAAAGCGACGAAGGATCCGTTTCTTTATGACTGACAACGGATTCTGCTGATTGTAGTCAGACTGAGCTCAGAATGACATTTCGGGAATATTCCAACACAGCCTCTCGGACATGACCGCTGGCAGGGACCGGGCGGGCGGGTTCGAAACCCGCCCCTACATTTGGTTTCATGCTATGAAATTCATCGCCGCTTTTAGATTTTTAACTGTAATACCGCTGCCCTTCCGGCGTCAACCGGCGCCGGAAGAATTCGGCGGCTCGGTCTTGTATTTCCCGGTCGTGGGACTGATCATTGGCCTGCTGCTGGCCGGAGTGTACTATATACTGGACTTTTTCCTGCCCGGCAGTATGGCCAATGCCCTGATTATCGCCGTCATGGTATTGGTAAACGGCGCTCTGCACACCGACGGCTTCATCGATACCTGCGACGGCCTGGCCGGGAACAAAGCGCCGGAAGAACGGCAGCGGGTTATGAAAGACAGCCGGGTGGGGGCGTTCGGGGTGATCGGAGCAATATTATTGTTCATGGCCAAATTTGCCGCCTTGAACAGCCTCCCCAGCAATCTGATTTACGCCACCTTGATATTGATGCCTGTGCTCAGCCGCTGGTCGATGGTTTATGCTATCATGGCTTATCCGTACGCCAAACCGGAGGGTCTGGGAGCAACCTTTAAACAATATGCCCGCTGGCGGGACTTCGGCATCGGCAGCATCATCGTTTTTGTAGCCGCCGAGTTATTATGCTGGTGGTTGAACCTTGGCTTCAGGTGGTTATCCGGGTTATTTGTAATAGCCGTGGTCTGGCTGGTCACGTTATGCTGGTCGGCATACCTGGATAAAAAATTCGCCGGCCTTACCGGCGACAGCTACGGGGCGGTCAACGAGATCGCCGAGATCATGGTTGTGATCGCCATGATAATATTGGCATATAATTGATGGAACTCATTTTGATTTAAGATTTATGATTCAAGATTTAGGAATATTATTAGTTTCAAATATCCAATTTCCTAAATCATAGATCAGTTGAATAAACACCACTAAAATAAGACGAACATTGATAAGAGAAAAGTATTGACGAGATTATTACTGGCGCGGCACGGGGAAAGTAAATTCAATAACACACACCAGTTCGCCGGACAGGTAGACATCGGATTGACGGAGAACGGTCGCCGGCAGGCGGATAAGCTGCGTCACCGTCTGGCCGGAGAGAAAATCGATGCCGTCTATACCAGTACACTGAGCCGGGCGCGAGCCACGGCGGAAATCGTGATTTCCGGGCGCAATCTGGGAATCACCGAATGCCCGGAACTACAGGAAATAAGTTATGGGGATATCGAGGGGTTGACGTATGCTGAAATCCAGCAGCGGTTCCCCAAACTGGCAGGCCAGATCCACCATTTCGACCCGGAGATGGAATTTCCCGGCGGGGAAAGCTTCCTGGGCTTTATCAAGCGGGTGGAATCATTCAAAGAACGTTTAACCAAACACGAAGAAAAAGCAACCGTCCTCATCGTTGCCCACGGCGGCCCGCTGCGGACATTGATATTGTCACTACTGGGCATCGACCAGTCCGTATGGTGGCAGCTGCGCCTCGATAATGCTTCTTTAAGCATCATCGACATCTACCCGCCGATGGAGGCACTACCGGAGGCTGTAGAAAAGCCGGCACCGTCCTCGCAACGGGTGATCTTAAGTTTGTTCAACGAGACCGATTTCCTCGCGGACAAGCCGAAATACCGGCCGCCGCCGCTGGTGAAATTGCACGAGCAAGCAGAAGAACCTGACCCGTAATAAAGAACCTAGTATACCAGGATTAGACTCTGCTTTTTAATAAGTGTCAACCCGATGGTTCGACAGGCTCATTATGAGCGGGTTGCAGATTAGCGACAGGACAAGTATATGAAGTCAATTTTAATAACCGGCGGAGCGCGCAGCGGAAAAAGCCACTATGCCCAGGAGACGGCAGCAAAGAGTGGCAAGACTGTTTTATTCGTCGCTACCGCCCAGGCGGGCGACGAGGAGATGCGTCGGCGTATCGAAATCCACCGGAAATCACGCCCGGCATCCTGGCGTACCCTGGAAGCACCGCTGCAAGTCGGCGCACGCATCACCACCGAAGCCGGAAACAGCCAGCTGATATTGATCGACGACATCACCCTGCTGGTCAGCAACGCTATCGGCGGTTTATTGAGTGCTGACGGCACGGATATCGATGAACCGCGGGCAGAAGCGGCCATGGCCCAGGAAATCAATGGGTTGATCGCCTGTTTGGCAAGGGTTAAAGCTGATTTCCTGATCGTGACCAACGAGGTGGGCCTGGGGCTGGTCCCGGACAATAAGCTGGGCCGGGTATACCGGGACCTGCTGGGTAAGGCTAATCAGGCCTTAGCCAGGGAAGTAGACGAAGTCATTTTTATGATTTCCGGGCTGCCTTTAAGAGTTAAGCCTTAGTCACATGAATTAAGATTTATGATTAAAGAATTCTCAGTATTAATTTGCTTCTTAAAACATGAACTAAAGGCAATTGCTGCGCCAGGTTTCGACCCCTTCGTCAACGAAGGAAAAATCCATGAACTGGCCGCCCATTTTTTGCAGCCGCTCCCGCACCTTACGCTTCTTATCTCCTTCACAAATCAGGAGTAAATAACCCCCCGCTCCCGCCCCCAGCAGCTTTCCCGCGATTGCTCCGTGGCGGCGGGCTTCAGTATACATCTCACTGATCACCGGTGTGATCATGGCCTCCGGGTGATGTTTTATTTTCATCTGCCAGGCATAATCAAGCATCTCGGCAAAATCAAATAATTCCCCACAGAGAAGGGCATTTTTCATATCGTAAACCAGGCAGTGCGTCCGTTTCAGGTTTTCCATGGTTTCCCGGCGAGCATGGGCTACCGACTCTTTGAACTGGTCGACTACTTTCGCCGAAGTTCGTGTCTGGCCGGTATAACACAGCAGGCAGTGATGCTCCAGGTCATTGAGGATATCCCGGCTCAGGCGCAGCGGTGTGACCACGATGCGCTCCTGGCTGAATTCGATGAGATTGAAGCCGCCGAAAGCTGCTTCATACTGGTCCTGTTTTCCACCGCTGATACCAAGGTCCAGCCGTTCTACCACATATGCCAGTTCTGCGATTTCCCTTTTATCGTATTGATTAAGGCGCAGGTGTTCCTTCAGAGTACCTAACAGGGCTACGGTCAAACTGGCCGAACCTCCCAGGCCGCTGCCTACCGGGGCATCGCTTTGTACTGAAATACTGAATCCGGAGGTCATCCCGGAATGCGGACTGAGCCGGGAGACCGCGGCTTGGGCGAGTTTGAGGGCTTCATGGTAGACGGGTGGTTCGGCCAGGTAATATTTGACTCCCACATCGTAATCCAGTGAATAGATAGCGATCTGGTCATCGTCGCGAGGGGACAGGCTGACCCGGACATAATGATTCATAGTGGAACAGAGGACCGCCCCACCATATTTTTCGTAATATACCGGGATATCAGTACCGCCACCAACAAAACTGATACGAAGCGGGGCTTTACCCCGGATATAACCCCGCTTACCACCAGGCTTCAGGCCAGCAGCCCCGTGTATGGAACCAATAGCAGACAGCGGGATATTTCCAGTATCAATAAGGTCAACGGGAGTCCGTGTATTGTCCCTTTTTTGGACTATTTGCTTTTCCACAGCAAGGGAAGTATACTACAAAGTTATTTATATGTAAATGGATATATAAAAGTGATAATACGCTTTAAACAAGACTTATTGGCGATGAATATCTGGTCGTTGTTACTGATAATAGTGATCTTCATTTTTCCGACCAGTGTCATGCGATATCTTCTTGGTTTGCCTTTTGTCCTGTTTCTACCAGGTTACAGCCTGATCGCAGCCCTCTACCCGCGTCAGGAGAGCCTGGGCGGCATCACACGAATCGCCCTGAGTTTGGGATTAAGTTTGGCCGTCGTACCGTTGCTCGGACTGGCCTTAAATTACACAACCTGGGGCATCACGTTGAACACCATCCTGTTTTCACAAACCATCTTTATCGCCGCCATGTCTGCCGCGGCCTGGTGGAAACGGCGCAGGCTAATGGAACATGAACGGTTTCACATCGAGTTCACCATCAACCTTTCCGGCCTCTGGAGCTCCGGGATACTAAATAAAGCACTGACTATCGGACTGGCGGCAGCGATCCTGGGGACCTGTGCCACGGTGGCTTACGTCGCTGCTCATCCGAAAGCCGGGGAAAAGTTCACCGAATTTTATATTCTCAACACTGAAGGTAAGGCGGAAGACTATCCGCGAAACCTGACACCGGGTGAGACCGCCAGAGTGACCGTCGGCATCACCAACCATGAATACACCACAGCGGAATACCGGGTTGCCGTGGTATCCGATAATGTACAAATGGCCGGGGCTGGGCCGGTTACCCTGTCTCATGATGAAAAATGGGAAGGCCAGGTTGACTTTTCGTGCCGTGTTGCCGGAAAGCAGAAAGTTGAATTTTTTCTTTACCGGGATGCGGGTAACGAACCTTACCTGAAGCCGCTGCGGCTGTGGGTCCAGGTGAATTGATATTTGTCCTTTTCACTTCGTGTGATGATGGTGAATTGTCTATATGATATACCTCAAAGAGGAATTTAAATGAACATCCTGATCACAGGTGCGGCTGGTTATATCGGGTCGGTCCTGACACCCCGGCTGCTGGCGGAAGGACATCGCATAACTGCCCTCGATAATTTCATGTACGGGCAGTCTTCTTTGTTGGACTGTTGTCATAACAAAAACCTGGATATCATTCGCGGGGATGCCCGGGATAAGGCACTAATGGTGCAGTTATTAGCCAATGCGGAAGCAATAATCCCCCTGGCCTGTTTTACCGGGGCACCGCTATGTGCCCGGGATATACAAGGGGCTACCAGTACCAACCTGGAAGCCATCGAAAACTTACTGAAGCTGCGCCGCCGGAGCCAGATGATCATTTATCCAACCACCAACTCGGGGTATGGCGTGGGGCAAGAAAATGAGTACTGTACCGAAGAGACGCCGCTTAATCCTATTTCTTTATATGGAAGGTTGAAAGTAGAAGCGGAAAAAGCCGTCCTCGCCGCCGGCAATGCGATAACTTTAAGGCTGGCAACGGCCTTTGGCACCAGTCCCCGGATGCGCCTGGACCTGCTGGTAAATGATTTCACCTACCGGGCGGTGACAGACCGGTTCCTGGTCCTGTTCGAAGCCCATTTCAAACGCAATTATATCCATGTGCGGGACATCGCCCGGGCTTTCCAGCACTGCCTGGATAATTTCGCGGAGATGAAAGACGAACCTTATAACCTCGGCCTCAGTAGCGCCAACATCAGTAAACTGGAGTTATGCCGGGAAATACAAAAGCAGGTACCGGATTTTTATTTTGTCGAGGCTCCGGTGGGCGAAGACCCGGACAAGCGGGACTACGTGGTCAGCAACGCCAAGATGGAAGCGACCGGATTCAAACCGGAAATCTCTTTGCAGGCAGGCATCACCGAGTTGATCAAAGGCTGCCAGGTCATCAGAAGAAACCAATATGCGAATGTGTAAAAAAGAGAGATGATGTTTCATCTCTCTTTTTATACTGTAATAACCGGATTATACCGGCAGATCGATCTTATATTTTTTAACCATTTCCATGATCTGGACGGCAGTTTTTTCATCCGGGTCGCATAACGGAGGGCGGGTTTTACCAACCTTGAAACCGGCCTGGTTCAAGGCGTATTTGACCGGGATCGGATTTGCCACGACGAACAATCCGGAGAACATGGGCATTAAATGGCGGTGGAGTTCGGCGGCTTTTTCGGTTTTTCCCTCGAGGAAGCTGTAAATCATGTCACTGATCTGCTTGCCCACCAGGTGGGAAGCCACACTGATGACACCGTAAGCACCGATGGCCAGCATGGGCAGGGTATCGCTGTCATTACCACTCCAAACCAGAAAATCCTTACGGCTGCCAGATATTATTTTAGAAATCTGTTCAAAATTACCGCTGGCTTCTTTTACCCCAATGATATTTTTAATCTGGCTCAATCTGATCGTGGTTTCGGCAGCCAGGTTAGTGACGGTGCGGGACGGAACATTATACAGGATACACGGAAGATTGGTGTTTTCCGCAATCATTTTGAAGTGATTATAGAGGCCATCCTGGGGCGGTTTATTGTAATAGGGGACCACCAGGAGACAGGCATCAACGCCAACCTTCTCTGCTTCTTTAGTAGTCTCGATCGCCTCAACGGTACTGTTGCTGCCGGTACCGGCAATCACTACGGCGCGATCGCCGATCGCCGATTTTATTTCACGGAATAACCGGATTTCTTCCGACCTGATAGTAGTCGGGGATTCCCCCGTGGTACCAACAACCACCACGCCTTCACTGCCGGAATCGACCAGTGCCCGGGCCAGCTTCTTAGCCTGTTCATAATCAACTTCACCCTTGTCATTAAAAGGAGTCACCATGGCCGTGATAAGTCGCCCGATCTTCTTCATCTCATCCCCTTAAATTTTTTATTCAGTTATAAAATACCGTACATCAAGGACTGCAGGATAATAATCTAAAGGAAATGTCTGGGACTTTCAAGAGGCAGGGACTGACGGATCCGGTCTCGCCTGGTCTAGAAGTTCAGCAGGACATCGAGGCCGTTGGTCAGCCCCTTTCGCTTGATGACTTCTTTGACAGCAATGACCACGCCGGGTAAATAACATTCCCGGTTGATGGTATCATGACGAATACTTAAGGTCTGTCCGCCGGCGCCAAAAAGGACTTCCTGGTGGGCCATCATACCAGGCAAACGGACGCTGTGGATCGTGACGCCGTCGACATCCTGGCCGCGGCTGGGAAATTGTCCGGAATCCCGGTTGAAAGGTTTGCCCCTGCTCTGCACCATTGCCCGGGCAGTGGTTAGTGCTGTCCCGGAGGGCGCATCGGCTTTGGTGTTGTGATGCAGTTCAGTGATTTCAACATAATCCATGTACTTGGCGGCAATCTTTGCCAGGTGGATCATCAAGACCGCCCCGATTGCGTAATTAGAAGCGATGACAATCCCAACTTTATTCTTTTCCGCCTGTTGTTTTACCGCTTCGACATCAGCCGGAGTCAGGCCGGTAGTACCGATGACCATGTTGATCCCACGGCCGGCGACCACAGGAACGGCGGCGATGGTCGCTTTCGCCAGTGAGAAATCGACCACGACATCAGGCTTAGTCGAATCAAGCATCTTTGCCAGGTCAGTGGAATATGGCACCCCACCCGACCCATCAAGGAAATTGATCGTATCTTTAGCCGCTTTCACGTCAACCGCCCCTACAACCTGGAAATCAGGTTGCCGGTGCAGGCCGTTAAGCATCTCCTGGCCGACACGGCCGGCCGCACCGTGAACGACTACTTTGATCGGCGTCATGATTTTTCTCTGTCTCCACGGTCAAAATGAGGCCGGCGGTCGCCCTGCGGGCGTGCGTTCCGGTCGTTGAACCGGGGGCGGAACGGCCTGGAACCTGAAGCAGGCGGATTGGATGATGTTGAATCAGGAGCTAATATCGCTTTTCGAGACAAGGCAATTTTACCATCTTCTGTCCGGAGCACTTTTACCGTAACCTCATCACCGACATGGACAGCATCTTCGACGGTGTTTACCCGGTAATCTGCCAACTCACTAATATGAACCATGCCTTCTTTGCCGGGCAGGATTTCCACGAGGGCACCGAAAGGCAGGATGCGGGTGACCTTACCAGTATATACCGCACCGACTTCCACATCTTTAGTGAGGTCTTCGATGATACCGATGGCTTTGCGGGCAGCAGCTTCGTCGGGTGAACCAACCACCACGCTGCCGTCATCCTGGATATCGATCGTAGTCTTGGTCTGTTCGATAATAGAGCGGATGGTCTTGCCGCCGGGACCGATGACAGTACCGATCTTGTCGGTGGGAATAGATATCTTATACATCCGTGGCGCATACGGGCTCATTTCTGACCGGCTCTGGCTGATGGTCTGCTTCATGACATCGAGGATGAACAGGCGAGACTCGCGGGCGCGCAGGATAGTATTCTTCACGATCTCCATGGTCAAGCCCTTTAGCTTGGTATCCATCTGGATACCGGTGATGCCTTCAGTTGTGCCGGCGACTTTAAAGTCCATATCGCCGTAGGCATCTTCCAGGCCTTCAATATCAGTCAATATCACATAATTACCCTGATCGTCGGTTACCAGGCCAGTGGCGATTCCGGCTACCGGCCGCTTGATGGGAATGCCGGCATCCATCAAGGACAGGGTGCTGGCACAAACACTGGCCATAGACGTACTGCCGCTCGAACTAAGGACTTCCGAAACCAGCCGCAGGGTATAAGGAAATTCTTCAGCACTGGGGATAATCGGTTCCAGGGAACGTTCTGCCAGAGCACCGTGTCCTATTTCACGCCGGCCCGGTGTCCCGATACGCTTCACTTCACCGGTGGAAAAAGGCGGCATATTATAGTGGTGGATAAACCTTTTACTATCTTCGATGCCAAGCCCGTCCAATTGTTGTTCCATGTTGGCTGAGCCGAGGGTCGTGATCGTGAGGACCTGGGTTTCGCCGCGGGTGAAAAGGCCGGAGCCATGAGTTCGCGGTAATAAACCAACCTGGCAGCTTAAAGGTCGAATCTCGGTAGAGCTGCGGCCGCCGGCGCGTTTACCCTGCATCAAGCTGCTCCGGATGGCTTTACGAACGCGCTGGTCAAAAACAACCATGAGAACCGGTTCTTCATAGGTCTGGCCGAGTTTTTCTTTCACCTCTGCCTGGAGGGCGGCAAGAAGTTTTTCCCGGGGGGCCTTGGTAGGCGAATCCAGGACACCTCCCAACCGCCCATCGACGATGTCTGCCACGGCGTTAACGGTCTCTTCCGAAATATCTGCAGCAGGAACCGGTAATTTAGGCTTGCCCCAGGCTTGTTGCAATTGTTCCTGCATCGCAATGATTGCCTGGTTGGCCTGATGTCCGAATTCGATGGCTTTCAACACAATCTCTTCATCGGCTTCCTTCGCCCCGGCTTCGACCATGACAATACGGTCGCGGCTGCTGGCGACGACGATATCCAGGATGCTTTCTTCAACCTGGGCCAGCGTGGGATTGAGAATAAATTCATCATTGAGGTATCCCACGCGTACCGCTCCCACCGGTCCGTAAAAAGGTACCGGGGATATACTCAAAGCCGCAGAACAACCTATCAACCCTAACAGGTCGGGATCGTTCAATTGGTCTACGGAAAGAACCGTAATGATCAGTTGAATTTCATTACGCCAGGACTTGGGCAAAAGGGGCCGGATGGTGCGGTCAGCCAGGCGCCCGGAAAGTACTGCTTCGGTAGTTGGACGCCCTTCACGGCGGATAAAACCGCCCGGGATCTTCCCGGCGGCATAGAGTCTCTCTTCATAATCAACGGTAAGAGGTAAGAAATCGATGCCTTCGCGGGCTTCCTTACTGACGCCTGCAGTAACTAAAACGACGGTGTCACCGTATTGGACGGTTAAAGCAACATCAGCCTGTCCGGCAAGTAAGCCGGTACCAATTGTAAGCTTGCGACCGCCGATTTCCTGGGTAAAAGACGAACCGTTTTGTGCCAACTAAAACCTCACTTCACTCAACCTTTTGTCCTGAACAAGGCAGTAACCGGTGCGGCCGGTCGCAACCTGAAGCGGACGGCAGGCAGTGATTTACTTACGTAACCCAAGCTCGGAGATAAGCTTGTTATATCTACCCACATCTTCCCGGCTGAGATAACCTAGCAGGCGGCGCCGTTTACCGACGAGTTTCAGTAAGCCAAGTTGGGTATGATAATCTTTCCGGTTAGAAGCCATATGCTGGGTAAGGTCACTGATA
>CAZSHH010000002.1:0-24039 GCA_964606525.1 uncultured Dehalococcoidales bacterium
CTGGCAGTGAAATATAAGGTACAACCCAGGCAAGTGGATACCAAAATTTTACAACGGCAGTTGATAAAACAGGGGGTACCGCTGCCGGGGATAGAGAAACAATAAGTAACATTAACCACTCCCCTTCGGCACGCACAGGGCGAGCGGTTAAAAATAACAGGCATACAATGAGAATTCCAGAACCGACTAACGTGATATATAAATGTATCCGGAGGGGATTCAGATGAAATCGACCAAGACTATAATCGAACCATCGAGAGAGTTGAACGTTTGTTATGAAGCGGACGTGGTAGTCGTGGGAGGGGGGCCGGGGGGCCATTCCGCGGCAGTAGCGGCGGCCCGCAACGGAGCGAAAGTAGTGCTGTTGGAAAGATACGGGCACCTGGGAGGCATGGCCACCGGGGGAATCGTCATCCAGATACCGCACATGAGTGACGGCTCGAAGGAACAGCAGATCGCCGGGTTGTGCCAGGAATGGCTGGACCGGCTGGACCAGATCGGGGGGACGCTGCACCCGCCGCGCGGGCTGCTGGGCTCAGACGATAAGCAAGCCTGTGCCCACTGGCAGCGGTACGTGGGGACGGTGGTGGGGGGCAAGATAAGGCAGACCGCCTGGGTAGACCCGGAATTATTGAAATGCGTGCTTAATGACATGGTAGAAGAAACCAGCATCAAGCTGTACCTGCATTCATGGGGGACACGAGCCCTGGTAGAGGGCAATACGGTTAAGGGAGTAGTTTTCGAGAGTAAATCAGGAAGACAGGCGGTCCTGGGGAAGATAATCATCGACGGCACAGGAGACGGCGACCTGCTATCCTCGGCAGGAGCGGAATTCGACGATCAATGGGACCCCAGGATACGGAGTTCACAACTGGCGCTGGTATTCCGCATCGGGAACGTCGATTTCAATAAAACAGCCGATTTCCATGAAGCGCACCCGGAAAAGTACAATGAACTGATGGCCGGGCTGGCCAGGACGGCCGGGATGCGGTTCCTGCCGTTGCCGACGCCGCGTAACGATGTGGTCTGGATGAACAACTGGATACCGGACGTCAGTGCACTGAATGTGGAAGACCTGACCAAAGTAGAAATCCAGGTCCGGCGCTGCATGCGGCCGGGGTTGGCTTATTTAAGGGAAAATGTGCCGGGTTTTGAAAACGGTTTCATACTGGATACAGCATCGCAAACAGGGACGCGGGGCGGCCGCCGCTTGAAGGGAGAATACACGGTAACATCAGAAGATATGCTATCCGGCAAGGCTTATGAAGATACCATCGCGGTATTCGCTCCGGTGGGCGCCGGGGAGAACCGGGGCCGGGTACAAATACCCTTCCGCAGCCTGGTGCCGGCCAAGGTGGAGGGCCTGCTGGTAGCGGGACGGTCATTCTCATCGGATGCGCCAGCAAACGATGCCTGCAACCTGATCCCGCATTGTGTGGCAATGGGGGAGGCGGCGGGAAACGCCGCGGCGATGGCGGTCAAACAGGGAACCAGCGTGCGAAAGATCAATTACCAGGCACTGCAGCAGCAACTTCTCAAGCAGGGGGTACCGCTGCCCGGGGTAATCAAGTAACCGTTTTTTTCAATAGATAAGGATGCAAAAAGCAGGGAGGCTGTCCTCCCTGCTTTTTGCGAACGACCTTTTATCCCGGGAGACGCGGTCAGGCGCTATTTTCCGACGACATCGTCGATCGGGATAGCCGCCATGGTATACGTTTGCAGGGTACCGCGAGAACCCAATTCCAGGGCCAGCTTGGAAATCGTTGTATTACCAGCAGCTTCGAGGATATTGATAAAGTCATAAGGCCCAAGCAGGGCATATTGGGCCAGGATCTTGACACCCATCGCTTCGACTTCCTTATTGACTTCCTTCAGCCGCCTGGGATTATCCTTTAAAGTCTTCCGCCCTTCGTCGGTCAATGTCGTGAACATGACGTATATTGCCATTTTTCCCCTCCATCTAATACCTGATCGATAACGATGAAGCAATTATATACATATATGACCCGGGGGGAAAGGGGGACTGATTTGACAGCCGCAACCCCGGCCGATACCATAAGGCAAGCTTGGAACTCAGGAGGAAGAAGATGCCAACATATACATTCGATCATATACACCTGGCAAGTCCGGACCCGGTTAAGACGGCGGAATTTTACGAAAAAACATTCGGAGCCAAAAAATCAGTCGAAGAGATACCCGGCGGCATGAAGAAAGTAACCGTATACCTCGGTAATACCAAGATACTGGTAGCCGGGAAACAATCAGGTGAAATAGATAAACCATCACTGGACCATTTCGGCATCAGGACAGACAACCTGGAAAAGGCAATTGCCGAATTGAAAGCAAAGGGAGTTGTTTTCACAATGGATATGCGGCAAATACGGCCGGACTTTAAAATATCCTTCCTGCGGACACCGGATGGCGTCTCTATCGAACTGCAGCAGGGAGAGTTTTAACCGGGAGATTTCCAGAAACTTGAACTCTGAATGGCAGTCAAGCCTTATCCAGATAAATAATACAAAAGAAAAGGCCGGGTTTTTCAACCCGGCCTATCTTTTTACTTGTTGACTAAACCCGGTTATCGAGCGGGTTTGATCTTGCGGTAGCAGTCAGAGCAGTATACGGGCCGGTCGCCACGAGGTTGGAACGGCACCTGAGTATCTTTACCACACTCAGCACATTTAGCAGGGAACATTTCCCGCTTGGCCGAGGAGTAGCCACCACGGTTTCCGTAGCTGCCATAACTACTGTCACGGTTTGCTGCCTGTTGTGCCTTGCGCGCCTCACGGCAAGCCGGGCACCGCTTGGGTTCATTAGTATAACCCTTGGTTTTGAACAGTTCCTGTTCTTCGACAGTAAACTTAAAAGTCGCCCCACAATCAGAACAAGTCAGGGTCTTTTCTTCGAAAGCCATCTGGATGACCTCCTTCTTCTAAATTTGGTTAGAGTTTTGGTCATCCACCTGTGAGGACATTTATGAATGTTGACTCAGTGAGAGACAACCTTACCAAACCAGTTAATAAAATGATAGCACAGGAGACGCACTCACGCAAGGACAGCTGAATTTAACCACGAACGACCTGAATCCTACCCCGAAGCTTTACTGTTAGCCACAGGCACCGCTGCGATTACACCGTCAGAAGCAGGTAATTTAGCAGCAACAACCTTCAAATCGCGCCGGTAACCGCACTGCAGACAATATTCATCCCACTTATCACCGGCACGTTCTACAAGCAGGTCACCCTTGCACCGAGGGCAACCTTTTAATTTCCAAATCGCCATTTACTCCACCTTTGTCAAAGATATTTGTTAGTGTTACCGAAGCTGGCTCCGGGACAAAACCATGATAGTTTACATCACGATTGTTACGGAAACGTTAACGAGACTGCGAAAAGGTTAAGAGATGGTAACAATTACAAAAAGTGGTAGGCTGTTAAAAGCAGTGCTACAATAGGCAGCGATGTCCTTGAAAACATGGAGGAATTATGCCTGAACCATTATACGCCAAGGGAACAAAAGTAAAGATAAACAACCGGGACTTACGGAACCTGGTCTGGTATCCCAAACTGGAACAATTCCACGGACAGACCGGGACGGTAGTGGACTCGGAATATTGGTCGACCTATTTTTTACCGGGGGATACACAACCCACCGATGTTTACCATTACACGATAGATTTCAACGGCAATCAACAGGATAATGTACCGCAAACGATACTGCTGGCAGAGGAGACACCTCAATAAACAGGTAAAAGAAAAAACGAACCTCTACTGAGATCTATTTCTATACCAGGGCGAAAATCCCGAGGAAGATCAAACCGACACCAACACACTAGCGGATCAATTCGGGTAATAAGAGGACGCCGAAATCAATAGCGATAATTCCCATAGCAACCCTACTCGACTTCGAGATTCGCCTCCTTAAAAAAGGACACTGCATTTGCTGGTTTGATTCACCAGTAATCTGGAAAGCTGATGTTAACAGGTCAGTGGATCAGCCAACCCACAGTAGGCATGACGGTATATACCGTGACCTTTGGCCCATCAATCAATTTACCTTCGAGTTGAGATAAAATAGACTGCCGGATGCGGGAGGTCTCCCAGGAGGTCCAGTCTGAAGCTTTTTGCCAGGTACCCATAGTGACGACAGTCGACTCATCGTCCTTGTTCTGAAGATTCTCCGAAGAGATAAAACCGGGAAAGGTCATTTCGCTGGACCTGAGTTGCAAAAGCACAGGCAAAATATCGATACCTTCCTTAACCTTATAGCCGACTAAAGCTCTGATCACGCTCAACCTCCACTTGATACAGGACGGAAATTTCCTATTAGTATACTACTGATTCCCGCAACAGGCTATTCTATAATGAGTTACGAAAATCTAGAAAGGGAAGTACACATCCGGATCCTTCAGCAAATCGTCCTGAAGCTTCCGGCAAGCATTAAGGAAATCGTTAAAATATGATTCGATAATAAAGGTAAAACTGCCGTCCGGCTGCAAAATGATCCCGGCGGCGGCATTTTCATCAGCCATCCGGATTTCACAGGCACCGGAGAGATAAGACTGGATCAGCCCACTGCGGAAAAACGCATAAACATCGATTTCCTTATTATCGAGCAACCCGGCATAGGCTTCTCCCATGAGGCGGAAGAATGACCGGAACTGTTTAGTATAGGAGCCGTCATTCTTCAGCAGTATTCTGCCCATGAACTCGGTATAAGAAATCAGTCCGAGAGCAATCAATAAACCACTGCCGGTTTTCGCCGAATGAGCCGAGTCGATCTGCTGCCGGATATCCCGGTAGAAAAAACCCCGGGGTGGGAGGACATATTTTTTAAAAAATTTTTCTACTTCTGAAGAAGGCATTATACAAACTCCCCGAACAGACTACCCTAGACTATATCTCATCAAACCGGCGATAGCAATCGATAACGCTGACAAAAAACGACACTTAACGATTTTCGTTCAACAGAGTATAATCAGGCCACGACAGGGACAATAATACAGGGGGGTAAAAATGATCGAAAAAGAAAGGCTGGTGGAAATCCTGGGGCCAGCAGGGGTCAACGATGATGAAGCTGCGTTGACTCAATATGCCAGCGATATGAGCCTGGCACACCGGATCAAACCCAGGTGGGTAGTCAAGCCCAAAAATACCGGTGAAGTACAACGACTGGTAAAAATGGCCAACGAAAACCGGACGCCGCTGGTCCCGGTCAGTTCCGGGCCGCCTCACAGCCGGGGGGATACGGTCCCGGGAACGGGTGGAGCAATCGTCGTCGACCTCAGTGGTATGAAAAAAATCATCCTGGTCGACCGCCCCCGCCGGGTGGCCATGGTAGAAATGGGAGTCACTTTCGAAGAATTGATACCCGAGGCCGAGAAAGCAGGGCTGAGACTGAATATGCCGCTGCTGCCGCGGAAAACCAAGTCAGTCGCCGCCAGCATCCTGGAAAGAGAACCAGTAACAATGCCGGCCTACCAGTGGGATATCTCAGACCCACTGGCATGCCTGGGAGTAATCTTCGGCAACGGGGAGGAATTCCGCACCGGCCAGGCTGCAGGGCCGGGAACCCTCGAAGAACAATGGGAGGCAGGGGCTGTACAAAAAGCACCGTACGGCCCGGGAACAGCCTCACTGCACCGTTTAATACAGGGGGCGCAGGGAACCATCGGCGTTGTCACCTGGGCTTCCCTGAGATGCGAACTAAAACCGAAATGTGAAGAGGCCTTTTTCGCCGGGGCAAGCGACCTCGCCAGGTTAACCGAATTATGCCGCTGGCTGATCCGGTTGAGATTGGTAAATGAGTGTTTCATCCTGAACCGCGCCGCCCTGTCCGGCATCATCAGCAGGAAAACCACTGGGGCTCAATTCAGAACTGCTTTGGATATACCACCGTGGGTACTATTCTATACAGTTGCCGGATATGACTATTTCCCGGAGGAACGGGTCAACTACCAGTGTAAAAACATCACAGCAATCACGCAGCGGGTAGGCGTGGAGACGGGAAAGGCGGCGGGGGGAGTATCGGCGAATGCATTCCTGAAACTAATACAACAACCTGACGCAGAACCTTACTGGAAACTGGCGGAAAAAGGGGCCTGTGAAGAAATATTCTTCCTGACGACCTATGATAAGCTGGAATGCCTCCTTAAACGTATGCACGAAATGGCTGAAAAATACGATTACCCGATCCCGGGATTATGTACATACATCCAGCCAACCGTCCAGGGTACCAGCTGCCACGTTGAATTCGATCTTTTCTACGATCCCGGGAAGCAACGTGAAGTCGAGACTATCAGGGCACTATCAGGAGCAGCAACCAGAAAACTGATAAACCGGGGAGCGTTCTTCTCCCGGCCTTACGGCAGCCTGGCCGGGGAAATCATCAACCGGGATGCCGCCAGTGCTGCCATGTTGTCCCGGATGAAAAAGATCTTCGACCCGAACAATATCATGAATCCGGGGAAGTTGTGTTTTTAGGCCATGAAAAAGATAAAGAAGAATACGAAAACAGGAAGGGACGAAAAATGGGACTAGAAGATTACCGCGGCGATATGGAGATGTGCTGCCGTTGTTCAGCCTGTAAATTTATCCCCATGCAAAAAATCGAAGGCTTCAAGTATGTAAACGTTTGTCCCAGCATCGCCAGGTACAATTTCCATGCTTACTCCGGGGGCGGACGGTTGAATATCGCGGCATCGATGTTGAAAACCGGTTTTTCATATACCGACAGACTGCTCGACGTGGTCTACAACTGCCAGATGTGCGGTGCCTGTGGTGTTTCCTGTAACTATGCCATGGATATGCAGGTGACCGAACCCATCAACGAATTCAGGTTGAAGTGCAATGAGGACGGCAGGACCCACCCCGCCCTGGAAAAGGTTATCAGCCGGCTGCAGAAACAGGGGTCAATGGTACCTACAAGAGGGCAGCGGGGGGACTGGGCACAGGGATTTGATATAAAAGATGCCACCAAAGAAAAAGTGGAGGTGTTGTATCACGCCGGATGTTTGTCCAGCTTTGATAAAGACAGGCAAAAACTGGCCAGGGCGGCAGTGAAAATACTGCAGAAAGCCGGCGTCAATTTCGGTATCGCCGGGGATAACGAAACATGCTGCGGCGGCCGGGCATACCAGATGGGTTACCGGGAAGATTTCCTGAACCAGGCCCGGAAGAACATGGCGATGATCAAGAAGGCCGGGGTGAAAACACTGGTAACCGGCTGTGCGGACTGTTACCAGGCTTTTAAAGTCCTTTATGATCAATACCACCTGAAAGGAGATCTTGAAGTCCTGTATATCACGGAATATATCGACCGCTTGATCAAAGCAGAAAAATTAAAACCCGCAAAGAGCATCAGCCTATCCATCACCTACCATGACCCATGCCGACTGGGTCGGCTGGGGGAGCCGTGGCTGCACTGGGAAGGTAAGAAGATACCGGGGCACCGCTTCATGTTCGATCCGCCGAAAACCTACCGCCGGGGGACCAACGGAATATACGAACCACCACGTGACATTCTCCAAAGTATTCCCGGCGTGAGACTGAACGAGATGGTAAGGATCAAGGAATATGCCTGGTGCTGCGGGGCCGGGGGCGGGGTAAACGAGTCGAACCCGGAATTCGCCAGGTGGACAGCACAAGAAAGGATCGAGGAAGCTGCCGCAACCGGGGCAGAAGCATTGGTAACCGCCTGTCCCTGGTGCGAAAAAATATTTGACGAGGCCATCCAGGAAAGCGGCAGTAAACTGAAAGTCTACGATGCCGTGGAACTGGTGGCGGAATCGATTTAGCAAAGGAGGGCGATGAAAGATGGCTGTGAATAAAGAGACTTACAGGGCATTTGAGGATGTGGTCGGGGCAGAGAATATCTGCAATGACCCGGCGATCATGCCGGCTTATTATGCGACGGATTTTGCCGCCGTAGTCCTGCCCGGCAATACGCAGGAAGTACAGGCGGTGGTCAAGCTGTGCAACAAGTTCAAACTAAGCTTCCGGCCGATTTGCACAGGATGGACGGGGGGCTTTGCTCCCAATATGATACTGCTGGACCTGCGGCGGATGAACCGCATCATCGAGATCAATGAAAAAAACATGTATGCCGTGGTCGAACCGTACGTGATTTCAGCACAACTGCAGGCGGAACTGATGAAGCGTGGCTTGAACCTGAACCTTAAGGGGGCCGGAGCGAACTGCTCAGCCATGCTGCGGGGACACGGCCACATGGACCAGACGACCAGCGGGGATGACCGCAACCACCTGGCGGTAGAATGGGTCACACCGGAGGGAGAAATCGTCCGTACCGGTTCGTTAGGATCAGCCACTGAATGGTTCGGCGGGGACGGGCCGGGGCCCTCGTTAAGATGCCTGATAAACAGTGCCGTGCCGCCAGGCACCACACCGGGGGTGTTCACCAAATGCGCCACCAAGATCTACCACTGGCCGGGGCCGGCGAAATTCCCGGTGGTAGGTGAATCACCGCGCTATACCTTAAGTGAAATTCCGCCCAATTTCATGGTGCGGTACTACAGTTTTGCGACGCCGGAAAAAATGTTCGAAGCGGAGATCAAGATCGGCGAAAGCGAGATCGCCTTTGAACTGATGTGTTTTAACATGTCCATGGTAGCAGCCAACATCACTACCTGCAACGAAGAAGAAGCGGAGGTCTTCCGGAAGTTGAGCAAAGAGGTCATCGGCTACGGCTTCATGGTGATCATCGCCGGGAATTCCCCGGAAGATTTCGAATTCAAGAAAAAGGTCCTGGCGGCAATAATCAACGAAACCGGAGGGAAATCACTGGAAGCCGTAGAAAAAGACCCGGAGGTAGAAGGCATCCTGTTATGCCAGTGCATCAGGGTCAGTGCCTCGATCAGGGAAACGTTCCGGGCGGGCGGGGTGTTCAACTCCATCCCGATCATGGGCCAGCGTGACCTGACGATGAGATGGTCGATTGGGGCAGGCGTAGCTAAAGAACCCCTGATCAAACAGGGTTTGATCGTAGATGACGGGGGGATGGCCTTCGGGTGGGGGGTAGAGAACGGGCACGTGGGCAAGACGGAGATATTCTGCCGTTATGACCGCCTGAATCCCGAGGCAGTAAAAGCAGTAGATACCTGGCGGAAAGAGCAGACGGAAAGGGCCCTAAACGGCCGTTTCTTTGCCTCGGGCACGCCGGAGCAGATCGGGCCGGTAGTATCGAATTATAATATCTGGTGGCGGAAGATACAGCAAGCCCTGGACCCGAACGGAGTATCGACGGAAAGCGGGGCACTGGTATAAGACTTCTTTGCTAACAATAAGCGAAAACGGGAGCCGGTACCGGCTCCCGTTTTTATTCAATATTCTTCTTTGAAGTAGTATAATGCGTACCGAATCATAAATCATAAAAAGTATTGATAAAGCATATCGGGGAAAGAAGGAGGAAGAGATGGAAAAAAAGAAATACTGGAAAAATGTGATCCGGGGACCTTTTTACTTTGGCGGGGAGCCGGGGACAACCGGCATTGAAATATCGGCACATGCCAATGAATATGGGAACGGCACCACGCTGGGATACCACTGCATCAATGATTATTATGAAGCCCCGATAACCCACTCCCATGATTTTCATGAGTTGATCTGCTTCCTGGGCGGCAATCCGGAGAACATCGATGACCTGGGAGCGGAAATCAGCATCTGCCTGGGTGACGAAATGGAGGAACATATCATCAACAGCGCTACAGTTGTCTCAATACCACCAGGCTTAAAACATTGTCCTTTAAAGGTTACCAAATATACCAGGCCCTTTATCTTCCTGGAAATCTCGACCACCAAGGGCTACAGCCAGGCACCGGCGGCGCCAGCACCAAATACGGAATCTCCTGCCAAAGGGGAAAAAAAACAAAGAAATAATTAAGCTGGAATCAGATAAGCCATATCTGACCGCCTAACTCTTTTTTAACGATAATAGAGATAAAACAAGAATTTCTATTTAAGTAAGAGTAAGGGAGGTCGCACATGGCCAACCATCCTTATGAATACAAGGTACTGGTGGAATATATCAGCCCGGAAGAGAAAGGGAAATACCCCCACTTCGGCCATATCGAGGACCAGGAAGGTTTTTGCAGCACGCTGACGGATGTTTTCAAACATCTCCCGGAATCGATCCCCACAGGCTGGGAAGTAGTCTCGCATGATATCGCTTTGTCACGAAATACAGTAGTGATATCGGTACTCATAAGACGTCCGGTACGGAAAACGTCAAATAGTAAGAAATCCGGATAGAGTACCGATAATTTACACTTCAACTGAAAAAGTATTCCGTCTACTGCAGGACTGATTGATGAAAAAGCTGGTAGGAAAATACGGCAAGTTGATCACGGCCTCATTTTTCATCATGGGATTCGGCGTGATTGCTTTCCTGCTAACGCCCATCTTATACAGCCGCTGGGGAATAGATTCGGACTTGCCCGGCCTGATGATAGCATTCATCGGACTGGCATTATTTATCACCGGTATAATCCGGAGAAATAGACCGCACGGCTGGAAGTTAGCGGTACTGATTATAATAGCAGTCCTACTCACCGTACCGCTTATACCATTGATCGTATCCCTGGTCTACTACCTGATCACCGGTAAAGCAATGGGAAGTTAGCAGAAACTACCCTATGTTATATCTGTAAACAAATGTGCCTCTTCTTTAAAGTTCGATATATTCTTTGGGGGCGCCGGGAGGGGTGGGTGGGCCTTTCATGTCAGTGACAGTAGCCATACCACGTTTCATAATAAAAGCACCGACGTAGCCCCAGCCTTCTTTTTCCACACCCGGTTTGTAGAAAGTCCGTTTCTCGACAATTTCTTTCTTTACGGCCATATCGGTTATCTGTTCCATGCGGCCGCTGACCCGGACCTGGATACCATCGGCATAATAACACAACTCGGTTTCCGGGTTCTTCAGCAACTGCTTATAAACATCCTTAGGTGACTGCATGGAGAAGATGATGCCGTTCTCGTCAGCCCGGTAAGTACCCATGGCACGAACATGCGGCTTATTCCCTTCAGCCGTCGCCATATAGGCGATGGGGTGCTGCGTGATGAAATCCAGAATCTGTTTCTTGTCCATTATTGACCCTCCCACATCGAATATCCCAACTGGATTCTAGCACAAGAGAAGTAATTACGTCGAGATACGGATACCTCGTAATATACGCAACAGAAAGGAAAACTTAAAAGCACCGCTCCATATTTTATTCTGCCTGTACCAGCTTGATCAACAAGTTACCGACTTTACAGGTATCGAAGTAAGCAAAAGCTCGGCCGCCCTTCGGTTTGCCGCTGAGAAGGACATGTATGCCGCGGTAGGTCAACCGGGCAGTCTCCCGGGTAAGGTCTTTGACCGTAAAATCAAGGCTGCAGGCGCCTTCCGGGCGCCGGTTCAAATATTCGCCAAAGGTAGTCTCTTTTTCAAGCGGCTGAATAAATTCATATGCAATCGAACTGACCAGGGCAGTCCTGGCCCTGGCCTTAGCCACCGAACCGGTCAAACCATGTACTTTATAGCTGCGGGAAGAACTACTGTCCAGCATTACTTCGGGCTGGATTTTAGCAATACCCAGGTGCCGGTAATAGGCGACAGCTTTATCCAGGTCACGGACCACCACTCCCATGCCCCGGAACTCCCAGTCACTGACGAGGGGATGGGCACGGTTATGTGCTTGCCAATCAAGGTGCCGCTTATCTGGCAGCGGCCGGAAGGAAAGCCAGATATGGCCGTATTTTCCCGTGTCCAGGTAATTTTCCACGATCCGGCCGTCCTGCTCCAGGCTCATCACGATACCACAGCCTTTCTTCACCAGGGCCGCCGTCTCATGCTCCGGATCAGGCACATTAAAACAGATATGGCTGATACCCTCTCCATAGCCGCGGAAAAAGACATCGTTCATACCGTCGTCACCGGGATGCGCCATGATGCCTTCGACCACCAGGGAACCTACCTGGAGATTCTGGATAAAGTTATTGACCATCACTCCCGCGGCAGTCGGCGAATGAGGGCGGTCCACGAAAGGTTTGCCGAAAACCGTCATTGTGGTCGGCCGGCGTTCTTCCTCCGGGGAACCGGGGACCGGCCAGACAGCGCCATTACCCAGAGGACCGATATCAACACCAATGCCCAGGGAGGGGTAATAAGCAGAAATCTCAGGGAGGCTGCGGACCACCATGCCCACATGGTCGAATTCCCAGTTATTATTCATGTTATGTAAAACTCCTTCTTATCAAGATATCCAATTTCAGTAACGGCTTGCCAGCTTAGCCCATCACTAAACCCCCACCCACAGGTATAGTTACCCCCGTGATATAACGGGAGGCATCGGAAGCCAGGAAAAGGGCAACATCGGCAACATCGCTGGCATCGCCCACCCGGCCCAGGGGAATTTCCTTTGCCCGCAGGTCTTCGTTCGTCATATGGCGGGGAGTAGTGTTTTCCCTGACACCATCAACGCTGACATAACCAAAATCGGTCCCGATCAAACCGGGAGCTACAGCGTTGCAGCGGATATTATAAGGCGCCAGGTCCTGGGCGATCCAGGCCGTCATATGGCGGATGCCGATCTTGGCGATGCCGTAGACGGAAAGAACACCCATCTTCATTCCCGCAGAAGATGACCAGTTGATTATACTGCCCCGTTTATGTTCTATCATCACCCGGCCAACCGCCTGGCAGCACATAAAGACACTTCTAAGATTGATATCCAGGCCCTTGTCCCATAACTCACGGGTCATCTCCATAAAAGGAGCGTGGGCGGGGACGCCGGCGACATTGGCCAGGATATCGATGGTGCCGAACTCTTTGACCGTTTTTTGCACCAGGCTGGCAACTTCATTTTCTTTCGTCAAATCAGCCTGGACCATAAGGACGCGCCGCCCTAACTTACGAATTTCTGCAGCCGTACTTTCCAGGTCCCAGCTTTCCGCTTTACTAATAAGGTCAGTCACCACGATATCAGCCCCTGCACCGGCCAAAGCCAGGGCAGTTGCTCTCCCCATGCCGAGGACACCACCGGCGCCGGTCACTACAGCAACCCGGCCTTCCAGGGAAAACTTAGATGCGTCCATCAACCCACCTCCAAATCAAGTATTAAGGTAAAAAACACGGGTAAGACGTAATCCAGATAATGACACGATATGGAACAACCAGTACCTCTAAAAAGCAGTGTACCGCCACGCAGATGGTGATAATGATACAACCTGAGGAGTTTTTGTCAACCGGAAACGAGTAGATGATAGAATATCAAGGAATCGAACCTCAAACGGCAGGGAGAGACAGCTATGGTTGAGATAGTAGAATTGCCACCGGAGCGATGGGAAGATTTAAGAAGACTGCGGCTTGAAGCACTTAAACTGGAACCTCTGGCTTATGGCAGTTCATACGAGGAAGAGCAGAACCTGTCCAGAGTAACATGGCAAGCCAGAATCAGCAGGGTATTATTTGCAGTGGTTGATAATAACCCGGTTGGGATCATCCGTTATGATTATGAAACTCACCAGAAAAATGGACACGTCGCAAACATATATAGTGTGTACGTTAATAAAAAATACAGAAATCAAGGAATCGGGAACCAACTGATGTCCAGTGTAATTAAGAAAATACGAGAAAAGAGAGGAATACGGAAAGTAAAGCTAACCGTGAATCCGGCACAGGAAAGTGCGGTCAAGTTATATCAAAAGCATGGCTTCAATTCTGTAGGCGTATGTAAGGATGAAACCTGCATCAACGGCAAATTTTACGACGAATTAGTCATGGAAAAATATTTTTAAGTCTTTAACTGACAAACAACAACTAATGAAAGCAATAACCCAAGCTGCTTTATTTCACCCGCTTGGATAGTTTTCCGATAATGATTACCTGCTATATTTTACGCAGTTGGAAAGACTGGATATCGCCAAGAACGGTGGTATCATCAAGCATGACGATAAACCTGCTTTCCTGGTCGGGAATGTCAATGTTATAGTCCAGGGGGTTGGTCCCCTGCATCATACCGGCACCGATATAGCTGATTTTCCCCAGTTTTCCCTTGTACTCGTTTTTTAAGTGACTTAAAATTTCAACTCTATCGCCAACCTGGAAATCCAACACGGTTGCTCCTTTGTTATTTTTAGTGTTTTTATATTTCCTGTTAATAAAAAAGCCCTCGATTTTCATTAAAAACCAGGGCTATTTATCTATACACCAGTATCACTAAATAGCACTATCCATTATTAGTATCGGCAACTGTTTTGTCAACCGCTTGTACTGGATTATTAAAGATATGATATGTGATTCCTCAGTAACTATTATTTAGATCGGCTGGGAATTCTTTTACTACAGATGAAGTTACCCTGGTTTTGCCACCTTTTTTAAACCGGAAATCGCACTTTTCAAAACCTTCGGCGATCGTTTTTGTCCTGGTTAAACCCCATACAAATAAATCACTGTAAATAATATCGGCGGTACAGATATACGGCGCTAATTTAGGCGCGCCTTGTTTAAACAAGAATTTGCATCCACCACATTCATAATAGTCCACGCCGTAGTCGAATTCTTTGCCGTCACCGTCGACAAACGAGAAAACATATCCTCCCGGGTACAGCCGCTTTTGTGACTTTAAAGCGCCCTTCTTCAAAACTCGCAGATAGTACGGTGAGAAATTCGCTTTACCGACAAGCCAACGCACAATCCCCGGATAAGAATTCAGTATATGTTGGCATATGATGTAATATAACTTGCCAGCTTCTTCCACTGTTTTGCCATGATTACCAAGTACTCTATATATTGCCAGTGACTGAGCCGTACCGGTGATAAACTGGACAAGAATTCTGTTTTGACCCACATAGGGAATTTCAGGTATGAGTTTCGCGTATTCCACGCATGCTTCTTTAATCAATGTTTCTGCGAATTCCTGACCATATCGCGATACTAAAACAGTTCTGGCATTTCTTAGTAGATCGCCGAATTTTTTCTGTAGTCTTGCTTTACGTGAGATAAAATAGTTTTCTGTGTGCTTGCTGTTCATATTGAACGCTCCAGATCACCAGTTGAATACACTCAAGAATGAATCCAGTATACAAGTATTTCATCAATGTATTAAATAGTAGATGTAAAATTTATCAACAGGTCGTCAGGCGTGCCAAATAATTTCCATCAGTTTTTTGGGTGACTATTTCGCATTTCCAGCCGGCTTTCCTACAATATTCCCCGAGTGTTCCGCCATCGATATGCAGCCAGCCGAAAATCGGCCCGCGAATGTTTCCGTATTCGCACCTCATCCTGATTTCGCCAAAGTACCGTCCGGATTTAGTATTTTTCTCCTGATATTGCAGATGAGCAGAATCGGTAGTTATACGGACATCCAGGGAAGTGAGTAGAATCTGACCATGTACCCTTATTAACCCCAGAGTATGCTTCAGGAAAGCAGACAAACCATCGGTTGTTTCGACCAGCCCGATACCATGACCCATCATAAGGACCGTATCAAACTGCTCATTATTCAAGGACATTACGTCCAATTCACGAACATCTGCGACCCCTCTATCCCGCATGATGGCCGCTGCTTCGGGTGATACATCGATTGAGGTCACCTTGAAACCGTGCTGTTGCAGATAGAGACTATGTATGCCAGCGCCGGCACCAATGTCCAGCACGTGTCCACGGCATAGATCGAGAGCAGCACCTTCAAGTTCGTCCTGGCGGGGATCTCGGAAGAAAAAGGCGGCAGCCAAGTCCTCTTTGAGACCGTCTTCTCGTGTAAAGGTCACAACTGCTGACTTGTTACCGTGGTAGTAGTCAAATAGGGCTACTCCGTGCGGTTTCATTGCCTCAGGATCCATACATTCCTCCCGGCAATCTCCAGTGAGTAATGAGCTATAAGACAAAAGCGATTGAAAGATTTGGTAGCAGGGGTGAGACTTGAACTCACGACCAAGGGCTTATGAGTCCCCTGCTCTGCCGACTGAGCTACCCTGCCATAAACATGCCAGAATGCATGCTGCTTTCTGTTCTGCACCTCAATTCTATTAGTCCAGGGGTATAGTTGTCAATCAGACTACGGTGAACTTCAGACTTTAGACTTTATTAGCTGCCCGCTGGTCAAATACCGATTCTTCTGTTCAGGTATTGTGAAGACAACCAAAGTATGACAGAATTACATCCGTGAATATAAATCCGGTACGCCGCCTTATCTGGTGCGGCGTAGCCCTGGCAGCGATCGTAGTCATCGGAACGATCGGTTACTGGATGATCGGGGAACGTGAATACTCCCTGGTCGATGCTTTTTACATGACGGTGATCACCATTACCACCATCGGTTTCACCGAAGTTATCGACATGGCCCAAAACCCCGGGGGACGGATCTTTACTATTTTCATTGCCCTATCCGGGATCGGAGTGATGGGTTATGCCGCCACAAACCTGACAGCCATGATCGTCGAAGGCCAACTATCCGAGTCCTGGAAGAGGAGACAGATGGAGAAAATAGCGAAAAATATGACAGGGCACTATATCGTCTGTGGTACCGGTACGATCGGTTATTATGTCGTGAACGAACTCTACGCTACAAAACGGAAACAGGTACTGGTGGATGCCAACAAAGAAGCGTTAGTGAAATTAACCAGGTCTTTTAAGGACCTCGTGGTAATCGAAGGAGATGCCACCGATGACAACACCCTGGCAAAGGCAGGCATTATCAGCGCGGCGGGGGTTTTTGCCGTCTCCGGCGATGATAACCGGAACCTGGTGATATGCCTGACCGCCAAGCAACTTAACCATCAATTGAGGGTAGTAGCCGAGTGTAACGAAATCAGTAACCAGGAAAAAATGAAAAAGGCCGGAGCGGATGCCGTCGTCTCTCCCGGATATATCGGCGGTATGCGGATGGCTTCCGAAATGGTGCGGCCGGTAGTAGTATCGTTCCTGGACATCATGATGCGCGACCGCGACAAGAACCTGCGGGTAGAAGAAATACCCGTGCCCCATCACCTGGTAAACAAAAAAATCGCCCAACTGGGGATCAGGCAATATCCGCACAGCCTGTTGATGGCCGTCCGTACGGAAAAAGACTGGACTTACAATCCAACAGATGATTATGTCATCACCCCGAATACGATACTGGTCCTCATGACCACGCCGGAAGGCCGTCAAGAAATCGAACAAGTGCTGTTAACACACAATTAGCAATAATCCGGCAGTAATAATAACCAAGCTGTAATATCAGCAGGATCAAGGAGGTTAATGTGCCTGGCGACAAACACACAAAGGTACTCCGTATATTGGACGATCAAAACAGGCTGGTAGAGAGAGCCGATACCAAGGCCATATCACTATTATCAACGCTGGGTATATTTACCGCGGTGTTTATATCTACTTTCAACAAACTGATATTCGACCCTATTACTATCACCCTGGTCGGGTTATACTTTATCTGCGCTATGACATCTATTTATACAATCATTTTAGCGATCAGCCCCAGGATACGCACCAAGAAAGTGAATAAGGTAGAAAAGGTAGATGAATCCAACGCTTATCAACCGACCTTCTTTGCCGGTATCTCCAGGTTTGCCGATGCGGATGCTTATAAAAAGCGCCTCGACGACCTGTTAAACGACGAACCCTCCACCACTGATATCTATATCCAGCAGATATATGAGATCGCCAGGATAAATACGCTGAAATACAAATATGTGCAGAGGGCAGTCTGGCTGGTCGTCCTCACCCTGGCAGCCCAGTTAACCCTGATCGTCGTTACGGTCATCAAAAATATGTAGCGTTTCCGGCTAGTATTCACCGTTCTGTAACCATAAGACAATAATCCGGGGACAGCAAATTACGGGGCTGGTTCCAGTTCAACGGTATCGGAAGCTGAGATTCCGCCCGGTTTATTGACAGTAACAATAATGACGTTAACCCCATTGGCCAGAGAGACTACAGTAGTAAAGGACCCGTTGACTACCGGGACGGAGATAGGATTGCCATTCAGGGTGACGGTGGCCTGAGAAATGGAAGGATCGTTGACTGTCCCGGCGACAGTTATCTCGCGGGTAACGGTCTGGCTTTCCTGTAAACTGGTCACCTCGACGACGATGTCTCGGATAGCGATACTTACGACAGCAGCATCAGCCGCATTCCGGTTGCCGTCACCGGTACCAGAGGCGTTAAAGGAGCAACTGAGCTGCCCCACATCAGTAGCATTAACGAAATACTGTCCCCGGTAAGACCACGTCTCAGTTGTATCCAGGAGGTTGTTGCCATCAACATCCCCCTGGATATATGCCATGTCAGTAAGACGGTTATTGACGTTAATGGATAAAGGTAAATCCCCGGTATTACCGACCGAGGCCGAGAAAACCAGGGTATCGCCCGGGAAAGCTTCCAGTCGATTAACAGATGCCGCGATACTTATACCGGCGGCACGGGTATCCGCCGGATTAGCAGGAGACGAGGGAGGAGTGGTAACCGGCGCCGGAGAAATAGATGTATCAACAACAGGAACAGGCTGTCCTGGCGGTTCTCCCGGGGTGATCGTGCTCTGCATACCAGGCTGTAAAATAATTTCCACTCCCTGGGCCAGGACACAAACTAAACCACTGATATTGGCAACAATGGTAGTGCCATCCGGAAGGACATGGACCCAAAATTCGGTACCCCTGACACCAGCAACAGCGGCACGGGTTTCTATTTCGTAGCACGAAGCCGGATCAGCCAGTTTTTTTACCCGGTTGAAAGTACTGCCGATTTCCTGTTGGAGCTTGATCTTGTTAGATTGGCCTGAGGCCGCCAGTTCTTTTAAAGCAACTTCAGTGGCTTCAGCCATTTCGATGATACTGCCGTCAAAGAAGGTCAGGGATGCCAGGCCCCCAATTTCGGTCTTCACGCGGTCAGCCAGTCCCAGAGCCATGCCAACTTCACCATTATGCCATGCGCTCTCACCCGGATTTTGTACACGGACTGGCCCGCTGGCTGCAGTCATCACACACAGTGGTGCGGAGGCGATCCGCCCGTCCGGATTATCAAGTGAATGCCCATTCTCAACCGCAGGGGCAGGCGAACAGGAAAACAGAAAAAGGAAAACAGCAAACAGTGAGAGGAAGCGTATAAATTTCCAGAACCGCATATGATTAACGTCCAATTCCGACAGGCACAATCTCCGGCCGGATAGAGCAATAGTGTGACACCAAGCGGCCTTACTGTCAAGATAAATGTTGATAAAGCGATCCGGTGACGTTTAGGCCATCCGGTGAAGCCGGGGGTAAGTGCTTTGACAGGACAAAACCATGGTCTTTATACTTAGCACAACACTATACCAGTAAAGAAAGAGAAATATCTTATGCCTGAAATGCCGCCGACAATGGCCGCCCGCCCGTTTAAAACAAGGATTGGGGCGCGACAGCGGCGGCGTTTGCTGCAAGCCCTGGTTTTATTCGGCACAGGCTTAATTGTCACCCTCATCCTCCGGCAAATACAACCTTTCCATACCGTTGATCAGTGGGCAAAAGACCAATTCCTGGGCAACGGCAGCTTTTCGCCCAATATCGTGGTGGTAGGCATCGATAACGAAAGCCTGGAGACTTACGGACACTGGCCGGATTGGTCACGTGCTCTTCATGCCGAAGCGATAAACCACCTGACGGACGCCGGTGCCAGCGTCATCGGATATGACGTCATTTTTGCAGAAAGTACCGGTAATGATGCCCAACTGGCAGCTGCCATCCAGCATTCCGGGCGGGTAGTGCTGGCAGCCACCGGCGAAAACCAGAACACCGGGGAAACAGGCGGCCTGACCTTCGCCAATATCATCACCCCAACGGCCTCGCTGCGCGGGGTTGCCAGCAGCATGGGGCATGTTAATGTGGTACCGGACTTTGATGGAAAAGTAAGGCGTTTGCCGCTGGTAATAGAAAGCAGCACGGATGAAGCCGTGCCGGCACTAAGTGTAGCGATACTGCAATCATTGTTTCACATGCCGGAAACAAACGACTACCAAATCCGGAACCACCGGTTGAACCTGGTAGGCAGGGAAATTCCGGTGGAGACTGAGTATTTCATGCGGTTGAATTATACGGAAGATGCTGAGAAAACGGCGATCATCTCTTATGCCGACGTTATCAGCGGCAACTTCGATCCGTCATCAGTCAAGAACAAAATCGTTATCATCGGTATGACGGCTACCGGCGAGATCGATACCTGGGCGATCCCCAACGCGGCGGGGAGAGTCCCGGGGGTCATCATACACGCCGCGGCGATGGACACGATACTGCGGCAGCAATTCCTGGCAGACATGGGAACGGGAACCACCTGGGCAATCAGCCTGCTGCTAGCCGTGATATGTGCCCTGATCCTGCCTCTGTGCGGGACATGGCGCTGGACCGACATCCTTAAGGGGACTGGGGTAATATTACTGCTGCTGCTGGCTTATATCATTGCCAGTTCCTGGCTGGCCAGCCACGGCCGCCTGGCCGACGTCTTCTATCCTTCTCTAACCCTGGTCGTTCTATACGTGGCCAATATAGTATTTATCGCCGTCCGTGAACAAGCCGATAAAAGGTTCGTCAAAGGCCTTTTCGGGCGTTACGTTTCACCTGAAGTATCCAGTCAAATCTTAGCCATGGCAAATAACGGAGCACTTGCCCTGGGTGGGGAAGAAAGGGAAATAAGTGTGTTTTTTGCCGACATCAGGAATTACACCACGTTAAGTGAAAAAATGACCCCGGAAGCCATCGTTAAAATGCTCAATAATCATCTCCCGGCCATGATCGAAGCGATCGTACAAAACGGGGGTATCGTAAATAAGTTTGCCGGTGACAGCATCATGGCAGTTTGGAATGCCCCGCAATCACAGCCGGACCATGCCGCATTGGCAGTGAAAGCCGCCTGGGAGGCACAAATCCGGTTAGCCCAAATAAGCGAGGGGGACAACCTGCCGATCCCGGTAAAATTCGGCATCGGGGTTAATACCGGCAAAGCCCTGGCGGGAAACGTAGGCTCCTCCGGCCGTTCTGAGTATACCGTCATCGGCGATACCGTCAACCTGGCCTCGCGGATATGCAGCGCCACTCCGGGCAGTGAGGTTTGGATCGGCCCGGATACGGCTGATAAGATCGGTGACCGCTGCCGGCTTATGGCACTTGAACCCCAGTCATTTAAGGGAAAAACCAGCCCGATCACCGTCTACCGGGTAGTGGGATGGGGAACAAACTCTCCCGGGCCATAATGATTGCTAAAGATCCATCATCCTTTGAATATCTGGCATTTAACTATACTGATATGTTAAGATTTTACCCAGCCTGAAGATGCATATTAAGAATGAACACAATAAGTAAAATCCGCTTATAAAGATCCGCAGAAGACTTATTTCCAGATCATTTTATTTCAAACAAGAGGAACCTGCGATGATATTTCGGCTCATAAGAATCGTTCTCATGACGGCATTATGCGGGGTAATGGCACCATTGACGGCGGGCTGCGGCGGGCCTGCAACCGGTTCCAACGTTACATCTCAAAACTTTGCGGTGACGAAAATTATGTCGATACAAGGTGGCAAGGTATATGTTCAAGAAAGCGGGGAGCAGGAGTGGCAGGAAGGAAAAGAGGGGATGGAAATCAAAACCGGCGACCGGGTAAAGACCGATCCGGGCAGCCGTACAACAATCGTCTTTTTTGAAGGCAGTACCATCGAACTGGAGAGTGAGACGGAAATTTCAATAACCGAAATATCCGGGGCACAAAAGACAACAACGGCCATCAAATTGAAACAGGAAATCGGCACCACGATTAACCGGGTCAAAAAACTGGCCGACACCGCATCCGGCTATGAAATCGAGACTCCGGCAGCCGTGGCTGGAGTCCGAGGCACCATCTTTAAGGTTACCGTCCTGGCCGACGGGACCACCACCATCATCAATATGGAAGGTTCGGTATTCGTAACGGCACAGGGAAAGACCATCATACTCGAGGAGAATACCGAGACGACCGTAAAACCCGGGCAAACGCCGGGAGAGGCAGTGCCTTTCAAAATTGACATCGCAGCAACAACAACCGCAACATCGAATCCTGTAGCCGAAATCAGTACCGGCTTCCTTTACGACCCGGCATATATCTGGAAAGGAGACACAATCACTATCGATTACTGGGTAAAGAATACAGGCAACATGCCATTATCCGATATCTCTATTTCAGAGACGACCAGGACAGCGATATATAGTAAAGGGGATGATAACAGCAATACAATCCTGGAACCGGGTGAGATATGGTATTATACAACACACATTGAGACGGAATGGAACGGGCCAGACACAATTCCGCTAAGTTTTAGTGTTACCGGTAACAGTCCCATATCAACTCCAACTTCTACCAGTACTACTTCTCTTGATATCCATTCTTTCATAATCCGTATTACTTCTCCGGAACATGACAGCAGGTTCAGCAGCCCCACCGTGACTATCACCGGCAAGGTGGGAGATCCAAGTTTTACTGAAGTAGAAATCAGAGTAAACACCACCCGAACCATAGTACCGATAACGGATATGACATTTTCCGGGACAATTACGCTTTCACCAGGTGAGAATTCAGTCTGGTGCGGGGTAGAAACCGGCCCCTCCAGTACGTCATCTACTGGTTATAACTTATATTACAATCCATAAGAAAAACGAACTAATAACAGATATTGGAAATAACGGGATAAAAAAAGGGGAGCGGTGAAAACCACTCCCCTTTTTGTTTTAGTTTTGAATAATTATTTCTTCGCCGGAGCTTGTTCTTCGGTATTTTCTTCACGGCCATAAGCAGATTGTTTCCGGGAAATAAAGAAGGTAATGGCAATGACCACGATACCGGCAACAGCGATAATCACACCGACGACAGACAACGGCCGTTCCTGGAATTCACCGTTCAATAACGGCATCGCCAGGACGGAAGCAAAGATCATAGCTACCAGGTTAATAACCTTGATTAAAGGGTTGAGGGCGGGGCCGGCGGTATCTTTCATGGGATCACCGACAGTATCGCCCACGACACCCGCTTTGTGAGATTCAGAACCCTTACCGCCGTAGAGGCCGTCTTCGATAACTTTCTTGCCGTTATCCCAGGCACCACCGGCATTCGACATGAAGACCGCCAGGAGCTGTCCGACCAGGATGACGCCCGCCAGGAAGCCGGCCAGCGCTTGCAGACCAAGCAGCAGGCCGATGACGATGGGGGAAATGATAGCCATCAAAGCCGGGGTCAATAATTCTTTCTGAGCAGCATTGGTTGAAATAGCAACTACTTTGGAGTAATCAGGTTCCGCGGTGCCTTCCCAGAGGCCTTTGATATTATTAAACTGCCAGCGGACTTCGTTGACGATAGCATAAGCAGCCCGGCCGACAGCACGGATAGCCATAGAGCTGAACAGGAATGGAATACCACCACCGATGAGGAAGGCGACAAAGACCTTCCACTGGATAAGGTCGATATGGGGTAGATGATATTCTTCATAGAATGAGGCAAACAGAGCAACTGCCGCCAGCACGGCGGAAGCGATAGCAATACCCTTAGTCACAGCCTTGGTGGTATTACCAACGGCATCCAGGTCAGCCAGGGTCTGGCGGGACTTGGCTTCCAGGCCGCACATTTCGCCGATACCATTAGCGTTATCAACGATGGGGCCGAAGCTGTCCATGGCAATATTATTGCCGGTCAGGGTCAACTGGCCGATACCGCAGAGAGCAATGCCGTAGAAGATGTACAGGAGTTGGTGTTCACCGGCACCCTGCCAGATGATCGCCGAAGCCAGGATGGACAGGGCGATGATGATAACAGACATGACCGTGCTTTCATAACCAGAGGCGATACCGGAAAGGATAGTGGTCGCCGGGCCGGTCTTGGTAGCCTTGGCGATTTCCTGGACCGGGCCTTTTTCCGGAGCGGTATAGTAGTCAGTGAGGAACTGAATCGCAACCGCTAAAGCGACACCAACCGATGTTGCCCAGAAGAAGCGAAAGTCATGGCAATATAACCAGGCGAACAGCAGGAAGGAAAGAATGGAGATACAGG
>CAZSHH010000002.1:24049-44602 GCA_964606525.1 uncultured Dehalococcoidales bacterium
CGCGGTGAATCGCCTTCATGGCGCTTTCACCTTCGCGATTTGCCCTTACCGAGTAGGTACTGATGATGGAAGAGAAGACGCCGGCAGCACGAACCAGCAGCGGGAAGATGATCCAGTATAGATCACCGGTAATATTGGAAATTAGTAAACCGAGGATCATAGCGGAGACGATGGTTACTTCGTATGATTCGAAGATATCGGCTGCCATACCGGCGCAGTCGCCGACATTATCACCGACCTGGTCGGCAATCACGGCAGCATTACGGGGATCGTCTTCCGGGATGCCTTTTTCGACTTTACCCACGAGGTCGGCACCCACATCAGCGGCCTTAGTATAGATACCACCGCCGACTCTCATGAAAAGGGCCAGCAGAGTGCCGCCAAAACCAAAGCCGAGCAGGACTAAAGGGGCATCTTTGAAGAAAAGGAGGAAGATGATAGTTCCACCGAGGAGGCCCAGACCGTCGGTCAACATCCCGGTGATGGTACCGGCACGATAACCGATCTGGAGTGCCTTGGTAAAACTGGTACGTGAAGCTTGAGATACCCTGACGTTGGCAGCCATGGCCATATTCATGCCCAGGTAGCCGACCAGGGCGGAGAAACCAGCCCCCATGATAAAGCCGAAGGCTCTACCCAGGCCGATTAGCCAGGGGGGGTTGTCATAAGCTGATTCGATATTACCGAACCAACCGCTAAAGAAAACCAGGATCGCTAAAGCGACAAGGACGAGAAAGATTGTGCTGAACTGACGCTTGAGATAAGCGTTGCCACCGGTACGGATAGCATTCGAGATTTTCTGCATTTTATCCGTGCCCTTGGGCTCCCGTAAAACCTGACGGGTGAGGAAGGCTGCATAAAGCAAGCCCAGGACAGCCACCACGAGAACGACTATCAGAGCCCATTTCTCGAAATTGGTGGCGACGCGGAAGGCGTCAAACAGAGTTATGCTCATTACCCACCTCTTTTATGCTCTTTGAACTAAACCAAGGAGGTAATGTAACACAAAGCATGATACAAAATCAAATATCATATTAGATAATCTTCGATATAGAAGAATAGGTAAAAATGAGGTGTCGAAATAAGGGAACCGTATCGATGTTCGGTAAAGAGAGAACTCAGGAAATTATTGAAGCCTGTACCCAGGTGATATGCTTTTTATTGACGGCAATAAACGGCCGGGTGCCGTAATATTGATTCGCTGTCGTCGCCAGGGTAACATTCGTAACCGGTACAAACATGGTATCCCGGTTTAGGACATCCTGTATGGTTTCGTTATCTGTTAAATGCATGGTACCGCTGACGATATATGTCCTCAAGCGAAGGGAAACCGGTACCTCCGATTTGCGGATAAAGGGATAATGCCGGTTGGTTTCCGCCCCGGCACCCCGGGCCAGGTCATTTTCAGAGATAGTAACCATTTGCACGGCGGCTTTATTGATAAAAGTACGGATACTGTCATGCTCACGGGAGATGTCAATGAAATTAAGGAATTCACCACTGGAATCATGGTGGGTAGTATAAAGGCTGTATAACAGGTCAAGCAGCCGTAAACCAACCGGCCAGCGGATGCGCCCGGAAAGGACTTCATCCTCGGTATAACATTCCAGCAGCAACCAATCGGGTGTTTGTTTATGTAAATCCGCAACCGGTTGTATTTCCATTACAATTTCCTGCAATTTTACCTTAATAAAAGCATATCCCGTATTCAATAATCCGTCAACGTGTATTAACCTTCCATATCTTAACAATACATTATTCGATATAGTTACTAATAGTTGTTACCAATCATGATAAAAAAGCAGGGAAAACCCGGATACCATTTTTGAGTATTGCCTAAACGGTTACCAGCTATTAAGTCCAACTAACTTGTTGTATATTAGTAGGCAGCAAAGCCGGGTAACAGGGACAAGCAGCTGCCAGGGAAACATTTTCCCAGGTTTTCAACAAAGAAAAAGGGAGGTAATCATGGCCTTACGCTTTGAAAAGAACATCGTGACTGATACCAGGGAATACACTGTGGAAGAAATGGCAAAAGTCGAGGAGATGCTAAAGAAAAACCCCATCCAGTCCACGGTCAAAGGATTACGGTTGTTATGGATGGACGACACCAAGGTTGCCGGGGCCTCTTTTTATATGGAGTGTCTCTGGGCCTGGGACGGTAAAACGACATCGGGGACTACCGAAGAACCACATCACCATGATTTCGATGAGGTAATCGGATTTATCAGTACAGACCCCGACCATCCCCATGACCTGGATGCGCGGATGGAAATCATCCTGGGCGATGAAACGCATTACCTGACAAAAAGCTGCCTGGTATACGTCCCGGCCGGTATGAAACACTGTCCCCTCACCCTGAGGGAGGTGAACCGGCCCTTATTCTGGTTCACCCTGGCTCCCATCAGCCGGTACGGCCGTACCAACCTGACCGGAGATACCCAGGCAGCACCGCCAAAACCATCCAATTTCGTACCGCCGCCGCCGGATGCCAAAGGTTCGCGTTACGCCCGGTATATCATCACCGAACCGAAGTCCCACGGCGAGGAAAAACCGCCGGAGAAACCGACCGGGAAAGCCGCACGGATAGTATCCCTGGACAGTGAGGCTTCGCCAGGGGCATTTTATGCCGATTTCGCCTGGATATACAGCGGGGACATCACCATGGCCCCGGAAGCACATACCCATGATTTCGATGAGATGATCGGGTTGGTGGGGATGTGGAACGAAAATGATCCTCGCAATATCGGGGGCCAGGTAACCCTGACCATCGAAAATGATAAATACCCCATTAAGCAGAGTTCGCTGGTTTTTGTGCCCAGGGGGACAAATCACTGCCCGATACAATTCTCGGATATTAAGCAGCCGGTGCTTTGTTTTACCATCGGGAATACCCCTAAATGGAGTAAAAAATAGTTCATGAGGACCATCGAGGTGCTGCCTTACAATCCGCAGTGGGCAGCAGATTATCTGGATTTATCCAGAAATCTCAAAATCAAGCTCTGGCGCGAGATAATCGGGATCGAACATATCGGCAGCACCTCGGTCCCGGGGTTGGCAGCAAAACCAATCCTGGATGTGATGTTAATCATCCCGGATACAGAAAAATCATTTAATATATTAAAAAATGCTCTGGAAAAAGTTGGTTATGATCACGAAAGAGCCCTGGGCATTACCGGGCGGGAAGCCTTAAAAAACCGTGACAAATATGCCCCCTATGATATGAGTGGCCGGGATTGGCCGCAGCATTACCTGTATGCCTGCCGGAATCATACGCCGGTACTGGTAGATTTCCTGGCCTTCAGAGAATACCTGAGAAAACATCCCAAAGACGTTCAAGAATACAGCCAGGTGAAGATACAGGCAGCCGAATTATATCCCTATGATATCGACGGATATGTGGCACATAAAAAGGAATTTATCGAAAATATCCTGCAAAAAGTGGAAGTAGAAAGACGAATGGTGCGGGCTTTCCTGGAGGCCCTGGAAAAAAGCCACGCATAAAAAGTAACCCCGGGATATGGCGTACAAAGGGAACTCAAATATGAAATTTTTTCAAGTAGATGCATTTACTGACAGGATATTTAGCGGCAATCCTGCCGGGGTATGTATTTTACCGGAGAATGAAATAAATGACGATATTTTACTGCGAAATATCGCCGCTGAAATCAATGCCTCAGAAACAGCATTTCTTTGCGGTGACAATGGAGAATACCGGCTGAGATGGTTCACTCCGGAGACTGAAGTTAAGTTATGTGGACACGGAACATTGTCTGCCGCCCATATCCTGTGGGAAACCGGGAAGGAAAAGAAATCCGGGAGTATCACTTTCACCACCTTAAGCGGACGATTGTTTGCCCGGTATGTACAAGGCCAGGTAGAACTTGATTTTCCCGCCTACGACACGGTCGCTATTGAAAAGCAAAAAGAAATTAACCAGGCACTTGACATCACGCCAAAATATTCCGGACAGGCTAATGACTTTTATCTTTTTGAGATAGATAATTTTGAATCACTAGTTAAGACACAACCTGATTTTGAAAAACTCAAAGCATACAGTGCCGATAAATTCATTATCGTTACCTGTAAATCGGCGAATGCCGAGTATGACTTTTATTCCAGGTTTTTCGCTCCATCCTTTGGTGTAAACGAAGACCCGGTGACAGGCTCTGCCCATTCATATTTAACACCGTACTGGAGTAAAAAGCTGCATAAAACCCGGCTCAAGGCATACCAGGCTTCCCTCCGAGGCGGTATCCTGGAATGTGAATTACCCGGAAACGGGCGGGTGTTGATACGGGGCAAAGCAATAACGGTATTTGATATCAACACAAAATATATCTAGAAAATATCGTTATTGTTACACAAATCCTGATTGCTTCGCCTCCTTCTGTGAAGGATGGCTCGCAATGACAGTTCCCTTGAAAGGTGTTGTCCTTTATTGGGACAACACCTTTTTTCAGGATCAGGTAAATTATAAGTGGCGGAAAACACGCCAGGCTTTTTCCGAGCCGTCGGCTCCAACCAGGTAAGGCCGCAGCATAATCATGTTGTTGGCATCTACTACCTCGGTAATATCCCGGTCCGGTTTCAAAGAACCGGTGGTGAGGAGTTTACGGGTGGGGTGGACCACTGTCGTCACGCCCCTGGCATGTAAGATATCAACCGCCGTACGGTCGAAGATGAAAGAATCTGTCGCTGCGGCACATCCCTGTAGCGATAGTTTGAATTCATCTGCCCTCTCGATGGCGAACTTGGCCGAGTCCTCACGGTTAGTCTGCCCGCCGCACTGGCACAGGAGCAGGGCATCCTTACAGAAGGCAAAGGAGTTCGACTGAATAGCTTTAGCTCCGATCCAGGCTAGATGAGCATCGTTCAACTCTTCTTTAGTGGGCTTCCGTTTCGAGAGGACTTCCATGCCGTATTTGGCATTGAAGAAAGACGTGCGGTCAACTTCGGTGATGACCGGCTTGCCACCGACGGTCCATTTCATGTTATAACCGGCGACACCGGCCAGGATCTTCTCCCACGAATCCAGGGCAGAGACATCGATGATACGAAGGTTTTTCATGACCTCCGCCAGTTTGCCGGCACAACCTTTTGCGAATCCGGGGGCCGCCAGCACATCGAGGACGAATTTTTCGGTCTTATTTTTTTCAACCAGGAAACCGGTGGTTTCTTCGGTCAATTTAGAGGAGGTAGACATGACGCCGCCGAAGGGCGACTTGGTATCGGTGGCTAAAGCTGCCTTGAGCGCTTCCAGTTGATTGGTCCGTGAGGCATAAACAGCAGGGTTGGTATGTTTGTTGATCACCACCGCTTCCTGTCGTTCATCACCCAGGAAGGCCATGGTCTTGCTGATTTCCACCGCGACCGCATAGCCTGACAGATCGATATGATTGGTAAAACCCATACCCCGGCCTTCAATCACCTCGGTATAAGAATTACCGGGTTCACCGACGTAACCGGCCTGGTGGGGATTATCACCACTACGCAAGGGACTTAGACTATAAGTAACCTGTTTTGAAGTGCCGTCATCAAAGGTAAATTGTACTTTCATTTCTTTAGGTATCAGCGACATATACTCTTCCTCCTAACATCATTCTTATGACCGCCCCAGCCAACAAAATAGGCCCGGAACACTAATGGAACATTGTTTTTTGATTATACCATCAGAGGGCGAGATATTGCTGGTATTTTTGACACAGCCAATCAAATCTGAGGGACCGGTGGTCAGGCTATAGGTACAAACGGAAGCCGGCCGAGCTACTTTTTAGACCGAGTGCTTCGTAAAACCGGTGGGCATCTTGACGGTTATTATTACTACTTAAAGATATCCGGTAGCAGCCGGCAGCTTTCGCCCGGTTGATCGCGTATGTCATCAATGCCCGCCCCACCCCACCCCGCCGCCGGGTTTCCTCGACAATCACATTCTCCACCAAGGCCCAGGGCAGCCCTTTGTGGGAAAGATTAGGTACTACCAGGATTTCCAGGGAACCGATAACCTGCCCATCTTCCTCGGCTACCACGAGCTCCATCCCGGGATACATGCTAATACGGTCGAATACCTTCCGGTAATCATCCGCTTCTGGTTGTTTATCGCCCTCCGCCGGGGCAGTAGTAATTTCCAATTGGCGGTATAGTTCCAGGATACGGGGAACATCCTGTTGCACCGCCTTACGAATCTCCAGCATTTTCTCCTATCCCAACAGGTAAAGGTAATTAAACACCCCGAAAATCACCGGGTGAACAGGCTTTAGTAAATCTCACCCCGGAAGATGGTCTGCTCACGGGCTGCCCCTACGGAGATGATTTTAGCCGGGCATCCACATAATTCTTCCAGCCGTTTTACATACCGGCGGGCATTTAAGGGCAGACGGGCAAACTCCCGGATGCTGCTGATGGGTATCTGCCAACCCGGGTATGTTTCATAAACGGGCACACATCGTTCCAACACCGAGATATCGGCCGGGAAGTAATCGATCGTCTTACCATTGACTTGATAAGCGGTACATACTTTAATCTCCGGGAACGAATCCAGGATATCCAGGCGGGTAATGATCGCCCCATTGAAGCCGTTAACCTGGCTGCTGTACCGGGCAGCGACTCCGTCAAACCAGCCGCAGCGCCGTGCCCGCCCGGTGGTTGCACCGAACTCCTGGGCGATTTCCCGCAGTTTGTCTCCCGTGGCGTCTTTCAGATCTGTCGGCATGGGACCGTTGCCCACCCGGGTACAGTAGGCTTTAAAGACTCCGTAAGCCCGCTTGACCTGGGTCGGTCCAATGCCAGCGCCAACGATACCCATCGGTGAAGAAGAAGTCCCGTAGGGATACGTGCCGAAATCCGGGTCTAATAAGGTCCCCTGGGCACCCTCCAGCATCACCGGTTCTCCTTTCCGGAGTGCTTCTTCTACCACGGGCAGGGTATTCTTGATATGCGGGGCCAGTCGTTTCGCATATTCCATATACTGGTTAAAAATCTTCTCGACGGACAACGGTTCTGCCCCATAAGCTCGTGTAATGATACTGTTCTTGAGTTCAAGTACCTGGCTGAGTCTTTCCTTGAAATATCCTGGATTAAGCAGATCACCGGCCCGGATGCCGTAGCGGGCAGCTTTATCGGTGAAGGCCGGGCCGATACCCTTACCGGTAGTCCCGATGGCGCGCGCGCCGAGGGCTTTTTCTTCCAGCTGTTCCATCAGAAGGTGGTAGGGCATGATGAGGTGAGTACGTTCACTGATAAACATCCGGCTGAAGTCGGTTATACCCTTGGATTTTAGATCATCCATTTCTTTAAACAATGATACGGGATTCAGTACTACACCATTGCTGATGATACAGGTCGTATGGGGATAAAAAATCCCGGATGGAACCAGGTGTAAAGCAAATTTACCGAGGTGATTGATCACGGTATGGCCGGCATTATCACCACCGGAAAAACGAATAACGACCCTGGCTTTTTCGGCAAGAAGGTCAACCATCTTACCCTTTCCTTCATCTCCCCACTGCGCACCGATAACCGCGATTGCTGGCATCGAAATCCTCCCTTTAATCAAATGCCTTTTCCTGAGAACTACTCTCGCCGCAAACAGTCGCCGCCCAATATTAGTAGGGGGAAAAGGCTGTAGTGTGGCTTTAACCTTATGTCCGGGTATGTTTCCAGATATGGTACAAACGCTGGCCGACGGTAAAGGAGCTCAACACAATAATCAGTATCAGAGCCGCCGTCAGCACCCAGCTAAATTGAGCAAGCAGTAAACCTATCACGATCACCGCAATCCTCTCAGACCGGGTGAAGATGCCTACCTGGCAATCTATCCCCAGCCCTTCAGCCCGGGCTCTAACATAACTCACCATCAGAGAACTAACCAGGGCAAGCCCCGCCAGAGCCACACCGTAGGTCGACTGGCTGCGGGCATACACTATCATTAAACCGATGAAGATAACGGCTTCTGCGAGCCGGTCCAGGGTTGAATCAAGTGCGCCACCGAACTTAGTAACCCGGTTGGTACTCCTTGCCAGAGCCCCGTCAAGTATATCAAAAAAACTGGCAAAAAACATGACCAGGCCGGCGGCGATGAAATATTCGAAAAACACCAGCACGGCGGCGATGACAGTAATCAACAGGGAACAAACCGTCAGGGTATTAGGCGTAATGGGCGTCCTGGCTAACAGGCGCACGACCGGGCCGGTTAGGTGACGGGCCAGGGCTTTACGGACAGCCTGTAGGGCGGGGACTGATTTCTCTTCAGGCAATCCCGGCCTGCCCACTCAGTACTTCTTTCGCGGGGTCGGGCTTCGGTACGGTGGAGGGGACCTTCCCGCATTTGTGTAAAGTCTCTTCATAGAAAGCGACGACACGCTTCGAAATTTCATTCCATGAATAATCTCGGGCACGAAGCAGGCCTTTTTCGCCCAAGCGGCGGCGGAGGGACTCATCGCGCAGCAGGGTAAGCAAAGCCTGCGCCAGAGAACGGATGTCCCGGGGCGGGACAAGCAGGCCTTCTTCGCCGTGGGTTACTACCGTAGCATATCCGGCGATATTAGTGGTGACAATAGGTATCCCGGAAGCCATTGCTTCGATAAGGATGATTCCCTGGCTCTCCCGGCCGGTAGCAGGAACGCAAAAGACATCAGCCGTGCGGAAATACCGCGGCAAATCGGCATCAGAAGCAAAGCCTACAAAAACAACATCGTTTTCTAACCCGGCATGTTTAACCCAATCTTCATATCCCTTACGGAGCCGGGTCCCGGCTCCAACGATCAACAGCCGTGAATCGGGGACCTGTTTTTTCACTTCACGGAAAGCCGGCAGCAAGTAATCTACCCCTTTACGGGGTTCCAGCCGGCTGACAAAGAGAATATTCATTTTTCCGTCACGGTATTTTTCTAACGGTTTGATATCGGGACGGAACTGTGACAGGTTAGTCCCGTTGGGGATAATCGTGTAATCTCCTGGAACATATTTCCGGGCGTATTCATAAGCTACTTTGGATACAGCGATTTTACCGTCAAGCTTTTTCCGGCGTTTTCTCAGCATGATCCGGCTGATAGGCCAACCGAAGCGGTAACCGGGTTTGGCTTCCCCAGCATGGAAAGTACCCACATTTATACCGTCGGAAAAGCGCAGGACTGCACTGCAAAGCATAGGGACAAAAGGTTCGTGCAGATGTATAATATCGAAATTTTCCCGGGCCAGGACTTCTTTAATCTCACCCCCCAGGTTTAACGAAAGCGGCACCCGGATAATAGAATCACTCGCCGGCAAAGGGAACGGCCGTCCGATGCGGACGAAATCCTGACCAACGGTGGTAACGGCCTTTGAAGTCGGAGCGATCACTTTGACTTCATGCCCCATCTGAACTAAACAACTATGGAGGTTAGTGATGTGGTTCACCACACCGCCCATATAAGAGAAATCGTAAGGAGAAACTAATGCAATCTTCATTGACACCTTATCTCCATCATAAATCATACCAGGCTGGATACTAATAACGATCTCTTTTTCATGACCGGTTTTTATATGTCTGTAATGATGCTGACGGGTGGTTCAGATCAGTTGCTGAAGTAATCCTCAATATCACCGCCTGAGCCAGCCCCCGAATATTTTAGAGGAATATTTTCCTGGGCTGCCATTCACCTGTTTCAGAGTTGAAGCGTAACACACCAAGGAAAGTTCCGTCAAGAGTATAGGCACGGCAGAGGCCGCTGAAAACTCCTTCTCCAGATACGATTTCCGGGCAGGAAACCGGGCGGCCGTGGCGGATGGAATCCGCTGTCTCCAGGCCAACCTTCAACGCCGGCCAATCCTGTAAAACGCTGTCAAGGGGATAGAGAAGAGTCTGCCAATCCCCCCGCGATACCGCTGCTTCCAGGGAAGACAGGGTAAGCGACGCTGAAATATCGAAGGGCCCGCAGCGCCGGCGTACCAGGCTTTTCAAATGAGCACCGCAGCCGAGGGTCTGCCCCAGGTCGGCGGCCAGGGTACGGATATAAGTACCATGGCTGCAGGTAATCTCGATCACGGCTACCGGGGCTTCGCAGGATAAAAGCTCCAGGTTAAATATCTCTACAGTACGGCTCTTCCGGGCAAGGACAACCCCTTCACGGGCATATTTGTAAAGCGGGCGGCCCTGGTATTTCAGGGCGCTATACATGGGCGGAGTCTGCTCGATCAAACCCCGGAAACCGGCCAGGGCAGATAGTATTCTTTCACGTGTGACCGAGGCAATATCTCCTTGTCTGACCACCCGGCCTTCAGCATCACCGGTATCAGTCTCCTTACCGAACTCAACCGCCGCCCGGTAAGTCTTTTTAGCAGCCAATAGATACTCGGCAACGCGAGTAGCACGGCCCAAACATACCGGCAACACCCCTTCCGCCAGGGGGTCCAGCGTTCCAGCATGACCAACATGCCGCTCCCGGCATAGCCTTTTCACCGCCGTGACGATATGGAAAGAAGTACTGCCTGCCGTTTTGTTGATGTTCAGAATGCCATCCATATTACGAAAACTCAAAATTCTAAATACTAATTTCTAAACACGAAATACGCAATACCAAATACTATATTTAAATAAAGCGGTCAAATAACGTATTTACTTAAAAATATATTTTATCATGGGGAAAGATAATTCACCGGTATAGGTATGAGTACAAAGAAAAATAGACATGCTTCAATATTTTCCGAAGGAGTATATACTAATTGCAGTCTTAAGGAGAAATGTTTTCCAGCCGGGGTCAGGATTGATCTTCTTTGGAAGAGACTTCATCCATCAGTCGGAGCAGCCGGTCGCCGCGTTCGATGGAATCATCCCACTGAAAATGCAGGTCCGGTACGTGCCGCATATCGAGGCGTTTGACCAGTTCATGGTGGAAAAATCCGGCAGCGGAAGCGAGTGCTTTCAGTGACCCCTGTTTTTCTTCGTTACTACCGAAATAGCTGACATACACCACGGCACTTTTAAGATCCGGCGTTACATTGACGGCAGTAATCGTAACGAAAGTACCCAACCGCGGGTCTTTAACATCGCGCCGCAGCATTTCACTTAATTCTTCACGGATGAGACTATTGACACGTTCCAGGCGGTGAGACACGCCTTGCCCCCTAAGCTACTTGTTGTATTTTGAAAAACTGCAGGACATCACCAACCTGGAAATCACTGAAGTCTTTCAAAACAATACCAGCTTCAAAACCAGCCGCCACTTCCCTGACATCATCTTTGAAACGCCTTAAGCTTTCGATGGTAGTCTGGTTAATCTGCTTATCTTTGCGGAAAACCCTGACCGAAGATCCGCGGGCTGCTTTCCCTTCAAGGATACGGACTCCGCCGATCTTGGAACCCTTAGCCCCGGTGAAAATTGCGATGATTTCAGCTCGGCCTTCGACAACTTCTACTTCCACCGGCGCAAGCATACCTTTAAGGGCTTTACCGACATCATCGATCATCCCGTAGATAACGTTGTAACGGCGGATACTGATGCCTTCGTTTTCTGCAAGATGCCTGGCTCCCGGTTCGGCATCCGTATTGAAGCCCATGATGATACCCTTAGACGCGATAGCCAGCAGGACATCGCTTTCCGTGATGCTGCCGCTACTGCCCCGAATCACCCTTACCTTGACTTCATCAGTCGACAACTGTTCCAGGGAGGCTTTAATCGGCTCGATGCTGCCCTGGACATCGGTCTTCAGTATGATTGCGAGTTCTTTTACTTTACCGGCGCTTAACTGTTCAAAGAGGTTCGCCAGGCTGATGGCCCGGCTGGCTTCTTCCTGCTCCTGCATTCTCTTCTCGATAATGGCCTTGGCCTGTTGTTCGCTGGAAGCGGCAGTCAAGATTTCGCCGGCCGGCGGGACACTATTCAAGCCCAAAATTTCGACCGGGCTGGAAGGGCCGGCTTTCTTGATTTGTTTACCAGAATCGCTGTACATGGCTTTCAGGCGTCCCCAGGAAGTACCGATCACGATCACTTCACCTACCCGGAGAGTTCCATCATGCACCAGCACCGTAGCTACCGGGCCCTTGGTTTTGTCCAGCTTGGCTTCAAGGACGACACCACTGGCCTGCCGGTTGGGGTCTCCTTTCAGGTCTTCCATCTCGGCAACCAGCAGGATATTTTCCAATAGATCTGATATGCCCTTATTTTCACGGGCTGAAACGGGGACGCAAATGGTATCACCACCCCACTCTTCAACCACGAGACCGGCTTCGGCTAACTGCTGTTTAACCCGATCCGGGTTTGCTTCCGGTTTATCGATCTTGTTCAAGGCGACCACGATGGGTACACCGGCTGCTTTAGCATGATCAATAGCTTCGAGGGTCTGCGGCATCACACCATCATCGGCGGCAACCACCAGAATGGCAATATCAGTGATCTGAGCACCCCGTGCTCTCATGGCGGTAAAAGCCTGGTGGCCCGGGGTATCCAGGAAGGTAATCTTCTGCCCGTTGATATCTACCTGATAAGCCCCGATATGCTGAGTGATACCACCTGCTTCCGATGCCACGACATTGGTGCGGCGGATCGCATCTAACAAGCGGGTTTTGCCATGGTCGACGTGGCCCATCACGGTAACGATCGGGGGCCTCGATTTGAGACCGGCCTGCTGTTTGTTCTGGTCGAGCTGCTGCTTACGCATTTCTTTCACCGCACTGGCAGCTTTCCGGCCGGATTCTGCTTTCAGATGAGCCTCATAACCTAACGAGGCGGCAACATTCGCAGCTGATTGATAGTCAACGATCTGGTTGATATTAGCCATGATGCCCAGACGCATCAATTGTTTAATGATATCAACCGGAGTAACCCGCAAGGAATCAGCGAGCTGCTTAACACTCATCGTACCAGGGAGTTCAATAGGTTTGAGCGCAGGACCGCTGCCAGCAGAATTACCCGCTTGACCCGCCGGATTACCTGTTTTACCGGGACTAACCAACAGCATTCTCCTCTATCAGGTCTTGACCTTGTTTCATAATTCGTTCGCGTTCTTTCGGAAGAAGGGTGATATGTAAGGAATGTTCCAGTTTACCCCCATTTATTCCAGCATCCCAACACTTCCTGGTACGGCAGAGATAAGCCCCGCGACCCGGCTTTTTCCCCGATTCATCTATTTCCAGCGAGTTATCTAGAGTCCGTACCAGGCGGACCAATTCTCTTTTAACGCCGATACGGCGGCAAGCCACACAAGTCCGTTGTGGAGGTTTCTTCGCCGCCGGCAGGCTAGTACTCTTCGTCTTCATCGAAGGTATAATCCGACCCGCCGCGGCGCGACCGCCGGGAAGCTATATCTTCTTCACTTTCTTTTCCGGTACCGGGCCGTTTCTTCTTCTTTTTCTTCCGGCTATCTACTTCAGGTTTGGCCGGGGCCAAGATATCCTCGGCAAAACGCAGCCGTACTTGATCGGTTGAAGCAGGAAAAACCACCGGTTGGGCAACAGGTTCTTTTTCCACGACAGGTTCCGCAGTTTTCTCTTCAGGAGTCACCACGGCGCCAACACCGGCCGCATGCGCACTAACGGCTTCTTCCCTGGCCGGAGGAGTAACTGCTTCAGCAGCTTCTGCCGCTTTTGTTGTCACGGCCGGGGGTTTACTCGCTTCGGCAGCCGAAGCACTCTTGATATCGATCCGCCAACCGGTGAGTTTGGCAGCCAACCTGACATTTTGTCCCTCTTTACCGATAGCCAGCGACAGCTGCCGGTCAGGGACGACCACAGTAGCTACTCCATCGGTCCGGTTCAATTCAACCCCGACGATCTGTGCCGGGTTTAAAGCACTGGCAATAAAGGTCGCCGGGTCCGGGCTCCAGGCGACGACATCGATCTTTTCCCCGTTCAATTCACTGACAATATTCTGGATGCGAATACCGCGCAGGCCGACGCAACAGCCTACCGGATCAACGCCCTCCTGTTTAGCCGCCACGGCGACTTTACTACGGGAACCGGCTTCCCGGGCGATCGATTTCACTTCCACGACACCGGCATGGATTTCCGGGACTTCCACCTCAAATAAACGGCGGACCAGATCAGGATGAGAACGGGAAACGACCACGCGCGGGCCTTTTGTAGTTTTCGCAACTTCTACAATATTTACCTTCAACCGCTGGCCGACACGATACCGTTCCCCCGGTACCTGTTCAGTGGAGGGCAAGACTGCCTCGGTCCGGCCCAGATCCACGAGGATCTGGCGGGGCTCAATCCGTTGTATCAATCCGCTGATAACATTGCCTTCACGGCCGGCATACTCTTCGATGATGGCACTGTGTTCGGCTTCGTGCAAGCGCTGTAAAATCACCTGTTTGGCCGTCTGGGCAGCAATACGGCCGGCATTAGCCGGAGTAGCTTCAACCGAAACAGCCTGCCCGATCTGAGCATCAGGTTTCACACGACGCGCTTCAGCCAACGACATCTCGATATGAGAGTCGGTTACTTTTTCGACTACCGTCCGTTCAAGAAATACCTGGACTTTACCGGTTACCGGGCTTATCTTTACAGATATGTTCTGATTCGGCGCAAAAGCATCCTTCCGATAAGCCGAAACCAGGGCGGCTTCGACAGCAGCAATTACCACTTCTTTCGGCAGGTTTTTCTCTGCCGAGAGTTGGGTGATCGCAAGAATAAAATCACTTTTCATCCCGGGCAAGGCCCTCCGATGCCAATATCCAACTTAACAAAAACCAAAAAAGTGGGAAACTCCCCACTCAGTCACTAGGCCAAATATATCACAATACGGCTTTACGCGCAAGTTAAGCGTATTCACATAGTATAAAACAATAACAAGTTTTCACAGCTATGCGGCCGGTTGCCGGATACCCTCCTTTATCCTTTAAGGAAAGGACACTCTATATTATGTCAAATTTAATCAGGCGCTTAAGACCTCCGTTTTGCCCACCATAATCGCAACCGTGCGGCAACATTCTTTTCATAACCCTGGTCGCCGGGGAAATAAAAACGCTTTCCCTGAAGAGACTCGGGTAAGTACTTTTCTACGACGAAGTGGCCGGAATACTCATGGGGATACTTATAGTCTTTGCCGTATCCCAATCCCTTCATCAATCCGGTAACCGGGTTGCGGAGGTGCAGTGGTACCGGTTCACCATAACCTTTCTTGATCTCTTCCTGTACCCGGGAATAAGCGGTATACAGTGAATTGCTCTTGGGAGCGGTCGCTAAATAAATGACCGCTTCTGCCAGCGCCAGGTTGCCCTCGGGTAAACCGATGAAATGAACAGCCTGCTGGGCAGCCATCGCCACCACCAGAGCCTGGGGATCAGCCATGCCGATATCTTCAGAGGCAAAACGAACGATCCTCCGGGCGACATACAGCGGGTCTTCTCCCGCCTCGATCATCCGCCCCAGCCAGTACAGGGCGGCATCCGGGTCAGAACCGCGCATCGATTTATGTAAAGCTGAAATGAGGTCATAATGCTGGTCGCCTGCCCGGTCATAACGCAAGGCCGAATGCTGTACGGCGTCTTCGATCGTTGTCAGCTGCACAACGCGTTTCCCTTCGGCATCAGGAGGAGTAGCCATAACAGCAATCTCCAGGGCATTTAAGGCGATCCGGGCGTCGCCCCGGGAGATGGCAATCAGGTGATCCAGGGCTTTTTCCCCAAGTTCTACTTTCAGTTCTCCCAGGCCTCGCTCCCGGTTTTTTAAAGCATGCTCAATAATCAAGCCGATCTGTTCTTGATTCAAGGCTTCCAGCATCAATACCTGGGAACGGGACAACAGCGGCGAAGTAACTTCAAAGGAAGGGTTTTCGGTAGTAGCACCGATCAAGGTGACAGTACCATCCTCGACAAAAGGCAAGATGGCATCTTGCTGGGCTTTATTGAAGCGGTGTATCTCGTCGATGAACAGGATCGTCCGCTGGCCCTGTAGGCGCAGCCGTTTTCTTGCTTCATCGATCACCTTCCGCAGGTCAGCCACGCCGGCACTCACGGCACTAACGGCACTGAAATAGGAATTGGTGGTATTGGCAATTACATTAGCCAGTGTGGTTTTACCACTGCCCGGCGGCCCCCATAAGATAATCGAAGGCAGCCGTCCAGCTTCCAGGGCTTTCCGGATGACGCGGCCGGGGCCGATAATATGATCCTGGCCGACATATTCATCCAGGGTCGCCGGACGCATGCGGGCGGCCAAAGGGGCCGACCTTACCTGGGCGCCTTCGGCAGGAACATCAAACATATCCTGGCTGAATCCTTCTGGCTGCGACCGTTTCGTCAACTTAACCTCTTGAACTAGTTAATAACCAGCGATAAAAAGTTAAACCATATTCCCAACCAGCCGATGTCAACGCGTTTTCTCCTGGTTGAGGCCGGATTAACTAGGGATCCAGATTTTATTGGCCGCGATCAACTCAGCATCACTGGGCAGAGGCAAAGGCGTATTTGTCTTGGTATAAAAAAAGAAGGATTTATAAGAGGTCAGGTATTGGTAGTTTTTATTAAATATACCACCGGTAGCGGTGATCACCAGGGCGTGGCTCGTCTTGGACAGGATATACATGAAATCATCGGGGTTGACACTAACGATAGCGCCTGATGCCCGGATCGCCTGGGCAATCGCTGCCGCCCTGGCTGCCGCTGCTGCTGCAGCACTACCACTTGCATAGGCCATAGACTATCCTCCCGGGGTATATTTCGGTAAAGCCGGACTGATTATATTCCCTTACCGTTGCCTTTTCCATATTGAACAACGGCACGTAACAGTCATTTTTAATGTTCAACCATCAACTTGACCAATAATACTCCGGTATTATACCAGATTATATCTCAAGCTTCGCAGATAGCGGCCGCGAGATATCAATCTGTGAACTAGCGGTACCTTTTGACTTCAAAACAGTATAGCTTAACCTTCTCCCCGGGATAGATGCCGGCTTTCTGACGGCAGATATCAATCTGTTGTTCCACCGAATTCACACCTTCCAGGTCAGGCAGCAGCAGGCCTTTTTTCCAGCCGCTTTCGACGATCACACCGTATTTTTTAGGATCTAATTTACTCTTGTCGGCAACCGGTACCGGCTGGGTCAAGACATCTACGCTGTAGTCAAGGTCAGCCAGTTCATTACGGGTAATGGGAGTGAAACGGGGATCCCGGATAGCTGAACTAACGGCGTTAGCAATAATCTCCTGGGCAACATTTTCCGTAATAGGTTCAAAGGTGCCGATACAGCCTCGCAGTTCACCATGTTTATGAATCGATACGAAGACACCAGCCCTCTCCTGCATTTCTGGCCCTACCGACTCTACTGTCGGCAGTTTTCCCTCACGGACATATAACTCAACTGTCTCGCGGGCAAGCCGGGCGACCGGGGACATCGCCAGGACCATGATTCCGGCATAACCGACCACACTTGAATAATCCCCCGTTTCATCACCGCTGGTCCGGTACCGGACCAGTTCTGCCCGGCTGGCGCCAAGTTCCCTGGCCGCCGTCAACATACTAACAGCAGGGCCATAACCGCACATACTGATATCAAATCGTTCGACACGGCGCAACAGTTCATCGCCGTCGAGGTTCAGCATCGCTTCCACGGCCTGGTTATCTTTATCTTTAACAACATCCTGGTTTTCATAATGGTTCATGTCACTGGAAGCAACGATGACTGTTTCTCTTTTAACACTCGTGACCGCCTGGGCCAACTGACGGCCAATCTCCTTATAAGTAACGCTGTTCCCCTGTGCCATTACAATCGGGACAAACTTAATACCGGGTTGGAAGTATTGCAGGAAAGGCAGTTGTACTTCGACGGCATGTTCATACAGATGGGCTGCCGTATCTTCTTCCAGGTAACGGGAATCTTTCAATATTTGTTTAGCCAGTTCGGCATCGATCTCAATTTCACCAAGCGGCGTTCTCCATTTACCGGAAGTCATGATGCTGAATAACTTACCGCGGCCGGTATGATTGGGGCACATGATGATAAATGTATCTTTAAATTTCACACGGGAAAGCACGGCCCCAACCACCGGCCCGGAATAGATATAACCGGCATGGGGCAAGACCAGGCCGATGACCTCGGACTTTTCCACCTTTTCATCAACCATACCCCTGATCGTCTGTTTAAGCTGCCCGGGTACGGCAGGATAAAACTGCCCGGCTACGACTGGCTCTCTAATCATCGCTCTCCTCCTGGTCCGACATTTGAACTTTACTATCAACCCGAACGGATATTCAGTTCTGCCCCGCAGAAACGGCAGCGTGAACCGTGCAAACCGGTAATACGGGTCTGGTAACCCAACCGTTCGATCACGGTCCGGCCGCAGGAGTAACATACTGTATTTTCTCCGGGATGCCCGGGGACATTCCCGGTATAAACAAACTTTAGTCCGGTTTTATGTCCGATATCATAAGCCCGCTCCAGCGTAGAAACCGGAGTAGCCGATACGCCGGTCAGCTGATATTGTGGATAAAACCGGGTGATATGCCATGGTGTTAATTCACCCAGGCTGTCATATATCCAGGCAGCCAGGCTGCTGAGCTGCTTATCGTCATCGTTCATCCCCGGGATGATATTAGTAACTACCTCGACATGCATGCCCCACTTCTGCCGGGCACGCTCCGTGGTTTCCAGGATCTCCCGCCAACGGGAGATTTTGGCTAAATCACGGTAAAACCGGTCGGAAAATCCCTTGATGTCCACCCGCCAGGCATCCAGGTAAGGAGCGATCTTGTCCAGAGCATCCCGGGTAGCATACCCGTTAGTCACATATACGGTATACAGTCCCTTTTGCCTGGCCAGCTGGGCGGACTCCAATGTATATTCGTACCAAACTGCCGGTTCGTTATATGTCCAGGCAAGGCCGCGGCAGTTATGGTCGACGGCCAGATCTATTGCGGATTTCGGCGACAATTCCCGGCAGCCAGCGATATCCCGGCTGTCCGCCATGGCAATTTCCCAGTTCTGGCAGTGCCGGCAGTGGAAATTACATCCCAGAGTGCCCAGGGAAAAGACCGCGCTGCCCGGGAAAAAATGGAAAAGAGGTTTTTTTTCGATGGGATCGGCGGCTAATGAAGAGACGACGGCAAAATTCAGGTTATACAACACCCCATCCCGGTTCTGGTACATACCGCAAACACCATACTTACCGGGATTTATCCGGCAGCGCCACTGGCAGGTCCGGCATTGGGTTATCGATCCAGGGAGTTTTTCGTAGAGCAAGGCTTCGCGCACTACTAACCTCCCTTTTTCTTAAATTATAACATTGACGAACAAGCCTTTAGCTGCCGCTGCTGCCCGGCTCATCCAACCACGGCACTCATAAGTTGCCCCCTAAATGACACGCATCTGATAAATGCGGAACTACGGAGTGGCAATCTACTGGCAATCGGTAGGAAATCCGGAAAACCGGTAAGGGTGTATAATAGACTTGCCAAGTAGGCCGGGCGGCCGCCCCGATTATGTCGGGGAGGAAAGTCCGAGCTCCACAGGGCAGGGTGCTGGGTAACACCCAGGAGGGGCAACCCTACGGAAAGTGCAACAGAAACATACCGCCCTGATGAGTCTTTCTAAGATACATCGGGGGTAAGGGTGAAATGGTGAGGCAAGAGCTCACCGGCGACCGGGCGACCGGCCGGCCGGGCAAACCCCACCCGGAGCAAGGCCAAATAGGGGGATGTGAAGGTGCCCGGCCGTATCCCCGGGTTGGCCGCATGATTACGACGGCAACGTCGTAGCTAGATAGATGGCCGCCGTCCCGATCGTATCGGGATACAGAACTCGGCTTACAGGCCTGCTTGGCAAAATATCACCAATAAATCTGGACGTCCAGAACCGTGCCCATGTTATCCCAAACCGACAACCAGCCGGATTGGGGAAACAGGCTGACCGGGACATAATCCTGGCCGAGTTTAACCTCAACCGATTTATCACAGTTGGATGGCCCATCCCCGGTCGTCACACCGGTACAATCGATGAATACCAAACCACGGTCAACGGTGAGAAAGGCATTGCAGGCATGCCATACATCACCGAATTCCACCGCTACCAGGGCACACCGGATACCCGCAGCTTCAGCATTGTTATGAACATCAGAAGCAAACTCCCCACAAACATATGAGTCCGGTAAATATGGTTTTTCATCTGTCTTGTCGGTGAAAATAAACGACTGCAATTGCTGCCAGCTCGGATTTTCCGATTGCGTATTATTCACGATACTGACATTAATGAACGGAGGCCGGATACCCGATGCCACCACCGAGCCCCAGGTTTCCTTATATAAAGCTAATTCTTTCGTAACTTCATCAAGTTCCCGGTTAGTTTGCTGGAGTTGACTCTGTGTTTGCCCGAGGCGGAAATTGGCGGTTTCAAAAAGTGCTTTTACATCAGTTAATTCAGATTCAGTTGCAGCCAGTTGCGCCGTAGTCTCTTCCAGTTGGGTACTTTTTTCCTGAAGTACGGATTCAAACCGGTTACTTAACTGGAGATATTTTTGTGTTTCCTGCTGTTGTAAATCAAGATCGAGGCGAACCTGCTGGAGACTACTGAATGTCAGGTACCAAATGATGCCGATGGCCATGATCACCACAAGGCATATCCCCAGGATCACAAGAGG
>CAZSHH010000002.1:44612-66463 GCA_964606525.1 uncultured Dehalococcoidales bacterium
CCGCTGCGTCGATTCCTGCATGTCGCGCCTCCAAAATAGTGGCGAAATTAAGTTTTCTACGGAATTATAACTATGGCTGTCTCACCGGGCAAATCGTGTTGGTTTACCCGGTAAAAGCAAAAAGGGGCAGGAAAAGTTACATAAACGTTAACACAGAAAAAAAACGCGAGTGTACCGGCAAGCAGGGAAACCCACCTTATGCCCGGGACTTTTTATACTCGTCAGCAAGTATCCGCAGCATGTCCTCATCTTCTACCGGGTAGAAGTAATGGTAGAACTGGCCGACCGCAGCAAAAGAAGGCGGGCACCGCAGGCACACGGCTTCATCCACAAGTTGTGCCAGCTTGTGGATCACGTCATCAGGCCCCACAGGCACTGCCAGGATGAGTCTCCGGGGCTGTCCGGTTTTGATAGCCCAGATGGCGGCTTGTGTCGTGGCGCCGGTAGCGACGCCGTCATCAGTTACAATCACGATCCGGTCTTGCAGCATAACCTTAGGCCTTACTTTACGGATCAGGTCGCTGCGGCGGCGGATGACAGCCAACTGGCGCAATCTTTCTGTCTCAATAGCTTCTTTGGCGATGGACATAGATCCGGTAACACTCTCATTTAAGAATAATTTACCGTCCTCCGCCACAGAACCCATTGCCAGTTCCGGTTGTCCCGGGGTTCCCAGTTTATGGGCTAATACCACGTCCATCTGGCCGCCCAGCTTACGGGCTAATTCACGGGCTACGATAATACCGCCCCGTGGTATGCCCAGGATCACCGGATTCTGATCCTGGTATGTTAATAATTCAGCAGCCAGCAGTTGTCCGGCTTCAGCACGGTCGCGGAAAGAATCATGACTATGCGACAAGATATGGATATTGTCCAAAGCGGGATTTTCGGAATTTTGCCCCTGCCAGGTATTCAATCGTCACCTCCATTAGGTAACCGGGTGACATCATGATTTACTATAGCAGACCGCCGGACAAATATCCAGAACACCTAAGCCCAGCCGACAGCTTCAGCTTGCTGCCGTAATTCCTCCAGGGCAGACCGTTCTATCTGGAGAATACGTGTTTTACTGATGCCGAAAGCTTTCCCGACCTCATGCCGGGACTTAGGATGGCCGTCATGAAGGCCAAATCTAAGTATAATGACCTCTCGTTCGCGGCCGGGCAGCAGATTCACAGCATCGAGAATCTGGTCTTTTAGTATTGACCGGGCGGCTTTTTCTTCCGGGGATATCTGTTCGGCGTCGGCCACCAGGTCTGCTATTTCGACCGCTTCCGGATCTTCACTGATCTTGGTTTCCAGCAAGACCGGTTCCCGGCCTTCGGCTTCCAATAATTCATCAACTTTTTCCATGGAGACGCAGCTGATCGCCGCCAATTCTTCCCGGGAAGGTACCCGGCCGTTTTGCTGTATAAAGCCCTGGCTGGCGCGCTGCAACCGGGCTAATCCCTGCAGCGTACAAACCGGCAGCCGGACAATGCGGCATTGATCGTTGATCGCCCGGGTGATGCGCTGCCTGATCCACCAGGTCGCATAAGTGCTGAACTTGAAGCCTCGTTCAAAATCGAACTTCTCCACCGCCCGGATCAAACCCAGGTTGCCTTCCTGGATCAAGTCGATTAGCGGTAAACCATGTCCGGCGTATTTACGGGCGATACTGACGACCAGCCTCAGATTAGAAGTGATCAGTTTATTCCTGGCCGCTTCCGCTTCAGCAGGGAGCCCATTCTTGATGGCATCACCGAGTTCTCTCTCTTCTTCCGCGGTCAGCAGAGGCGTACTTCCGATTTCATGCAGATAGGCATCAACCGAATCGATTGCTTCACGGTCCAGAGTTCTCTGCAGCATCAGATGCCTCCTTTTACCAGGCTAGCAGCCGGTTCTGTATTTCCCAGCGTTCGATAACAAAGTGGTATGAACCCCATCATTGATATCGCTAACTTATAAAGCCATTATTCTCACTGGCGGATTCGTATTTTCGTCTTCTAGCCTACCGGTGAAAAATCATAGAAAGGAACGCCGGTGACATTTTCAGGGATACTTCACAAGATGCCCTATTCTACAAACCGGTAAATGAAAAAGTTATAAAATGGTGACCGAAATAGTTACAAAATTGTGACATTTTACTCAATGAGAATGGATCAGCCTTGCCTAGTACAAGAGGAGCCTGAAGGATTGATGAATTCCAATACAAGATGCCCTGTAGCCTTGGTTCGCATAAGATTGGGATAGGCGATTGAAGTTGAACGACGAGAAGCTACAGATACTGGATCAGGTACGGCGCTTTGTAGAATCACGTCTTTGTTCTCTCGCAAAATATTTAAAGATTGAAGCTTTGTTCGGAGTGCCGAAGTAAACGAGCAGTCGTTAGAACAAAATTAATTGGGAGCTTATCGGGCTCCCAATTAATAAGCGTAAGATCGATTGTTGTACTATGATTCTATGGTACTCGTACCGCTCTCCAGTTTGTTACTCCCCCGGTTCCTGCATCACCACTCATATTTCCATCCGGCCCGATTGTACCAGTTACTGTGGCCGTATAGCCATTCGAATAGGTAACCGTGAATGTTACATCAGTTCCTGTGATTTGGCCAACTAATGTCCAATCATAGCCAGGTTCGTAAGGCGGTCCTGACCATGGATATCCACCAGTCCCAGTGATTGCACCGCCTGGACTCTGGGTTGAAATAAACATATCATGTATGTAGGTATCATCGTTAACATAAAGTATCCAATTGCCGGTAGAAGAAGGCTTTACATAGTTTTCGGTAATAGTCACTTTGGCATTACCGGAGTATATTGGTTTGTCTTCGTCGCCCTTGTACGGAATAGGGTCAGGTCCAAATTCCGAGTACCAGTATGGCGCAGGATAACCAAAATCTGGTAACCATGCATATACCTTATGCCAATCATTGGTAGAAGGCTCACCATAATCGACAATTAGGTACTTAATATGACCATCGGGCTGTCCATCCATAGGTATAAGAGCAACCACCTCAGCTACCTTGGCTCCGTCTGGTAACTCGTAGAACCTCGTCAATGTCTGGTCAAAACTGGTGAAGTGACCTTTTTCTTTCGTAAGATAATTGTGGTACTCAACTACACCTTCAACAGTACCATCCGCTAACAGTCTGACGTGTAAAGAATGGCTGGTTTTAATTCCGACATCCATAGCAGATTGATTTGTGTTGATTTCAGAATCAACCCATGCCACTGGTTTATTATCTGGAAGAGTAGTAGGTTTCTCAGCAAATACAGGCATTGCTGAAATAATCAGCAAAACCGCTGAAAGGGTTAGTGCTAACAAAACAAGATACAACTTACGCATTTCAATCCTCCTATTTTATACCTTGGAAAGCAGGGGATACTCCCAACTTCCTATCCATTCCTTCGATTAATCCACGGCTGTTTATTCCATGGGCGGTGGATCGGGCAAATTAAAAGGATCCCAATCACCGGGTGGAAGGGTTACATCTATATTTCCTTTAGGGAGTTGAACTTTGGCATTGCCATAGTAATAGGGAATACAATAATCAGTACCATACATTGGCTCCCAATACCAACCAAACCAATCAAAGTACCATACTCTTTGCCAATCGCTTGTCCCGGGCTCACCGTAATCGGCAAATTGGTACCGAATTATCAGCGGATAACCCTCAGGAACCGCTGGGTCATTATCTATCCAAGTACAAACCTTGATATCTGCCATTGCGGCACCGATAATTTCGTCATACCAGAAATTGGAGTATAGGTTAGGGATGTAATATCCCCAGAGTGGTGTGTCATTTAGGTCGGGAAACATACCGATCGGATAATTAAGTACTACAAGATCACAGCCTTCCCCGTGTGCCTGCCCAACCCCATAATTGTAATGACCAACTACGCTCCCATCCCCAAGAAGAATTGCTTTAAGGGAGTGACGTAAGTGCTTTCCTCCGGCAAACGGTAAATCCAGGTTACCAATATTGAACTCGGAAGAAGCCCAGGCTACCGGTTGGTTATCGTTGGGGTTCGCAGCTTTGGCTGCTATCACTGGTATTACCGAAATAACCAGCATCGCTACTGACAGTGTTATTGCGAGTAAAACTAGATATAACTTGCGCATTTATGTCCCTCCCTAGTTTATTACGGTCTGAGCATTGATAACCTATTCATTTTTGTTTATGCGGCCAGGCATCACCTCCTATTTATCAAGAAGATAGAAACCCTATTGTTCAGATATTAGCTATGTCTTGGCTGTTTTTATAACCGGCGCATAGTATTTGTTGATGAGTTTGACCACTTCCTGGTGATCAAGAAACGGTTCGTTGCTATAATCGACGTAGTAAGAATAAGGATGTTCTCCCATCAAACCTAATAATTCTTCAAGCGAGGCAACATTCCAGATACTCATAAGTTTTGCATTGGCAAATGTAAGTGTTTCTTTGAGGTTTCCCGTTTTACGATACTTATCATGAAAGGCAACAGTTGCGTTTACCAGTTCTGCTCGCTTCTCCGCCGGTAGGGCATACCAGGAATCTTTATAGGTAATCGTCATTAAGAAATTCATTATTCGCTTCCTTCTCTTTTGCTTCTGCGTTTATCTGAACTTCGATCTCAACTTGTGGGAGTAGAAGGTGGGGTGATCCCGGCCTGTTGGTACGTCTCCAGGACATTCGAGATATTCAGCCCCTCAGCGACTTTGCCGTCCTTATATCGGGTAAAGATGGCCTGAGTCCAGCTGAATTTCTTGCCGGAGATGTCGACTCCCAATATCTTGCCCGTGTATGTTCCGGTACCTGACAGGCGGTAGACCACCTTATCGCCCTCACCGACGATCTCATCGATCTTGATGTGGAGGTCCGGCATCGGTTCCCGATAGGCATTGACCAACTGTCGATAGCCTTCGTGACCCTTGTAGTCACCCGTGATAAAATCGGGAGAAACCAGGTCAGGGATTAAAGAGAAGTTACCTTTGTTCCATACTTCTTCGTAAAGACGGAGTTCATTAGCCTTGTTTGCTTCGGCGGGGCCCGAAACTGGCATGTAGCCGGGCGGAGCTATTCCCAGTGTCGAATAAAAAGCAAGAGTATCGGAGTAATTTACGCTCGAAAGTAGTTTGCCGTCTTTAAATTGGGAAAAGAGTCCCTGAGTCCATTTGACTTCCTTTCCGGTCGGCTTAATGCCGCTGAATTCGCTTTTAAACGTACCCTGGCATGAAATGCGGTAGGCTAGCCAGTTTCCCTCACCAACCACCTGCTCAATTGTTTCACGAAGGTCCGGGAATGCAGCCCGTGCGCTGGAAACGAGATCTCTCCAGCCATCCGGGCCTTTGTAGTTACCATGCTGGTAATCAGGCGAAACTACTTCAGGCACAATAGACCAGTTACCTTTATTCCAGACTTCGTCATACATCCTTTTCAAAGTGGATTTATTTTGTTCGACTGACACGATGACACTCCTTTTCCGATACTACTTTGCCGATTTAAGGCTTTCATAGTAATTTTGGAAATCTTTCTCGCTAATTTCAGTTAGCGGGTAAGTCTCATAATTAGTGAAACCTGCTTGAGCCATCGGTGTATTTATGCACCATGCGTATTCTTCCAGGCTAGCATGCTCACCGATACTTACTGTTCGTCCCCAACCTACTTCAGTGTAAAACTGTAGTTTATCTCCCAGCTTTTTCTTCACTTCCATTATGTGCTGAATAGTCTCAAGAGAAAGTCGATTTTGCTCATCTTTTGGTAATCTGCGAAGTACATCAGTTTTCGCGGTTGCGATAGTTAAAATTTTCATGGTTCCCTCCTGCTTATTGTGTTATACCTGCTATATTACCTGTATATCTCTAGCGACTATCACCTCCTTCCTAAAAAAATAAAAAGGCACCGGCCAACATCCTTGCGCTGGTGCGGTGCCTCTTTTTACCCCACATACCATTCATCCCCACGGCATAGGTGAGTTTCAGGTCAGCAACGGTTTTGACTTTTTTCCGTTCAACTTAATTAATTGACGCTATTTGTAGCTCCAACGATTTAATGCTAATCCTGAAAATACCGGAAGTAATCATCCGAAAGTATGATTTAAAGGGTGATTTTTCTCCTGACAGACAAGAAAAAGAGCGAAAGAAAACAAAAACCGACCCTTTACGGCCGGTTTCACTATTTGCTCGCCACTGTCCAAGTGCCCATTTACAGGCAGGGGTTCATCGCATCCTCACGTTCAATAACCAGTAACTCCTCAGGTCATAACCGTACCCTCCCCCGGTAAATGCCCGGCGTGGTTGGTTAAACTGAAGACTAGCAGGGATAATATGAGAAAAATAGTACGGGTGTATATTATACTAGACCGAAAAGTATAGTTTATTCAATAAATGTCAGGTAACTATTAAGTTAAAGTACAGCAAACACCGATTCACTTTATTTCTCCATACTTTCATAACCAATAATAAACAGGATTTCATCATGTGATTTTCATCAAGGCCACACAGCATCTGTCGGGTATTTCCCATTATGTTTTACCTTAGTTTTGTACTTTTTCGGCTTCGTTGTGTTAAATTGTGACATTTCTCACAATTACTGGCGTTAACGGGTTGTTAACGATACCATTATCAGGTATATACCCCTAGAACATTGCTTACGACAGATTGGATAGAACAGCTGCAACGGAGGGAACATATTATGAAGAACCAGGACCTGGTTGCCGTCTGCGGTTTATACTGCGGCGCATGCTCCATATACCGGGCGACACAAGATGGAAACGAGGAGAAACTAAAAGACTTCGCGCAAGGATTGAGTGCCAGGACCGGGAAGAATTTTACTGTTGATGATGTCCTGTGTGACGGCTGTTTAACCAGGGGGCGGCTGGATCTCTGGTGCCGGAATTGCCAGATACGGATATGCCCCGAGCTGAAAGCGGGGAGAGTCCGGTGTTCCGATTGTGAAGAGCTACCCTGTTCACGGTTGACCAGTTTTCAAAATGACGGCATGAAACATCACCTGGAAATCGTCGACAACTTGAAAAACTTACAGGAAGCAGGTATCGAGAGATGGGCAGCGCAGGAAGAAAAAAGGTGGACCTGCCCGCTGTGTAACGCTTCGCTTGCCTGGTATGATGCAGCATGTCCCGGCTGTCAAACACCCCGGCCTGACGAGTTATTCAAGCTGTAATCTGGAAAAACTAACAAAGCAAGAATAAGCGCATGTTATTCCGGTCCCTGGTACCGGACTTTCCTGATGCTACCGGACATCATGGGGGGTTATCGTGGCGGGTTTACTAACCATCAAATTCGTGGTTAATAATTGGTGGGGCTGGTGGGCTGTTACTTCCCCGCCACTTAAACCGGAGAACGTAAGGTCAAGTCAGTAACAACGTGCCTTACCCCGATAACACCCCACCTCAATATTACTTTAGTACCAGTACTTGAATATCGTCAATATCACTTTTCTTGACTTATCTTTAAGTATCCCTCCGAGTTTAGTCAGTATAACTGGAAAGGGCAGGTTCATCGCCTGCCCCACTCGTTTTCTCCCGTCCACAAATTTTCCCGCAATTACCCCGGAGGCTTGATACCAAGTTGCTGGAATAATGTAAAATTATCCGGGAATGGTAGAGTCTCAACTTCCTTTCCATTCTTGAAAGTGTAGATAAATGTGCCAGTTAATCTTAGTTGTTTTCCGGTAGTTGGGCTACCCATTAAAGTACCTTTATAGGTAGCCGTGATAGAATAAACCACGGCTAACTTTCTCCCTCACCAATCATCTCTGCTATATCCCGGGTTTTTTATTAATGGAAAATTTAAAGTCGACTTATGTGACGCGGTTCAGTGGTGGTCTGGCGGCTTTTTTGCCACCTGATAAATTCGAGAAAAGGCAGCAGTTGTGATTTTTCATAATCGTTTAAATGCGTAAAAGGGTCATCAGCGGCTGGTTCATTATCTGCCGCTTTATTGTCTGCAGCTTCACTTTTAAGAGTAGCGACAAAATCGAAGGGGATACGGTGCAGGCATTTCAGTAGAGCTTCGTATTTAACCCCATAGACACTGGCCCAAATTCCTAAATCTCCATCCTTGGGTTTCCGTATCCCTTTTTCCACCTGATAAACGAACCCCGGAGTTACATGCAGCTGAGTCGATACCTCAGTGACACGGCGTTTTTGATGAGAGTCAGGATCAATCGTTCTCTGCCTGGCTTCTTTCAGGACATTTCCCAGTGCCACGTAAGAAGACCGTTTGAGGTTTTTACTTTTCATAAGTATGGGAGGGGAGTTTATACCATATGGTAATCATTGTCAATACATGATTCATTACAATAGTAAAATTAGTATTGTTTATTATATACCATATGGTATATAATACCCTCACAAAGAACACCGGGACAAACACAACCGTCTACACAGGAATTTTGATGGAGGAGGCCATGAAAAAAACGATCAGGTTGGCAAAAAAGGCTGCTTTTGTCTTGAAATGGAAGGCCATGTCCCAGGAAAAACGATATGCCTATTTATGGGCTAAAACGAAAAAATCGGTATCGCAAAACGATGAGATCATCCCTTCCATCAGCGACTAGATAATGAATTGATGATTTTTTAATCAAAAATCAGCGGTAATCTGGTGTTCTATGCCAATTACTATAGGGGAATTTTTTTCTCAAGTCCACACTAGACCTGAAAACAAATAACCGCACGAAGAAGTAAACTCCAAACCTGCCCGCTTCAGGATGACTCCTCCTCCCTTTTCCCTCTCTAGTGCTTCACTTGAAAAAAACGATTAGACCAAAACGGCGGCAATTTAGTGATTAATTCCGGGATCGATTTCCAAAGATAATGGTAAAGCTAGATCCACTTATTTTGATTGTTGAAAATTTCTACGTCAGCTTTTAGGAAGCGGCGGTCCCCTCTTTTACCGATTCGATACCCCGGGATTTTCCCGGAATCGCACCACCTCCTGAGGGTGTTCTCATGTACATGCAGCATTCCGGCAGCTTCCTTTACCCCCAGGTAATTCGTATTCGGTTCTGGATTCAACATCGGTATATCCTAATACAGGGTGATTATATATAAGTAAACGTGTGAATAATTGGTTATGTCAGCCCGTTTTCTGGAAAAACCAGTTACTTTTGTATGATACTAATGGCTACTTAAAATAGTACTTTCAGGTCTATTCAATAATTGAAGATATCAGCTACAATTAAAAATAACGAAAGGTTAGGTACATAAGGGTTAACTGCCAGCTACTCAACGATAAGAGTGCTAATACCAACCTGAAAAAAATTGCTCCTTTCCAGTCGAGGTAGGTATAGACCTACCTCTTCCCGTTTTTTCTCACCTTATAGCCAGACTGATATGCATTTGCCGCCCAAGCCGGCCGGATGGGCGGTAAGATCAACAGATAACCGTATCTTGAATAACATCACAGGCATAATTGGTGAGATGCGGCCTGGTGTGAAAGCAGCGCCTATTTCGGGAAAAATCACGGAGCAGTTACAAACTTAATCGATATTTCCCGCCAGAGCCGCTCTGGTCATACGGTAAAGCCGGGCATACAAGCCGCCGGCAGCCAACAGGGTTGCGTGATTGCCCAACTCCACGATGCGGCCTTTGTCGATAACCGCAATACGGCCGGCATTACGAATCGTGGAGAGCCGGTGCGCAATAATAACTGCGGTCCGTCCCTGTAGCAGCCGTTCTAATGCTTCCTGCAGGATTTGTTCGCTGTATGAATCAACATTTGCGGTAGCCTCATCCAACAATAGAATGGCAGGGTCAGCCAATAAAGACCGGGCAAAGCTGATGAGCTGGCGCTGCCCCATACTGATATTGTGGCCGCGCTCCTGGAGGATATAATCATAGCCTCCATCCAGCTTCATAATGAATTCATGCGCTCCGACGGTAACAGCAGCAGCTTCGATTTCCTCCCGGCTGGCATCGGGTCTGCCGTAAGCGATGTTCTCGCCGATAGTTCCGGAGAAGAGGAAGGGATCCTGGAGGACCAACCCGGTGCGGCGGCGGTAGGCGGTGATATCAATATCCCTGATGTCATGGCCATCGATCAAAATCCGCCCGGCGGTCACGTCATAAAAACGGTCGATAAGATTGATGATAGTACTTTTACCGGCACCGGTGGGACCCACGAGAGCAACCGTCTCCCCCGGCGCTACCCGGAGACTGATACCCGATAAAACCTCGACACCGGGGACATAACTGAAACTGATATTATCCAGGATAATGTCACCTTTGATATTACTCAATTTAAGGCCATCAGGTTTTTCCTTGACCTGGATGTCTACACCCAGTAACTCGAACACCCGGGCACTGGAAGCCATCGCCCGCTGCAATTGAGCATACTCCATGGTCAAGGTACGAATGGGATCGAAAAACTGCTGGATATACAGCACGAAAGCCACCAGAGTACCTACTATTATCGTTCCCCCCAACACCTCGGCGCCACCGTAAAGGATAATAAGCGCGATGGCGACTGCCACCAGTAATTCCACCAGGGGCATCATCGCCGCCGAGATACGTGCCGAATCAAGGTTAGCCTGCAGGTTCGCCCGGTTGAGTTGTTCAAAATGCCGGGCATTGACTTCTTCCCGGGAGAGACTCTGGATAACACGCACCCCGGAGATATTTTCCTGGAGCGCATTATTAACAGCAGATATTGCTCTCCGTACCTGGACAAAAGTCCCCCGGGCTTTCTTTTGCCAGATGTAAATGAAAAGAAATAAAAGCGGAATCACCGACATAGTAATCAGTGCCAGGCGAAACTGCATGGTAAACATGGCGACCGCAATCGCCGCCAGGCTGATCACTTCACCGATTACCCAGAAAGCTCCGGAGTCCAGGAAATCGCCCATTTCCCCAACATCGTTTTGCACCCGGGACATGATGCGGCCGACGGCATTCCGGTCAAAGAAACTGACGGACAGGCGCTGGAGATGACCGAAAATCTGCTGTCTCAGCGTAAGCAGGATACCCTGTCCCACGGCGGCTTCAGCACGGATCTGCGTATAGTAGGCGATCAAATGCAGCACCGAGTTCCCGATAAAGAGCAAGACGAACACGTTGAGCCCGGCCAGGTCGGCGGTGACGATATAACCGCTGATCGTCTTGCCGATCAGCCACGGGTTAGCCACGATAGTGAACGTATATAAAAGAGTGGCGGCAATCGTTAGCGGTAAAGCCACTTTAAAGGGGGCAAAGTACTTTATCATGCGTGAAATAACATGGGCGTCATATACCCGGCCGAAGACCACGTCATCGGACCGGGTTAAATTGGGCGTTAACTGCGGAGTACTCTGCCCGGCAGCCTTTGGGACGACTACACCTTCTTCCTCATCGGACGTTTCGTCGGCAGCAGCAGCGGCGGATTCATGCCAGCCCTCCTGGTATTGGAATTGAAGGGTGTACAACTGACGGTAGAAACCTTCCCGGGCCAATAACTCCTGATGTGTTCCCCTTTCTACCACGGTACCATCTTTTAGTACTAGTATCAGATCAGCCATCTGAACAGATCTCAGGCGCTGGGCAATGATAAAAGTCGTGCGGCCGGTCAGTAATCCGGCGAGGGACTGCTGGATGAAAAATTCGGTCTCGGTATCGACGCTCGAGGTAGTATCATCCATGATGATTATTTTCGGGTCCAGGAGAATGGTGCGGGCGATTGCCAGCCGCTGTTTTTGGCCGCCGGACAGGGTGATCCCCCGTTCGCCGACCTGTGTCTCGTAACCCTCCGGCAGGCTCATGATATAGTCATGCAGGCGGACCGTTCTGGCTGCCTGGACAATCTCTTCAAAAGTAGCTCCGGGACGCCCGTAACTGAGATTTTCCCTGATACTGGCAGAGAAGAGAAAGGTGTCCTGGTGCACGATACCGACATATTTTCTCAAAGCTGCCAGGGAATAGTCCCGGATATCAATACCGTCAATAGTAATGCGTCCGGCAGATACGTCATAAAAACGGGGAATCAAGTTCGCCACGGTCGATTTTCCACTACCGGTTGCGCCGACCAGGGCTACGACCTGGCCGGGCTGAACGGTAAAACTGATATCTTTCAATACGTCGCCATGAGACTGGTAACGGAAGGATACCTCTTCAAAACTTACCTTACCCTTGATTCCCTCCGGAGCAACAGCCCCGGATTTTTCTTTAACCGGCGAAACCTCGTCCAGGACTTCATATACACGCTGTCCGGAAGACATCGCCCGGGAAAATAGAGTCGTCAGCCAACCCAGCATACGAATCGGCCCGGCCAACATCACCGCATAAAGCAGGAACTGCGTCAACTCGCCTTCGGTCAATAACCCGGAGACCACCTGCCGGCCGCCTAACCACAGGATCGCAGCCATCGCCATCAGCAAGGCAAAGGTCATTACCGGGCTGTTCAAAGCTAACAGGTTGTTAGCCTCGATTTCCATATCATACAGTGCCTTCGCCTGTTTCCCGAATTTTTGATTCTCCAGGCCTTGCCGGGCAAAAGCCCGTACCACCCGGGCACCAACCAGGTTTTCCTGGACGATTGTGCCTAACTGCCCAATGCCCTGTTGAATATTCGTCCATAAAACACGCAGCTTCCGGTTGATGGCCATTGTCCGATAAGCAATAAAGGGCAGGACACTTAAACTCAGCAACGCTAGCTGCCAGTCGATCAGAAAAAGGATGACAGAGATGGTAACCAGCAGTATCATGAAATAAACACCGCGTAGTAGGGCAAAACCAACGAACATACGGATGCCTTCGACATCAGCAGTCGCCCGGGACATCAGTTGTCCGGTCTGGGAACGGTCATGAAAAGCATAACTCAGGCTTTGCAGCCGGTTATACAGACTATTACGTAGATCAAAAGCTACTTTCTGAGACAAAGATTCGGACAGGTAACTCTGGGCATAGCTTAAGATACTCTGCAAGATACCGGCCCCGGCAATGGTAAAGGCAGTGATGGTTACGGCAACCATATTTTGCGAACTCAAGGCCTGGTCAATCGCCTGTCCGGTCAGGCGCGGGATGGCAATCGCCAGAGCAGCTCCGGCGAAAAGGCAGAAGTAGGTTAATAGCGCACGCCGCCAGTATTTCCAGAATAAAGACGTAACCCGCAGAAAGATATGCATCCTGAATTGATTCTATCAAAACCTCATCTTCGAGGGAAACGCCCGGAGCTTGTTCCCGTAACAAACTAAGCTGGTAACCGGTTACTAATGATCAACACAGGGTAAAAACCGGTATCAAACTACTCTGCAAATGGGTCTTGACAGGATACATCAGCAGCAATAAAATAAATGACTGACAAGTCATTCATTTATTTTAAGAAGATGACAGACCGCGCAACTAGAAAAAAGCAAATCACGGAACGCCGCCAGTCACAGATATTGCAGGCGGCCGGAGACGTATTCGCCCGTAAAGGTTTCACCGCAGCAACCGTACCGGAGATCGCCAGGCTGGCTGGGATCGCTTCCGGTACTGTCTACCTCTATTACCCGAGTAAACGGGACTTGTTTATTGCCGTGATCCAGCAGATGCTGATCGCCCCATTACTCCATATTTTCGAACAATCCGGCCGGTTGGATTTTATCGATCTCTTGAGTGGCGCGATAAACGACCGGTTGTCCATGATACAGCAGGAAACTTTTCCCCGTTTACTTTCATTCATTGTTGAAATCCAGCGAGACGAGGAATTAAGGGCAATGTATGCGGAAAAGCTGGTCATGCCTTTTTTATCGAATATGGAAAGCTATTTTAAGGAACGCCAAAACACCGGGGAATTCCGCATGAAAAGCCCGGAAATTATGGTCCGCCTGATCGGGGGAACAGTTATTGGAATCATTATCTTGAAAGCCCTGGAAGGAAAAGCCAGTCCTTTTAGTCAACTGGCGATAGGCCAGGCTGCTGTCGAAATCAGAGACTATATCCTTTTCGGCATCAAGCCGGTAAAAGGGACTCAACAGGAGACAAAATGATAGAAAGCGCCGTCAGCACCAACAACTTGAAGTTCAATTACGGCCGGCTCCGCGTGATCGATGATATATCGCTGGCTATACCCAAAGGCATCAGTTTTGGCCTGCTTGGTTCAAACGGGGCAGGCAAGACGACCCTGATCCGCCTGATGGTCGGGTTGCTTAAACCTTCCGGAGGCAGCGTCCTGTGCCTCGGCAAACGCCCGGTACCGGCTAATGCCTATAACATCGGCTACATGCCGCAGCTGCCGTCTTTATACAACGAACTATCCGTACGGCAAAATGTCGACTTTTTCGCCCGGATTTACGGACTAAAAAACGTTAAAGAGCGGCGGGCGAGAGTTGATGAACTGATCAAGCTGGTCGACTTATGGCCGAAACGTGATATCTCGATCACGCATTTAAGCGGCGGGATGAAACAGCGGGCCAGCCTGGCATGTGCCATCGTACACCATCCCCCCCTGCTTTTCCTGGATGAACCGACGGTCGGCCTGGACCCCGAACTGCGGGCCTATTTCTGGGAGTATTTCACAGGATTAACCAGGTCCGGAAATACCCTGATTATCTCCAGCCATACCATGGACGATGCTGCCCACTGCCAGCGGCTGGCTTTTATGAGGGATGGCCGGATCATTGCCCTGGGAGCGCCTGGTGAACTCTGTGCTGCGACCGGTCAGCCAAATGCCTCACTCGAAGAAGCTTTCCTTTACTACTTCAGGCAAGGAGAGGTGAAACATAATGGATAACACGCTGGCCATCGCCCAAAGAACGATTACCCAATTGGTTCGTGACCGCCGTACACTAGCCCTGATCGTCGTCGTGCCTCTGGTGATTTCCAGTTTGATCGGGGTATCTTTACCCAGTAAGCAAATCTTCAATCAGACCCTGCCGCCAATGCTCGCCTTTTTGATCCTTTTCTTCGGTTTCCTGCTCAGCGGCATCGCCTTTCTGCGGGAACGCTCCCAGGGGACGCGTGAACGCCTGATGGCCTCTCCGGTATCCCGTCTCGATATTCTGGTAGGTTACCTGCTGGGATTTTTACTCTTTGCTTTGCTGCAAACACTGATACTCTTTTTCTATGCCGTTTATGTCCTCAAAGCTGAATTCAGCGGTCAATTATGGCAAATTATTGTTTTCCAGATACTGATCGGCATCCTGGCAGTCTGCCTGGGGATTTTTGCCTCCGCCTTCGCCCGGAACGAATTCCAGATGATCCAGTTCATACCGCTGATCGTTGTCCCGCAAGCCTTTATCTGCGGCTTACTCTTTCCGGTAGAAACGATGCCGGACTACCTGCAATGGATCGCCAAATTCCTACCTCTCACTTATGCGGTAGATGGCATCAAGGCCATGATGCTGAATGGTAAAGGACTACTGGATATCGGTAAAGAGATCGGCATCCTGGCCGCATATGCCATCAGCCTGATGATACTGGCTGGTATCAGCTTAAGGCGAAACGCAGCCTAAAGCCGTGCCCCATCAATATACGGCACAAATTAAGCAGTCTCCGGGCTGTTTATCCGGCCATATTACAGAATCCAGGTGATGCTGGTACGCAATAGGTATTTCGGTTTTTCCGGATTCTTTACCTGCCCGAACCCAGCCTCAATGCTGTCTTTCATCGCCGACGTCTCCTGTTATATCATTTCTCCGATTACCGATTCACCTTTTTCAGTGTATCCTTTATATCAGCAGGTTATTGGTGAAAGAGGTAAGAGATAGGCCTACCAAATATACATCCTCAAAAAAAGATCCAGGGAATCGCAGATTCTACAGGAAGGAGGGGGGAGAAAAGCGCTGAGGAAAACAAGAATCTACGGGCATAGATAACAGGGTAAAAAAAGGGGGGAAATTTGAGAAAGAAAAGTATTTGGTATCTCATAGTTGCACTAATTATCACTGCATTTATCGGCACTTCATGTGCTCAGACGGCACCGGAAACAACTACCAAACCAGCGGGAACTACTACTACTGCCACACCGGTAACGACTACGACCACCAGGTCAACTGCTCCTCAATATGGCGGGGTATTGAAACTCACCCTGGCCGCCGATATCACCTGGGGCTGGGATGGGGTAGTAACTTCTTTCGCCGTTCCTGGGGCCACATACGGCATCACCAATGACCCGCTCTGGTGGGGCGATTGGGCGAAAGGCCCGGCCGGCGGTTACGGCACCAACGATACCGACTGGGGCGGACACTACGACCTGTGGCCGCTGATGGCCGGCCGCGCTGCCGAAAGCTGGTCATGGAAAGTCGAGGCCGACGGCACCGGTACCATCGTCTATAAGGTCCGCCAGGGTGCCCGTTATGCGCTAAATACCGCCAGCGAGGCCAGCCGCCTGGTCAACGGCCGGGAAATGACCGCTGACGACGTATTATTTTCCATCCAGCGGGTAGCCCAGGATATGCGCTCTTACGTGGCCAAGAGTAATCCGGAACTACAGAAAGCAGTATTTACGAAAACCGGCCCCTGGGAAGTCACTATCAGTTTACCTAAAGATGCCATGGTCACCGCCATTTGCCGCCTGGGCATGTACGGCCGGATCGAGCCGCCGGAAGTAGTGACCAAGTACGGCAGCCTGGCCGACTGGAAAAACTCGGTAGGCACGGGGCCTTTCATGCTGGTGGACTACATCCCCGGCTCCGTTGCTGTCCTGCAAAAGAACAAGAATTACTGGGGAAAGGACCCGGTCGGACCGGGTAAGGGCAATCAGCTCCCCTATATCGATGAGTTACGCTACCTGATCATTCCCGATGCTTCCACCCGGGAATCCGCCATGCGCACCGGAAAGATCGACCAGATCTCCTATATGTCAGAGCAGTGGGAAGAAGCGGAACTGCTGAAGAAGGGCGTCCCCGAATTAAAGTCAATTGAAGCCACCATCCCACACGGGGGCGAAATCCAATTAAGAACTGACCGGCCGCCTTTCAATGATGTGCAAGTCCGCCAGGCCATCATGATGGCTACCGATTTCCAGACGATCCACAAAAATCTCAACGGCGGGGTCGGATTGATCGAAACCTGGCCTTTCCCCAAGGTCAAAGGCTACGAAGCCCTCTACGTCAATAACAGCGACCCCGATGTGCCGGAAGCGACCCGGGAGTTGTATACCTATAATCCCGAAAAAGCTAAACAACTACTGGCCGAAGCCGGTTATCCCGATGGTTTCGAGATGACGGCCCTGGTGAACAATACCACCACCGAGATCGATTATTATTCCATACTGGCCGACATGTGGTCGAAAGTCGGTATCACCCTGGTCCTCGACGTCAAGGAAGCCGGGGTAGTGGCCAACCTGCAAAGAAGCCATAAGCAGCCTGAGGCCACCATTTGGGGCGGCTCGCCGATCGCTATCTTCTACATTCCGCCGACCCTGTATGGGACCGGTGCTAATATGAGCGAACTGAATGACCCGGTCATCCTCGATGCGCTGGCCAAAATGAGGATAGATGCCATCACCGACCTGAATCTGGCGATGAAGGACATGCGGGAGTTGACTATTTACCTGCGGGAGCAGGCATTCCACATCCCCCGGCCCAAGCGGCCTCCGGTCAATATCTGGTGGCCATGGCTGAAAAATTACTCGGGCGAATCTTTTGTCAGCTACGGGACAACTGCCTCCTGGTCGGAATGGATCTGGCTGGACACCAACCTGAAAAAAGATATGGGACACTAAGGCTTTACGGAAAAGCCGCCTCTGGTATAATACCAGAGGCGGCTTTTCTTTTTTCGAGGCAGCCGCCCCGGAGGTAGATATCCAGTACCGTAAATTTGGCAGGATGGACTGGCAGGTCTCAACATTGGGCTTCGGATTAGGCCGCTTGACCGGCGAACCGGCTATCATGGATGAAGCTCAGTCGGTTAACATCATACGTTATGCCATCGACCGCGGTGTAAATTACCTGGACCTGGGCATTGCCGATATTAGCCCGGAACCGGAAAAACGGCCGCCAGCCAGTTATCTCCTGCAAGCACTAAAGGACGGCTACCGGCGTCACATCATGTGTGCCCTTACCCTACCCTCGCGGCAAGTCCACTCCCTCAAAGACTGTGATCTCCTGCTGGGCAGGACGATAGAATGGCTGCAGGGAGAATATATCGATTTCCTTGTGTTGGGTGACCTGGACCACCGGACATGGCCGGAATTGGAAGGTATCGGCATCTTATCATGGATGGAAAAACAACTCGCTAACGGTCAAATCGGCCATCTTGGCTTCTCGTTCCATGATGATTATCAAACACTACGCACGATAATAAATGCCTACAACAATTGGGCTTTATGTCAACTAAGATACAGCTTCATGGATATCGACCACCATCCGGGCGCCGGCGGGCTGCAGTTAGCTGCGGACAATGGGCTTGCGGTCGTGGCCACACAGCCGCTGCTGACCGGCAGACTGGTGAAAAATATTCCGGCTGCTGTTATCCCCATATGGAGGAATGCCGGAGGCGCGGCCATGGCCCAGGAATGGGCTTTAAGATGGGTCTGGAATCACCCCCAGGTTTCTACCCTCATCGTTAATATGAAATACCTGACCCAGTTGATGGAAGCAGAATTGGCCGCCGACAAATATTCGGCACAAAGCCTTTCCGTACAGGAGGAAGTAACCATCAGCCAGGTACGGGAGGCATATCTGAAATTAAGGCCGGTTCCCTGTACCGGATGCCGCAGTTGCTTGCCCTGCCATCTGAACCTGGAGATACCACGCATCTTCGAATTGTGGAATGAAGCAGTCATGTTCGAAGATGCCGGCATACCCCGGGCCCTCTACCGGCAGGAGCATCATCGTATCGAAAACTGTGATGGCTGCGGAAAATGTTCGGAAAAATGTGGGATGCAAATAACGATTCCGGCACGGTTGAGTGAAGCCCGGCGCATACTTGACCCGGATAGTTCATAAAACTATGGTTTCCCGTAGTGTCGATAACACAACAGGATCATTTTTATATAAAGTAAGGGAGGGGAAATGACTAACCGGAAGTATGAGAAATACATTTTAACCGACGTCAACCGCGAATACCTGGCTTCGTTAAAAGTCCCCCAAAGCATCGAGGAACAAAGAAAAGCCGGCAACTACATCGAAAGTACCTACATGTTCCACCTGGATAACTCCATCCTGGCAGGCGGTTTCTATACTGATTGTCACTGGATTACCAGTGTCAAGGGAAATGGAGGCGCCCAGACTGAAATCGCCCATACCCATGATTTCGGTGAAACACTGGGGTTTGTCGGTTCCAATACCGCCGACCCGCGTTCACTGGGAGGTGAAATCGAGTTCTGGCTGGAAGATGAGCGTTATGTCATTGACCGGAGCTGTCTGATCTTTGTCCCGGCGAATATGAAACACCTCCCGTTGATATTCCGCCGGGTCGATACCCCGATTTTCTTCTGGACTGCCAGTGACAGTAAAAAATACAGCCGGACTTCCGGGAATGAAACCTAATCCGGACGGCCTTTGTAAGTAACTCAACAACAGGAGGAAAAGATGACTGGCAATTTACTCGAAGCCCGCCTGGAGAAATTGGAAGCCCAGGTAAAAAAGCTGCAGCGTACCGTCAAGGAAAAAGAACACCAAATACAAACCTTGCAGGATATCGAAGATATCAAGCGGCTGCAATGTGCTTATGGATATTACCTGGAACACTGGATGGGTCCGGAAATCATCGATTGTTTTTCCAACCGCTCTGATGTTTGCGGTACTTTTGTCGAAGGGACTTATACGGGACCGGAAGGGATCCGCAGGTATTTCGGACGGGCAAAAGAAATCAGCCCGCAGATGCACCACATGGTTATGCAGGTCTCTCCGGTGATTACAGTAGCTCCGGATGGTAAAACGGCGATGGGCAGATGGTATGGCTACGGGACAATCATGATGGAAGCTACCAGGCCGTTGAATCCCATGTATATGCATGTGATCTACGAAATGGAATACGTTAAAGAAAACGGTGTCTGGAAGATACTAAAACTGCAATTGTGCATGAATTATGCCTATACTCAGGGGGGAGTGCCCCACGCCAGTAAAGCGGTCCAGGAAATCAAACTCGACCCCGACATTTTCGCCGAGTATGAGACCGGCTATCCATCAGGATATATCTATCCTATACACTTCAAACATCCGGTAACTGGGAAAGCGACGTCGGAAGCCAAACGCAACGCATCTCTGAAATTAAAACGCAGCCAGTACCAACCCAAATAATTGCTACTTTTTGGTAAACGCAGATAATCCGCCCTGGCCTGATATCAGGCCAGGGCGGAACCATTTTTTATCGGTCAGGGACAATAGCTCAACTCATTTCCCATCTGGCAGCTATTACTTCCACCGCAACTGCATTACTATTGACTTATTACGAACGTAATGGATACAATACCGCAACGATATGATTACGCTAGTATAATTACTATATGCAGGAAGGGGTCTATGAACAAGAACTTGAAAATCCTCAGGCAAAGTCAAGCTCTTTCTCTAACCGACCTGGCCAGGTTATCCAGAGTTGGACGTGTAACCATCAACCGGATCGAAAATGGCAAGCAAATCCCCCATCCCAGGACGGTCCGGGCACTCGCCAAGGCCCTGCAAGTTGAAGTGCAGGAATTAACATCGGAACAATCTTAAGTAGTTTGAGATTGGAATTCCGGGAGGGTAACATGTTTTGGCGCAGGATATGTGCAGCAGCACTGATTCTAATCATCATTGCAGGATATACAGTTCCGACAAATACGGTTTTTGCCGCCATCAATATCCAATCATTCAAGAATGCTGTAAATGACGGCAACAGTTTAACGATCGAAAATCCAGGTACTTCCGGCAATGAATTGCTTTTAGCACAAATCACTTTCAATAAACCAAACCAGGTGGGGAGTGGCACTGAGATTACCCCGTCCGGTTGGACTTTACTTAGCCTTGTCAAGAATTTGTCAAATAGCCTGGGACAAGCAGTGTTTTATAAAGTAACTTCTACTGACGAACCCCCATCCTACACGTGGAGTTTTAATGTCGGCGTAAAATCAACGGGCGTGATTATTATATATACAGGGGTTGATACAACCAATCCAATAGTAGATTCCGACGATGCTTTCTCATTCAATAACCCCATGACTGCTCCGGGTATTGATGCTGAGGCCAATTCCATGCTGGTAGTTTTTTATGGGATAGCTGATAACTCAACTGTCTCCGGGCCTGACGGTATGAACGATATCTACGCTTATCAAAATCCTGAGATATCTATCCATGGTAAATACCAGACGGTTACTGCAGGGACGACCGGGAACAAGACGGCTAATGCAGCCCCCCCAAGCTATTGGATCGTACACGCGGTCACGTTAAGACCAACCACTTTGACATATACCCTGACCTATATGCCTGGGCCCAACGGCAGTATCACCGGGACTTCGCCCCAGACCGTCTATTATGGTGACAGTGGTTCCGCCGTTACCGCAGTACCTGATACTGATTACCACTTCGTAGACTGGAGCGACGGATCGTCGGCTAACCCCCGGACGGACACCAATGTCCAGGCAAATATCAACGTCACGGCCAACTTTGCCCCGAATGCGGTAACTTACACCCTGACCTATACCGCGGGGGCTAACGGCACTATCAGTGGGACTTCGCCACAGATAGTGAACCAGGGTGCCAACGGCGGTGCTGTTACCGCTGTCCCGAATACCGGCTATCATTTCGTGGATTGGAGTGACAGTTCAACGATGAATCCACGCACCGATACCAACGTGCAAGCGGATATCAGCGTTACCGCGAATTTTGCCATCAATATTTATACCCTGACCTATACCGCGGGGACTAACGGCACTATCAGCGGGACTTCGCCACAGACCGTGAATCACGGAGCCGGCGGCTCAGCCGTTACTGCAGTCCCGAATACCGGCTATCATTTCGTGGATTGGAGTGACAGTTCAACGATGAATC
>CAZSHH010000002.1:66563-75867 GCA_964606525.1 uncultured Dehalococcoidales bacterium
CACGCACCGATACTAACGTCACGGCTAACATAAATGTCACGGCTAATTTTGCACAGGATACTACTGTCACCTTTACCCTGACCTATGCCGCCGGTGCCAACGGCAGCATCACCGGGACTTCGCCACAGATAGTGAACCAGGGTGCCAACGGCAGTGCTGTTACCGCTGTCTCGAATACCGGCTATCATTTCGTGGATTGGAGTGACAGTTCGACGGTGAATCCGCGTACTGACTCCAATGTCCAGGCAAATATCAGCGTCACGGCCAACTTTGCTATCAATACCTATACGCTAGTTTACGCTGCTGGTGAGCACGGCTCTATCAGTGGAACAACCCCTCAAACGGTCAACTACGGTGATGATGGTTCCGCCGTCACCGCAGTACCTGATACCGGTTATCACTTCGTAGGCTGGAGCGATAGTTCCACGGCCAATCCCCGGACGGACACCGATGTCAAAGCCAATATCAATGTCACGGCTAATTTCGCTATTAATAAATATACCCTGACCGTAAGTTCAGAAGGTTCCGGCAGTATCAATAAAAGTCCGAATCAGGCCAATTATGATCACGGTACCATAGTACAACTGACTGCAGAACCCGCAGATGGCTGGAATTTCAGTAATTGGAGTGGTGATCTTACCGGCAGTAATAATCCCGCTTCTATAACCATGACTAATAACAAAACGATCACCGCTGTCTTTATTGAAAATGGCTACCTTTTAACCATCAGTGTTGTTGGTTCCGGTTCTGTATCCAGGACTCCCGACCAGGTCTCGTATACAGGCGGTTCATCAGTCCAACTGACCGCTGCTCCTGCAGACGGTTGGACTTTTGATAGTTGGAGCGGCAATATCACCGGTAGTGAAAACCCGGCATCAATCTTGATTAACGGAGAGATCACAGTAACCGCCACCTTTATACAAAGTAACGATAACTCAGGCGGATTTTCCGGTGGTTTCGGCGGCGGGGGTGGCAGCAGCGGAGGGGGGCTAGCCGGCCCGGGCATCACGAATCTGGCAGTATACACTAACAGCGAAGGGTACTTTAATATTGCCACGATAGCCCAATCTGAAGATGGGCTGGTCCAGTTGGCTATCGATAAAGGAGTTGTCGCTAAGGATAAAGAGGGGCAAGGCTTAAAAGCGGTCAGCATTAAAGAAGCAACGGAAACACCGCCTCCCCCAGCAAAGGCAATATTCATCGGACAGGTTTTTGATTTTGGCCCGGATGGGGCTACTTTCACACCGCCGGTACCCCTTACCTTTAGTTATGACCGGGATTTACTCCCCCAGGGGTTAACCGATTACAGCCTGTCGATCGTTACCCGGGATGCCGCTGCCGGCAGCTGGGTAGAAATCGGAGGTGAAGTGAACCAGGCTGCCGGGACTATCACCGTTCCCGTAAGTCATTTTTCACAATATGCAGTGATCGCCCACACCCGTCCCGCATCATTTACCATCAAATCCCTGACCGTTTCTCCGGCGGAAGCCAATGTTGGTGAAGAAATAACGGTTGATGTGACCACCGCCAATACCGGAGACCAGCCGGGTGAATATACCATCGTCCTGAAGATAAACGGGAACACCGAATCAACCCAAAAGGCTTCAATAGAGGGAAATGCAAGTAAACTATTAAGTTTTAAGTTCACTCGCGATGCTCCGGATACGTATGAAATCGATGTCAATGGCCAGACAGCCACGTTTACGATCATGGCGCCGCCCGGACCCGCCGTTTTATTGTTGAAATCGCTGGCGGTAAATCCCTACGAAACTACTTACGGGGAAACGATCAACATCAGTGTGCTCGCTGAAAACACCGGCAGCTTTGCCTTGCAGGATACCCTGACGCTGATGATCGATGGGGTTGTTGTCGACCGCCGTGAAGTGGACATCGCCCCGTATACGGCTGAGACCATTACATTTTCCATGGCAAATATTGAGCCAGGCAGCCGGACGATAGATATCAACGGGCAGCAAACCAACTTTATCGTGAAGCCGCTATTAAGCCCCAAAGTAAAAGCCGCCATCAACTGGTACTTGATCGGACTCCTGATATTCCTCTTGACGGCGACCTCAAGTACAGTCGGATTCTACCTGAAGATCAAACCCCAGGAAATACCGGTGGTACCGCCGCGGATAAAGAAATAAGAGTGTTCTCGCAGCCGGTTATTCTTTTCCCGTGCAGCGGCCGGTACTTCATGTTATTATTATGCCGGACAAATAATCCTACTTGACTTATAATCTCTAAAATAACATCTATTAACACCAGCAGCGCTGAGACAATCATTCACTATTAATACTGGATACATACATGAGCCAGGAAGCAGACATACTATCGCTCTTTCATCCGGTGATTGCCCGGTGGTTTCAAGACCGGATCGGGATTCCCACCGATATCCAAAATCAGACCTGGCAGCAGGTTTCCACCGGTGGGCATGTCCTCATTACCGCTCCTACCGGCAGCGGCAAGACCCTGGCCGCTTTTCTTTGGGCGATCAACCAGTTGGTCACACAAAAAATCGGTACCGGTTTTACCAGTGTCCTTTATATCTCGCCATTAAGGGCACTTAACAATGATATCCAGCGCAACCTGCTCCGCCCGCTCGAAGAACTTAAGTCCAGATTTATCCAGGAAGGATTGAACTTTCCCAGCATCTCGGTCGAGACCCGCAGCGGCGACACATCCCAGGCAGAACGGGCGCGCATGCTGCGCCATCCTCCCGAGATACTGATCACCACTCCGGAGAGCTTGAACCTGCTGGTCAGTTCCACCGGCGGCCGTATAAATCTGAAAAACCTCTCCTGCGTCATCCTGGACGAAGTACACGCCGTATTAGGCACCAAACGGGGTGTTTATCTGATGACGGCGGTGGAGCGGCTGGTACCACTGTCGGGTGAATTTCAACGGATTTCCCTGTCCGCCACTATCCGGTCGCCGGAGACGGCGGCCCAATTCATCGGCGGCTACCGTATTACCGGCGATCCGGCGAACCCGGGATATACTGCCCGGACAGTGCCGGTAGTCCGTTCGCAAATCATCCGGCAATACTATATCAAAGTACGTTTTCCCGAGGCAGAAATCCTGGAGAGTAAAAGCCCGGAATGGGAACAACTGGTAGGCGAACTGAAAAACGGCATCCAGCAAAACCATACAACGCTCTTGTTCGCTAACGGCCGCCGTCTTTGTGAAAGACTGGCCCTGGCGATCAACGAAGATGAAGAGCCACCATTGGCTTACGTTCATCACGGCTCCTTGTCCCGGGAAATCCGTGCCGAGGTAGAGAAGAAGCTCCGTGAAGGTGAACTGAAATCAGTCGTCGCAACAAATTCACTGGAACTGGGCATCGATATCGGGGCCCTGGACGAGGTGATCCTGATACAACCGCCGCCTTCGGTTTCCTCAGCTATCCAGCGTGTCGGCCGCGCCGGCCACCAGGTCGGTCAGATCTGCAAAGGCACCATCTTTCCGGTAAACCCGCACGACCTCCTTGAAGCGGCAGTACTTGCGCCTCTCATTCTCAGCCAGGACATGGAAGCTATCAACCCCATTATCTGCCCGCTCGATGTACTGGCCCAGGTAATCGTATCCATGGTCGGCCTTGAGAAATGGGATATCGATAATCTATATGCCCAGGTGACGGCCAGTTTTTCCTACCGTACTTTAAGCCGGGAGCAGTTTGACCTGGTACTAAATATGCTGGCTGGAAGGTATGCCGACAGCCAGATCAGGGACCTGAAACCGCAGATATCTATCGATCGGTTGGATAATACGGTCGCCGCTAAAAAGGGGGCTTTATTATCGGTATATACCTCCGGTGGGGTCATACCCGATCGCGGTTATTTCCACCTGCGGCACCAGGAGTCCGGAGCACTGATCGGCGAACTGGACGAGGAGTTTGTGTGGGAAGCCCGGTTGGGCCAGATATTTGCCCTGGGCGCCCAGAACTGGCGCATTGAACGCATCACCCATAATGATGTCTTTGTCCTGCCCGGTAATCCCAGCATCATGGCCGCCCCCTTCTGGAAAGGTGAAGAAAACCACCGGGACTTTCATTTTTCCGAACTCATCGGTAATTTCCTGGAAACCGCCAACGGCCAACTGGATGATACCGATTTCCTGAACAGCCTGGAACAGGACCATTTCATGGAAAAACCAGCGGCCGCAGGATTGGTTGCTTACCTTAAGAGTCAAAAAGAAGCCACCGGCAGCGACCTGCCGCACCGCCATCATATCCTGATCGAGTTCGTCATGGCCGGTACCGGCGGCGCTGTTGAAAACCAATTGATACTACATACCATGTGGGGCAACCGGGTCAACCGCCCTTTCGCCATGGCCTTAGATGCTGCCTGGGAAGATAAGTACGGACAGCGGCTGGAAACATACACCAGTAACGACTGCATCGTTTTTCAAGTACCGGATGAGGCCAATGCCTCCGAGGTTCTCTCCCTGGTAACCAGTAACCAGGTTGAAACACTGCTGCGCAAGCGCCTGGAGAGTTCGGGCTTTTTCGGCGCCCGTTTCCGTGAATGCGCCGGGCGGGCATTATTATTGCCGCGCGGCCGGGCAGGACAGCGGATGCCTCTGTGGATGAACCGGCTGCGTTCGCAGAAATTACTCAGTGCCATGTTTCGGTACGATGATTTCCCCATTTTACTCGAGGCCTGGCGTACCTGCCTGGTCGATGAATTTGATATGGCCAGCCTGCGACAGGTCCTGGCGGAACTCGAATCCGGCCTGATCACCTGGTCGGTTGTCCATACCAAACACCCCAGCCCCATGGCCCAGCACCTTACCTGGCGGCAGACCAATGAATATATGTATATGACCGACGAACTTACTTCCAGCGCTGCTTCCCGCCTGCGGGACGACCTGATCCGGCATGTCGTATTAACCCCGGAACTCCGGCCGGCTGTCACTCCCGGGTTGATCGCCCAGTTCCAGGAAAAACGGCAGCGGCTGGCTCCGGGATATTCACCGGATGAACCGCGTGACCTGGTCGACTGGGTTAAAGAACGGCTGCTGATACCGGAAGCAGAATGGACAGCCCTGCTGCAGGCAGTGCAGCGAGACCATGCACTGGACACCGGCGAACTGCTGGCAGACGTAGCCGATAAGCTGGTCATCATTCAACCGCCAGGCACCCCCCACCAGTTGATTACTGCCCGGGAAAACCTTAGCCGCATCGCCCTTGGCATCTATGGCAGCGTTGATCTCCCCATCCAATCCCTGCTGCCGTCAGCCACATTACCCCCAACCCTATTTACAGAAAACGACTTACCGGAAAGCGAACATGATGAATTACTGACGACCCTTCTCGGTGAATGGCTGCGCTATTACGGCCCCCTCACTACGGCTGCTGTCAGTACTAATCTCGGCGTCCGCCGTGATGAACTGGCGCTGGCCGTAGAGGACCTCCTGGAATCCCAGTCTCTAATTGCCGGCAGCCTGGTTGCCGGTGATGAGCAGGAATATATCTGCGATAGTGAAAATTTTGAGATATTGCTGCGGCTGGCACGGCGGACCGCAGTGCCGTCATTCGAAGCCCGGGACTTTAGGTACTTGCCCCTTTTCCTGGCCCATTACCAGGAGTTGGGAAACGGACAGGGTGGGGTGGAAAATCTCTTCCGCTGCCTGGAGCACCTGCGTTGCCTGCCCCTGAATGCCGAATTCTGGGAATCTGAAATTTTGCCGGCCCGGCTCGCCGGTTATTCTCCGTCATGGCTGGATTCGGTGATGCAAGAAGGCAGCCTGCGGTGGATGGGAGGAGAAAAAAAGACGGTCGCTTTCGGCCTGGAAGAAGAATTACCGCTGCTGCAGGTCAATAACGGGAATACGGCTGCCAAAGGTGCCCCGGAGAAGAAGAAAAACGCCGAGGAAACACCACTTTTCCCCGACACCCTGGGACACTATGACTTCTCGGCCTTAATGCAGATAACCGGCAAGGGTGCCGGCGAATTAGCCGACCTGCTTTGGGCCGGCGTCTGGCAAGGACGGATCACTAATGACACCTATGCTGCTCTGCGCAAAGGCATCATGACCCGCTTTGAAGCCCCCCGCATCACCGCCGCACCAGTCCACGGCCGGCGCCCGGGCCAGCGTTCCGGCCGCCTGGGTTTTTCCCGCTGGAAAGGGTCGCTGCCCTTCGCCGGCAACTGGTTTCTGCTACCTGAGGTACCTCCGGCAGAAGACTTGATTGAAGCCGAGGAGCAAATGAAAGAACGAGTACGGCTGCTGCTGGACCGTTACGGCATCCTGTTCCGCGAACTAACCGAACATGAAGCCCCACCCTTCCGCTGGAGCCGGGTTTTCCGGGCTTTACGGCTGATGGAACTCTCCGGTGAAGTATTGTCCGGTTATTTCTTCCGTGACCTTCCCGGCCCGCAGTTCATCTCTCCCCGTGCATTCCAGATTCTTCAGGGCCGACTGCCGGTGAAGAAGATATTCTGGCTTAATGCCATCGACCCGGCTTCACTAAGCGGCCTTCCGCTGGAAGCAGTAAAAGGGGAACTGCCCCGGCGGATGCCCGGCAACCATATTGTATATCAGGGAACACGATTGGTAATCGTTTCCCAACAAAACGGGCGGACGCTGGTTATCAAAGCCCCGCCGGACGATCCGAACCTGGCTGAATATTATGGATTTCTACGGCACTTGTTAAGCCGGCAGTTCCAACCCCTGCGACGCATCAATATCGATACGATTAACGGAGAAGCTGCCATTGACAGCCCTTATCTCGATTCACTCAAGACCAGCTTCGACGTCATGTCGCATAACGAGGGTTTGATCATTTACCGCCGCATGAACCAGGGGGTATAGCCCTGATTCACGTCCGGACATCTGTATATCTCCAAACGGTATTTCTTCCATATTGCTTGATTCGTAATACACGGTCTTATGCGATGGTCATACCGGATTGACATCCCAACCGTTGTTCAATACAATTCACCACAGTGGCCTCATGATGGCAAAACCTGCAAACCGGAGGTATTACGGGACGATCGTTTACGGTAACCGGAAGCAGACCGCCGTCATTAACAATAAGGGAGGGTATCAAGATGTCCAACGGGAAATATGCCAAATATATCAGGACCGGGGCGGTAAAAACGCCTCCCCGGGGAAAACTGGCCTTTCACAGCGATGACTTTAATGCCGGCGTCGACCGCTCTGCTAGCGAAGCCCGGCCGGCTCCACGACCCGGTTCCGGGGTGTATCTTAACAACCAGGCTTTTCTGGAATGTCCGGTGTACGTCAGCATCCAACGCACCTCAGAAGCCCCGCCAAACCAGCCATTCCTTCTCGCCCATAAACACGATGATATCGATGAGATCATCATGTTCGTCGCCGCCGGCCCGGACGCCGAACTGGGCGCCAATGTTACTTTCCAGATGGGCGATGCCGGAGAAGAGGAGAAATACACCTTTCATGAGACTACCGTGATCTATGCCCCGGCTGGGGTTACCCACGGCCCGATGTGGTACAGCAGCCCCTTTAAGGAAGGTAAGGAATTTTATCTCATCGTTTATCTAAACAGCCCCGATTATCCGATGCAGTAAGCGCCGGCACCGGGCACCAATATTTATGACTGATACCGGGCGATTCCCCGAATCACCCTTGTTACCTCTGAAGCCTGCAGGTGACACGCCCTTCGGGTTTCATTTTTTAACTTTTTGATCCCGGTATGATTTTCGGCAAGACATTCTCCTTCGATTTACGGTAATATTGGCGTTGTTTTCAATGTGGTATCCGGACTTAAACGATTCATTGAATAATAACAGGAGATCCTATGAGTATTCACAAAGATTTCTTCGGCAAGACACCTGACGGCACGAGGATCGACGTCTTTACCCTGTCCAATAAAGCCGGCATGCAAATAAAAGCCCTGAATTACGGCGGTATTATTACGGAATTATGGGCTCCGGATCAAACAGGCCGGTTTCAGGACGTCATCCTCGGCCACAACCATATTCAGGGGGTATTGGCCGATACTTATTATCTCGGGGCGGTTATCGGGCGTTATGCCAACCGCATTGCCGGGGGTACTTTTTCCCTTGACGGCAAAGTATACCGGTTATCCCGCAACAGCAGCGGCCAGCACCTTCACGGCGGCAACAAAGGATTTGATAAATTGGTTTTTGAAGCTGCGGTATTGGAGCAAGCAAGTGGCGAATCCCTGGCGCTGCAGTATCTCAGTAAAGATGGTGAAGAGGGATATCCCGGCAATCTTGAACTTACGATTCGTTACGAATTAACTGATAATAATGAATTTACCATCGATTACAGTGCAGTTACCGACAAACGTACAGTAATCAATCTGACGAACCACATGTACTTCAACCTGTCAGCCGGCACATCAAACGATATCCTGGATCATGAGCTGCTGATCAATGCCGCCCGGTTCACCCCTGTCGATGCTAACCTGATACCTACCGGAGAACTGTTACCTGTAAACGGGACGCCGCTGGACTTTAATACGCCCACGGCCATCGGTGCCCGGATCAACCACCGTTATCCCCAAATGAAGCTGGCCGGTGGCTACGATCACAATTATGTTCTGAACGGCCAACCGGGAGCCTTGAAACTGGCCGCCCGGGTTTATGAACCCGGCAGCGGACGTTTGCTGGAAATTTCAACTACTGAGCCCGGGATTCAATTCTACAGCGGGAACTTCCTGGATGGGACCGTCACCGGGAAAAACGGCAGGGTGATCGGACGTCGCAGCGGCTTATGCCTGGAACCCCAGCATTTTCCTGACTCTCCCAACCAGTCCGGCTTCCCCACCACAATCCTCGACCCCGGACAGGTTTTCCATTCACAGACAACCTATCGGTTTTCTATCAGGAAATAACCTTAGTCAGTAAATTAAGGCAGGCCGGGAAGCAAAATCCCGCGGGAGAAGCGTCTTCCTGCTTTGGGGAAAGTCCTGTTGATGAATTACCGGGACATCCGTTAATACTTTTTTGCTTGCTGCGTCGGCTTGCGATATAATCCCCATATTCCGAAGATTATCGCGTTTTTTCTTTATTAACGATTATTAATTAAGGAGGCAAAATAGTGGCCGAAAAAGACAAAACCTACAAGTGTTTGAACCCTGTGGGCAACCAGGAGCCGGTAGACCTTTACCCCCTGGCACCGCGCCTGGATAAACTGGACGGCAAGACCGTTCACCTCTGCATCTGCGGTGAAGCCGATATCTGGGTCCCCCTGGAAAAGAAACTCAAGTCCGATTATCCCAACGTCAACTGGACCGTCAAGCGCAGATACCACATCGTCCCCTGGGAATTGACCGAGGAAGAAAGGAAGACCA
>CAZSHH010000003.1:0-6462 GCA_964606525.1 uncultured Dehalococcoidales bacterium
GGCCGGGGATACCTTTCACACCCAGGTAGCGCGCCATGGCACCATGACCGGTGCGCTGCAGGGAGCGGTAGACGCCCGGGGCATGCTGCTGGCCGATGCCCCACCCCCCCATCATCCCCAAGGGCATGAGGATACTTTCATCTTTGCGATAGCCGAGTTCTTCATTCAAGCCCAACCACCCCTGGGGCAGGCCTTCAGCATATTCGGCAAAGATAAAACCACCGTTGGTGACGGGATTACCCAGGGTGATAATGGTTGAGATAGTCTCTTCATAGCCGCCGAGGTTACGCCACATCAGACTGCCCACCCGGCCCAGAGTCTTGTTGACCGGGTTGCCGGGACCCCAGATGAAGTTGGTGACGTTCATGCCGATCTCTTTATAAATGGGGCCGCTAACCAGGAAAGCCCCACCGCCACCCCGACCGTCGCCGGTGCCGCCGCCAGATTCCGCCATGGCCAGGACGACGGGGAAATACTCCGGTTCACAGCCGGCCATCACGGCGTTGACGGCCACCTGTTCCACCGTGGCCGTGCGGTACATGGGCATGAACTCGATCACATCACCCTTTTTCCGTACAATCGGCTTTTCCACAGCAGCGGTAGGGCCGCCGCGGATAACCATATCCCGCTGCAGACGGATAATCTCGTCCGGTTTGTGGCTGGTACCCTTGAGCATAGTAGCCACCCGCTCCTCGGTAGGGATGACTACCGGCAGGCCGTCGGTATATTTCGAAAACGGCGCACCCAATAAGCGGGGAATGTTAATCGTCTGTTTGTAGAATTTCTCAGCCTCCATCAGGGTGCCTTCGAAAAGAATGCGGGGCTCCTTCGGGGCCCAGGTACCTCTGGTTTTTTCTTCCGCCGTCAGGGGCCGGGTCAGAGCATCCAGCACCGGTTCCAATATCTTGTGGGCTTCCGAGACGCCGCCCACGGAGTTGCGGGAAGCAACCACAAAACGTAATTTGGGGACGCCGTGGATGACAGCATCATGTTTCACTTTTTCCGTCTCTTCATTAAAAACAATGAGGACGGTGGGGATACCGGAAGCTTCGAGGTCAGTCAAATAAGGCAACTGCCTATTAACAGCGCCGTGTCACCAGCAAACACCGAGGATGATGGCATCGGTCGTCTTTCTCTCTTCCTCAGTAAGTTCCCAGGGAACGATGTGATAGCGCTTCTTGACGGTCCAGTTGACGTTGGGATAGTCGGACTTCAGCTTCTTTTCCAGGGGAACCCAGATATCGGCCTCGCCGCAGATAGAGAGGTGGATGGTCTTGCCATCCAGCTTGTCCAGGCGGGAGGCCAGGGGATACAGTTCGACCGGTTCCTGGTTGCCGGTGGGGTTAAGGCACTTATAGATTTCAGACATATTTTCCCTCCTGATAATTTTGGCTGTGGATAAAAAGACAGGTCGTCCCTAAATGGATAGGCAGATTATATTGCATTAGTGAAAAGGAGACAAACGAGGAAGCCGGGGGGTTAAATACGTCGGGGCAATCCGCGTTAAAATATACATAAGGAGCAGGCAGGATGAACAGCAGGCCGCAGTATCAGACGATCGACGAATACATCGCCACTTTTCCGGAAGAAGTCCAGGAAATACTGAAAAAAATAAGGCACACGATACACAAAGCAGCCCCGGAAGCCGTGGAAGCGCTCAGCTACCAGATACCAACCTTTAAATTAAAGGGCAACCTGGTGCATTTCGCGGCCTTTAAGAACCATATCGGCTTTTATCCTACCCCTTCGGGAACCGCGGCTTTTCAAACAGAACTGGCGCCGTATAAGGGAGGCAAAGGTTCCATCCAGTTTCCGCTGGATAAACCCATCCCCTACGAACTGATCGCGAAGATCGTAAAGTTCCGGGTGAAAGAACAAAAGGGGAAACAGGATAACCAGCGAAGAAAATAGATTCTTCAATCGCTTGAATACATTAGTGCTCCTTCAGATTGGCCGACAAGGCCGGCCTGTCATCCTGAGGCTAAGCCGAAGGATCTGTAATCTTATGGTAATAGTTAAACAACCTTCCTGTTAATCACCAGGCCCCACCAGGAGTAAGACCCATTTACCATCAAGAAAGATAATGGGTAGAATGAGCTCGCCGCTTTCTTTATTGTCTGCGGAGTGCACGGTTTCGTATGAAAGTTTGACCGCATACTGCAGCTGGCCCAGGATCTCCCGGGGGGCTTTTTTCAACCATACCTGCTGGTGTTCCGGAATTTCGGCAGCGGGGATGACGGATGGTTGCACCGGTTGGCCCAGGTAGCCGGCAAACAGCGGCTGGACCATATCCTGCCAGCCCTCCGGCAGGCCGATGCCGTGCATCAAGGACAGCAGGGCAGGAAAATTACCAGACCTTACAAGTTCAGCTACATGGCGGCTGAAGTCTTCTTTGGCCATAAGTACCTCCTGAAACAACCGGTAAAATACCAGTCTATTCCAGGTAATGGTACCATAACTAAAATTCGAAGGAAGAGGCTGGGGCAAAAGCAATGCCGACCATGCTGGGGCCGGTATGGGCACCGAGCACCATCGACAGTGTTTTAACGGGCAGCCAGGTACAGTCGAAGTATTTGCCAACGCTTTCCCGCAGGCGAGCGGCGCCCTCGGGGTTCAAGGCATGAGCAATCTGTACTCTTAGCCGGCTGCCCGGGGCATGCTGCCGGGAAATCAAATCTACAATGCTTTCAAGGGCACGGGGAAAGGTACGTACGGTACCCCGCTGGATATAAGTGCCCTTCGACTTTTCCACCCCGATGAGTGGTTTTAGATTCAAGGTGGAGGCAAGCAGGCCTTTCATATGGCTGATACGGCCGCCACGAATGAGGTATTTAAGCTCATCGAGGGTAAAGATGGTATCACTGGCCGACCTGATTTGCTCCAATAAAGCAATAATCCGTTCCTGCAACCAGCCGGCACGGCTGGCTTGAGCGGCAACCTGGACCTGCCAGCCAGCGGCAACTGAGAGTGTCCGGGTATCAACAACCGTCACCCGCGCTTCGGGAACCGTGGCAGCGGCTGTTTGAGCGGTACGGAAGGCCCCGCTGAGGCCGGAACTCATATGTAGAGAAAGAATATCGGGGTCAAAAGCAGCCAGGCGGCGGTAGGTCTCCTGGAAATCAGCGAGGTTGGGTTGAGAGGTAGTGGTGGAAGCTTTTTTCTCTTCCAGCAGAGGATAAAAGGCCGCCGGTTCGATGTCGAGATGGTCACGATAGGTTCTCCCTCCCAGAGTTACCAGGAGGGGAACCACGTGGATATTAAGATCTTTAAGCTGTTGGGGAGTCAACGACAAGTCGATCCCGCTATCAATCACGATTTGCATTATTCAACCTTAAGTAAATAATTAATACCTTTCCCGGCCATAACCACCAGAGCGGCTGCCACCGGAACGCCCCTGGTCCCGGCCATAACCGCCGGAACGGCTGCCGGGTCGGCCACGGTCTTCACGGGGACGGGCAGCACTGACAGAGATAGGCCGGTCCTTGAGAATCTTCCCGTTGAGTTTACTAATGGCCGCCTGTCCTTCAGTTACCGCAGGCATCTCCACGAAGGCAAAGCCCTTAGGCCGGCCACTGAATTTATCCATGATCAAGTCGACGGAGGCCACCGCACCAAAAGCAGTGAACTCGGCTTGAAGTTCCTCTTTAGTAACGTCATAAGATAAATTCCCGACATAAATTTTCATATATTCACCTCGCAAAATATTGCTTAATATTAAAATTGTCCCTGTTTACGTCGTTTGCGGGCAGCATTCTTAGCCTTAATCCGGGCAGCAGTACCCCGGGAGACAAAATAACGCCGGTTCTTAAGTTCTTTAAGAACGCCACTTAATTGGATCGATTTCTGAAAACGCTGTAATAAGGATTCCTGAGTTTCCCCATCTTTAAGTTTTACATCCAGCGGCATGATTTTCTCCTTTTTTTCCAGGTAATTCCCGCGGCATGCCCTTCCCGGCAGAGTAGCAAGAAGACAGCTGGACAAGGCAGTCAAAAGAGACGGCGGTATTGCGGAAACAAATAGTCCGGTATCAGTTACATTTTGCCCCTAATAAGACAAATAACAGAGCGGCAAAACCGAAACTATCATGCTCCCAGTGTTTCCGGTTACATACGATATGGAAGAGAACAAAGGAAAGCCGGGCTAAGTTGTCCGCTAACTAATCCCGACTCTTACGCTGCGCGTCCAGTTTACGAGCATCAGATTTGATAGACCGGCTCCGGAAAATCAACATTACGATGATTCCAACCACAATCAACGCGGCCAAGATAATAATCGGCATGTTACCCTCCTAAACTACAAGAAAAAGTCAGAAAAGCGACCAAATCAAGACATCGTGAAAGCGATGGAGGAAAGGCGGCCGGGATGCAGCAAATTAGAAATGTGGAGTTTTAAAGGAAAATACTGAAATTCTTCCAGGAAAAGCATCGACGACCCTCCTTAAATAGAGTTCGGGTCATCAAACGCTCGATGTCGGCAGGACTACTTTTAGTATCTAATAACCTAAACTAAATTCAAAATTAGTATAGCAGATAATTATTGCGGGAACAAATACGCAGACAAGGAGAATCACGGCGCAGGCAGGATGGTGATAACGGGGGTTTGTTCCAGAGCAGCGATGCTGCTGTCTTCAGTGGCCGTGAAACGATACATGACCACGTTGTAATCACCGGCAGGGACCAGCTGCCCGGCGGCATCCCGCTGGTCCCAGTCCAGTACCCAGGCCTTTACTTCACCCGGAAGTAAAGTAATTATTTCCTGACCGGGATTAAAGACACGCACGGTTTCAGCACCAGTATTCTCGATACCGATATCGAAAGGAAAGGTAAGGGTAAGGGTATCAGCGGTAACGTTTTGGAAAGAAAAACGGAGGGTGACCGTTTCGCCGGCGGCGTAGGCGCGTTGAAGGCCGTCGACCCGGGCGGCTACCGAGACAGTTCCACTACCATTTTGGGCGGTCAACAGGGGACGTTCATCAGCCGAAAAGAAGCCGGTGCGCCACACGACCACTGCGGCGATGATAACCACGGCAGCGGTAGCAGCTGCCATACTCCAAACCGGGGGAGAGGAAAAGAGGCGCCGCAAGCGGCTCCAGAATGACTGGGAGTGAGTGTGAGTGAGTGTGGGTACTTCAGAGGAAGAAAGGGATGCTTCCTGTTCCGCCATCTTAGCCAGCAAGCGCTGTTTGAGGTTACCACGGAAAGATGAGGAAGGATAGGCACGGTATACCAGCATTTTTTGGGCAAATTCGAGTTCAGCTGGGGTTTCAGTATCAGGCGGCTTGCCGGACCCGGAAGGCTGGCCGGCAAGGAGTTCATCCAGCTTGCGGGCAAAGTCCTGCGGCAGCCGGTTTTCATCGGTTCCAGGAGACATCAAAATCCTCTCTTAGTTTTTTGACTGCCCGGAAGAGGCGGACCCCAACATTGGATTCGGACAGGCCCAGCATTTTGGCAATCTGCCGGTTGTTGAATTCAGCGGCAAACTTCAGGCGGACGATCTCCTGATCGTCCTGCGGCAGCCGGGAAAGGCATTGGCGGAGGCAGGCTTGTTCCGCCGTTTGCTCTGCCTGTTCCTGAGGAGAAGGCACCGGCGAAGCCACGGCGGCAGCTTCGTCCAGAGGAACCTGCCGGCCGGCTTTACTGGTACGGAAATGATCGATCAGGGTATTACGAGCAATCGTGAATATCCAGGTGGAAAAAGCCGCCTTTTCCCGGCTGTATTTTTCAAAACTTACCAGGGCTTTTTCAAAGACCACAGATGTCAAGTCCTCCGTTAGCTGCACATCGTTCACCTGGTACCAGAGGTACCGGTAAACCTTAGGCATAAACTCGTCATAGAGCCCGGCAAATAACGCCTGTTGAGCTGAAAGATGATCATCCGCCCGCATACCGGTCCTTTTGGCTGCCTACCAGATTATACGAAGCAGCGATAATAGTATTACATTCCCCACCTCCCGGCAGCAACTTTTTCCATATATTTCTAAAAATCCTGTAATACGCCACCAGAGAAATCGTATAGAAAAATAGAGCAACATGAACTAAAGAACAAGACTACTATCAATCAGTCATCTGGCCCCCCGGGCAAGCCGGTGATGGATAAGGGAGAAAAACCAATGCAGATAATGACCACCACAGCAGAAATAACCACTTCCTGGGCAGATGAACAAAGGGAAGCGAATACCCCCATGAGGCACCGGACGATACATGCTGCGCGGACAGCAATAGGTGCCACACGGCTCTGGTTCATTATCGGCGCGCCGCTGCTTTTCCAATTGATCATGGTAGCGACCCAGTGGCTCCAGCCGGGGTACAACCCGCTGCGGGATACCATCAGCTCGATGGTATGGGGGCCGCACGGCTGGCTGCAAACAGGCAATTTCGCCGTCATCGGCCTGATGCTGGGGGCGTTAGGCGGGGAGCTGCGGCCGTGGGCGGGGCAGGGCATCCGGGCAAAACTGGGCCGCCT
>CAZSHH010000003.1:6472-7995 GCA_964606525.1 uncultured Dehalococcoidales bacterium
GGGAGCAGGTTTCATCATCCTGGCCATCTGCCCGACGCAGAGCCCCGGGGGACCGAAAAACATTCCGGCCATCATCCACGGCATCACCGTATACGGCATCGTTTTTTTCTTTCCCGCAGCCTGCTTCCTGCTGGCGCCGGTATTGGCGACGGGGGGTTGGGGCAAATACATCAAAAGATACACCATCACGACCGGGGTCCTGGAGACAGTCCTGATCGGGTTGGGGGCTTTCCTGATGCTCAAAGACGCCCACTGGTTCGGCATGCTGGAACGGCTGCTGCTGTTAACCGGATTCACCTGGCTGATAGTCATCAGCATCTATTTTGCCGGGGACAAGCTGAGGAAAAGCCCAAAAGCCAGAACAATCAGGTAATACCCGGCCGGCGGGTTCGTATGAACAAATAGAACCGGAAATATAAAAAAGTAAGAAAATCAGCGGAGGAAAAGATAAAATGAAAGCGAAATTTATCATCATGGCAATCATGGTAACCCTGTTACTGGCAGCCGGGGCCTGCTCAATGGCCATGGGAGCCAAAGTACCGCAAGATGCCGAGGTAATCGTACCAGTTGATGAATTCAATAATACCAAACAAGTAATCAAAGAAGCAGAGGTGGCAGAGGGCGGCACCCTGACGATAACTGTAGGGGCAAACCCCACAACCGGATTCAGTTGGGAAGAATCCGCACAGGTGGCCGACACGGGCATCCTGGAGCAGACCGGCAACAAGATGCTGACACCCGAAGGGAAGGGTATCGTGGGAGCGGCGGGAAGCCAATCCTTTACCTTCAGAGCCCTGGAAAAAGGCTCAACCACGGTGAAACTGGATTACAGCCGCCCATGGCAGGGCGGGGAAAAGGCCGAATGGACCTGTGAAGTCGACGTGACCGTGAAATAGTAAAGAAAAATCTGACAAAAAAAGACGGGAGTTGAAACTCCCGTCTTTTTTTGTACCCGGCTATTTCTTTTTGTTCTTATCCTGGGGGATGAGTTTAAGGTCGATAAAACTCCCCGGTTTGCCATCCGAACCCTTGAGGGAGTAATCAGGCGTCATGGGGCAATTAACGAAGAAAAAGGGCGTCCCGACGCGGATATGGCGGATGGGGCAGTGCATCAAGCCGGCAGGCAGGAACAAAGCCATGGTGCGGTCGATGACGTATTTCTCACCATCCAGATACAGTTCAGTCTCAGCGTCGTATGCAGTCAGGTCATCGCTGCACGGTACCCAGAGCATAATCTGGTCGAATTCATGGGAGTGGGGAGGTTCGATACCTTCAAAGGGGACGCTGACATGGGTGAAACGGATCTGGAAATTGATGTTCTTATTTTCCAGGGTATGCATGATCATGTTCTTGAAAGGGGGATAAGTGGTCTCGTGGATGATTTCGGGGTTAAAAAGGTAATCGTACTTCTTCGCCATTAGCACATCTTCCTTTTTCACAAATTTTAAACCGCAGGGTGCAGGTGTGGTGGTGGCGTAATTCTATAACGGCGAGAAGAGAGAAGTAAAGGAGAGAATGTTCAT
>CAZSHH010000003.1:8005-63475 GCA_964606525.1 uncultured Dehalococcoidales bacterium
GAAATCAAGTAAACCACAAGAGTAAGGCCTGACCGTACTTCGACAAAGCTCAGTATGTGTGGGCAGCCCTTACTCAGCTATTATCATTGTTCGCCAGGTTCTCCGATAAAATACGGTTGGTTTTCTGACACCATCAGCAATTTCCGGGAGTGGCCGGTAGAGGCGAGAAATTCAAAATAATGCCTAATCCGTAACGATATCTCCAAACCCGGTGAGTGTGGATAAAGCATAACCAGCAGCCCAGCGGGGATGCCTGCCGGCGGCCAGCAAGACCAGGCGTCCCAGGAAATCGCTGTAAGTATAACCAGCATAGTTAGCGGCGGCGATGGTGGTGGTATCGGGGCAGATATCGGCATTAGGGTTAATATCGGTAATATAGAACAAGCCGTCTTTCATGCGGACATCGATACGGGCGTAGTCACGGCAACCGGCGAGGGTGAAGGCCGCCTGACAAGCCTGCTCAACATCATGTAGTTCGCCGGGGCTGAGGGAGGCAGGGAGAATCGTATTGATCTTTTGATACTGCTCTGAGCCAGGGACAAATTTAGCCTCATAAGTACAGACCCAGTCGAGCTGGTCCCGGAAAGAAGAAAACTCCATTTCAGCCGGCGGGAGGATATCGATTTTACCATTGCCCCAGAGAGAGACGTGCAGTTCACGTCCGGCAATGAAGTCTTCCACCAGGGCGGGCTGTTGAAATCTTTTCACGATATAGCGAACCCGGTCCTTCAGGCCGGCGGGGGAAGTGACTACAGCATCACGGTTAATCCCTTCACTACAATGTCCCCGGGAAGGTTTCACGATAGCCGGAAAGCGAGCCCAACCGGAAGCGGCGGCGCTCGTACAGGTCACCCAGGGGGGGGTCAAGACGCCGGCATCATCAAGGAGTTTTTTGACACCGGGTTTATCCAGGGACAAAGCCAGGGGGAGAGAACCGGCACCGGTAAATGTGAAGCCATTTTTTTCCAGATAATCAGCTACCATCCATTCGCTATGGGGGAGGCCGGGCAGGCTTTCACACCAGTTAAAAATAATAAATTCCGAGGGATCGTATTTGGATAAAACAGAATCGAGGTCACTGTTGGTTACCTGAATTGAGGATACAGGAAATCCGCCAGTACGGAGGGCGTCACCGGCCTGGGAAGTCACATCCAGAACCTCCGCCTGTTCATGTGCCGACCATTTGGGGTCCATATTGTACAGCAGCAAGACAGGTATTTCAGAATTAGTAATATCTATTGGCATTGCAGGATTCCCAGTTCCATTACTCTCCCTCTTAAAGTCAAGCCGGCTATAAAAACAAACCGGCCGGACAGATTTTTTCTAATCTACAGGCAACCAAGAGCAGCCTTAACCTAAATTTACCGCCGGGCAGGCAAAAAACAATATAAAATTATTATATCCTCAGTATAACCATTCTTCTTACGTTATTTCAATATTTTTGGACCAAATTATCAGAAATCCATAAAAACAGCAGAACACCAGCCAATCCGGGGTCTAACAGGATATGATATAATAAGCCAAATCGATGTTTTCCAGAGAAATTCTAGTCTGAGGCGTCTTCGCAGGAGTTAACCAGTCTTGTCATGAGGCAAGGCTTTACAGATACACCACTCTGTTATCCCCCGGTAATCTGCCGGACGATGAGGCACGTGGCTTTCAGTATGACCACAACAGGCGCCGCACGCCGGGTTTTACCGCTGAATTTGACAACTAACCTTCTATGACAATGTATCTGCAAGCCGAACCAGCTCCCGGAAGATATACGATGAGGAGCAATATAGTAATTCTATGAAGTCAACTACAGTTTACATATATAACCCTAAACAAACCCTATTATCGCAGAAGATCAACGAAATCCCGCTCCATATACAGGCGACACATTTACAGGAGCTGATCTTCCAACTCTATAAAGAGCTGCAGGCGGCCGGCATCTTGTTTAAACCAAAGACTTACCTTTCCGACGGTTGGGGCTGTCCCGACCGGGTACCGGTAATCGGGATTCCCTTTTACCTGGCCGATGCGGCTTTAAGCAAGCTGCAGGCGCAGATGACGGGGGGGAAAAGCGATGATGATGCCGAAATTATGAGACTGCTGCGGCATGAGGCCGGGCATACCTTCAACTATGCTTACCGCCTGTACGAAAAGCGGAGCTGGCGGAAAGTATTCGGACCTTTCGATCTGCCGTACCTGGAGGATTACAGGGATAGGGTTGATCCCTTCAGCAACCGGTTCGTACATCATATCGGCGGGTATTATGCGCAGAAGCATCCCGACGATGATTTTGCGGAGACTTTCGCAGTATGGTTGACACCTGGTTCAAACTGGCAGGAACTATATGCCGGGATGCCGGCGCTGAAGAAGCTGCAGTATATAGACCAGGCGGCTGCAAAATGTGGAAAAAAGTCACCCCTGGTGACGGGAGGCCGGCGGGACATGCCGCTGGCCGAGATGGAGATGACTCTCGAAGAATGGTACCGGATGGTATACCAGAAAAATCACAAGAAAGCAGCCCGGCCAAAAACAGACCTGTTAAAAAATAGAAAACAGGAATAGTAAGTGAGGGGGCGATCTCCCGCCCTTTAATAGTAATTACCTGCATAAGTCACGACCTGACTGACAATCCTTCAACCGTTTAAAAATACTCTGGAGAGAACGATGGAAGGCAGAGAGACGAAAGTTAATTGTGCGAAATGCCCGCATCCGGTATGCAACAGCTTGGTACCGGACAAGGGGCCGGACAACTGTCCCCGGAAAATAATGCCGGAGGTTATCCGTAAAGCAACCGAAAAATGTTACAGCCCGGAATTCCGGGAATTTGCGCTTCAGGCTTCCAGGCAGGAAGGTGCCGGATACTTGAGACTACCCCATGCCCCCAATACCCCGTCGCCGGTAAAGAGCAGGCTGGAAGAAATCATGGAATTTACCGGCCGGATGGGATATATAAAACTGGGGGTAGCCTACTGCGGCGGGGTACAATACGAGGCCAGCCTGCTGGTGCCTATCCTGGAAAACCGGGGATTCGAGGTCATTTCGGTACAATGCAAGTGCGGTTCTATATCCAAAGAAGAATTAGGCCTAAATGACGGGGAAAAAGTATCACCGGGGGATTTCGAAGCAATGTGTCATCCTATTGCCCAAGCTGAGATACTGAATGCGTATCAGACGGACCTGAATATCCTGGTCTGCCTGTGCGTAGGCCACGATTCCCTGTTCTTAAAAAACAGCAAGGCTCCCTGTACGGTGCTGGCGGCCAAGGATAGACTTTACGGACATGCCCCCTTAAATGCAGTATACCAGGCAAAATCATATCACCGAAGAATACTGGCAAAGGATAACAAAAGCAACCACTGACAGAAGTGCAAACACTGCAGCGGATGGTAAGAATACCGGTAGCAGGGGGAGGAGCACATGGTTGAGCCTGGAGATAATCAGGAAAAGAAATCCGCTTCCCTGTTACCTGGGAAAGCCGAAGTCCTGCCAAGGACAAAGTTCGGGTGGGGTGCACTAATAATGGCCGCTGTGGGGATGGGGGCATGGGTCATCCTACCTTTGATCACAACGATCTTCCATGAGAAGTATCCCATAACCGACACCTGGGTAATGCCAGCAATCGGAACTGTAATCATCGATATCGCCGCGGTATTAAACCTGATATGTATCTGGCCACGACGGGAGCGTTCGATTCTTAATGTCGTTGCTGCCGTGTTGGTAATTGCCAACGCTGTATTTATTACTTTCATCGTTGTCGGAGAAATCCTCGGCGGAGCATAATGCATATCCAAGGGAAAATCCCGAGGTAGGAAAACGATCATGCCCCTGACCAACACGGGTATGTACTATTATTGACCAAGATTTGATACCGTCTGCAGCGTCTAAAAAACAGAAGCCCGGATATTCCGGGCTTCTTGAAAAGGAGGAACAACAACACAATTTCTGCGACAGACAACCAAGGTTAAATTATTAACGCACCGTAGCATCCATATCAGTGTATATATGTTAATAATTACTTACATCATAAACAACCTTGAAGCAATAGTCAATATCATGAATCAGATAACAAGAGTAACCTGGATATCCGGGACGGAATTTTTTTGAAGTAAAGAGGCCCTAATAGTAAAATCAATAAAGTATTCCAGGCATATCAAGAAAAACGTAATAGTTAAAGCAAAACTATTGATATCAGTACACTTTTCAAGATTGCCGATAACAAGGAAAATACAGTGACAACAGTACAGAAGCATAAAAATACCCGGGTAAGGCAGAAGCAAATCATCGACGCTGCCAGGAAATTGATCATCCGGCGCGGCAGTGAACATATCAGGATCAAAGAGATCGCCGAAGCGGTGGGCTTAACCGAGGGCGCCATCTACCGTCATTTTAAAAGCAAAAAGGATATCCTGTCACTATTGATAGAAGCAATCGAAGATGACCTGGTGGGAGACATGAAAGCAGCAGCGATCAACGGTGGACCGGTTATCGATGTATTAGAAGGGGTACTTAAAAGCCACCTTTCTGCGATCGAGCAAAGGAGGGGGATCTCCTTCCTGGTGATCGCAGAAATCATCAGCCTGGGGGATAAGAAATTGAACCAGAAGATCTCCGGGGTGATCGCCGAATATACTGCCAATTTGAAGGAACTCCTGGCTAAAGGAAGAGAAGGCGGAGAATTTCCGGCGGATCTCGACCTGGAAGCGGCGGCGAGCCTTTTCTTCGGCATGGTACAGGGTTTGGTTAATACCTGGGCACTAAACGGGTATGACTTTAGACTTGAAGAGAAATATGAACCGCTGTGGCAGATATACCGCCGGGCAATCTTAAATCCCGGATCGGTAAATCAAGCAAAGAGCCGGAGACGATTAGTAATAAGTAGAGTCCCGCCTGATAAAAACCGAGCGGCGACCAGGTAAAGATAATTACCACTACAGGTTAGTTGAAGGAGAGATGATCCGACTCATCCTGGTATAGGGAGACAGCCAGGCTACTTAAAAAGCCGCAGATAGACCACAGCGTCGGTATCCCGGTCATAGTATGCAGTCCGGATGCAGTCTTCCCGATAACCGAGCCCAACATAAAACTCACGGCCCAACGTATTATTTACAGGGGTATCGACATGGAGTCCTCTGGCTCGCTTCCGCTTCATATATTGTTCGATGCCTGCGACCAAGCGGGTGGCGATACCTTTTCTCTGCCAGTTACGATCTACGATCAAGCCCTGGATCTGCCCCAGCCGGTTCCACTCAAAAAACTCAGCCGAGATGTAACCCAGCAGGGCGTCCCCAGCGACAGCAACCAGTACCACACCATTTTTATCAAGCAAGATCCGGTGGATTGCCGACAACTGGCCCCGCAGCTGCCGGGTATTCCAACCGGCAGCTTTGATCAGCCGGCGGATACCGGCATCATCAGCAGCATACCGCCGGATGGTAATCGCTTCCATGTCAATTCGTGCCACTTTCTTATTTTATCAAAAGACAAGAACCAACAAGATTTCTGCGATACACATTATAAAAAATATGGTATAAAAAATATATGAGCCAAAACATACCACCAACCATTAAGGTAACATGCGAAGCTTTTGTCCGAAATCCTGATGGGACATGGACGGCCGTCAAGATCAGTGATGTCCAGACTTCCGACCGGTCGATCCGGATCAACACCGGAATTACTTTTATTAAAGGCCGGCCGATCTGGGGCATTGATGTCGCCAACCTGTTGGAAGAACAATGCCAGAAGCCAGGCCGCGCCGGGTAAATACCACTCACGGAAAAAACCAGCAGCGGCTATAAGGTGATCTCCAGGCCAGGGTCTTTCTCCCGTAAGCGGCGGCAGGCGGCGGCGGTAATATCGCGGCCGTATTCGCAGGTTAAGCGGACGGACATGATAGTATCATCACCGGTAAAAATAATAGGGTAGACCTGGCAAACTACGGGCCGGGGGCGATAAGCCTGACAGGCACTGTGTTCCTGGCTGTAGAAGGGACACGGGAGGGGCAGCCAGCGGGTGAAACCCAAATCCTTAATCTGAAAAGCCAGGGAAGTCATACTCCCAGGATTTGTTTTTCTTTTAATGTCCTCATAATTCCATTGCAGCGCTACGGCCATGGCCTTAATCTCATCTTCGAAGGCTTCGATGCCCGGACTGCCCGGATTTGAGGGATTGGGGCGGCAGCATTTACCGCAGCGGCGGCAGGTCGACAGGGCCAGCAGTTGTTTAACATTTTCTTCGGTGCAGGGTATGGGGAGGTTGAGGGATATTTCATCTTCACCCAGGGCGATAAGGAGGCGGTCCAATTCCTCCGGAGCCAGGGACAGGATATTCCTGCCTTCCAACTCCTCCAACCCGTACTTGTAGAGATTCAGCTTGTATATTTCTTCGCCGTATTTTTTATCATTATTTTCCATACCGCCATTCTACCATTTCCAGCTTCCTGATAGTTAGCAGCGCAGACAGCAGCGCAGACTGCGGCGCCGGTTGACACTACCGCCGGTTTTGCCTACACTGAGAACACGCCCCGGACTGCTAACTCCAATTCAAATATCAGTTAAAGGCGGTTTCAGCCATGACAAATGATACAAATAGAGATACCCGCGTAAAAATCACTGACACCACCCTGCGTGACGGTCATCAGTCATTAATCGCCACCCGGATGCGGACCTCCGACATGGTGAAAATAGCATCAGAGATGGACCAGGCAGGCTTTTATTCAGCGGAAGTGTGGGGCGGTGCCACTTTCGATGTTTCCATCCGCTACCTCAATGAAGACCCCTGGCAGCGCTTGAGCATGTTAAAAAAGTTAATGCCGCATACTCCCCTGCAAATGTTGGTGCGGGGACAAAGCCTGGTGGGCTACCGGCAGTACCCCGATGACGTGGTGGAAGCATTCATCGAACATACAGCAGAAAAGGGTATCGATATCTTCCGTGTATTTGACGCCTTGAACGATGAACGCAACATGGAAACCTGCTTTAAAGCGATCAAAAAAGCCGGCAAGCACGCCCAATTGACCATCTGTTATTCGCTGACACAGCGAAAAATGGGGGGCTCAATATACAACCTCGATTATTTCCTGGATAAAGCCCGCACCCTCCAGGTCATGGGTGCCGACAGCATCTGCATCAAGGACATGGCAGGTTTACTGGCCCCCGATGATGCCTTCAGACTGATCGATGCTTTGAAAAAAGAACTCCGGGTCCCGGTACAGCTTCATGCCCACTATACGGCAGGCCTGGCCTCGATGAGCTACCTGAAAGCGGTGGAGGCCGGGGTAGACGCCATCGATACTGCCCTGGCACCCTTTGCCCTGCGTTCCGGACAACCGGCGGTGGAACCGTTGGTCGTCGCCCTGGAAGGGACGCCGCGGGATACCGGATTAGACTTGATCCGGCTGCTCAAGCTGGACGAATATTTTGAAACGGTAGCCGGGAGCCACCGTACCCAGTTGAACCAGACCAAAATATCGATGATAGACACGACGGTACTGGAACACCAGGTACCCGGGGGTATGATATCCAACCTGGTAGCCCAATTGAAGCAAATCGGGGCGCTCGACCGGCTGCCTGAAGTCTACGAAGAGATACCCCGGGTCCGCCGGGAACTCGGTTACCCGCCGCTAGTAACACCGACCAGCCAGATCGTGGGGGTACAGGCCGTCCAGAACGTCATCACCGGCCGTTACAAACTCATCCCCACCCAGGTCATGGACTACTGCTACGGTCTATACGGACGGCCGCCGGCACCGATCGATCCGGAAGTCCTGAAAGTGGTGCTCAAACACTACAAAAAAGGAAAAACACCGGTTACCGGCCGACCGGCGGATTTCCTGGCACCGGAGATGGCAGTCGCCCGCGATTCGGTGAAGGCATATTCCAATGATATCGGCGATGTTCTCACGGCGGCGTTATACCGGATCGACGGGACGCGCTTCGTGCGGGCGAAATATTCAGCCGGCGGGCTGCCCAATCCGGAAATAGAACCTATTCTGGACCAATAAAAGCAAATGGTTTAAGAGTTACCGTTGAATAATTTCGTAGACAGGTATTTCTCCCCGCGGTCCGGGAAGATAACGACGATCGTCCCGGAATCAATGCGGCGGGCGGTTTCCATGGCCGCATACATGGCCGCGCCGGAACTCATACCGACGAAGATGCCTTCCTGTTTGACGATCTGGCGGGCGGTCTGATAAGCAATTTCAGTCTCCACCATGATGGTGATATCGATCTGGGAGGGATCATATATAGCAGGGACAATTGCTTCTTCCATGTTTTTCAAGCCCTGGATGTAGTGGCCCTTCACCGGGTGGGCACACACGATCTTGATGTTGGGATTATGTTCTTTTAAAGCCATACCAACACCCATGATCGTCCCCGAGGTACCGATCGAGGAGACGAAATAACCGATCTTACCCCGGGTTTCCTTCCAGATTTCTTCGCCGGTAGTCTTATAGTGCGCCATCTTGTTGTACTCATTAGAGAACTGGTCGGGCATAAAATATTTGTCGGGGTTTTCCCGGACCAATTCGCGGGCCCGCCGGATAGCGCCATCAGTACCCAGTGTCCCTTCCGTCAGGGTCACTTTGGCGCCAAAAGCGCGGATCATCTGCATCCGCTCGATAGACACGGCATCACTCATGACGATCTCAACATCGTATCCCTTGGCAACGCCGATCATAGCCAACGCCACCCCGGTATTACCGGAGGTAGGTTCGATAATGGTCTGCCCTTTATGCAGCGTCCCCTGCATTTCCGCCTGTTCGATCATGCTGAGGGCAATGCGGTCCTTGATACTACCCGTGGGATTGAAGCCTTCCACCTTGGCCAATATTTTGGTATTCCGGTTAGGGTTAAGCCGGTTGATACGGACGAGCGGCGTATCGCCGATAGTGCTCAAAATATCATCATGCATCTTTTTCCAACTCCCTGTAAGGGTAATTTAAACGCCCTTAAGATAACCAGGAGGTAGAGGGTATTTACGGGGCCGGGGTTCGGTATACGTCCGGTACCCGGTAATACGGTCGATCTCTTTCATCTCAGCGACGGATAGTTTCCATTCAGCGGCGACCACGTTAGCGGTGACCTGGGCGGGGCGAGTTACACCGGCAATGACGGTACTGACCCAGGGATGAGACGTCAGCCAGGCAACGGCCAACTCAGCCACGGTACGGCCGTGTGCTGCCGCAAAATCATGTAAATTATCCAGCATACTAAAATTTTCTTCCGTGAGAAGCCAGGCATAAAAGTCAGGGTTGCTGCCAAAGCGGGTACCGGCGGGGAGGGGGGTTCCGCGGCGGTATTTACCGGTGAGAAAACCCCCGGCCAGGGGATACCAGGGGATGACGCCGATACCGTAATTCTGGCAGCAGGGGACCAGTTCTTCCTCACAGTGCCGGTCAAGGAGATTGTATCGTGGTTGGACGGTAACGAAAGAGCTCAAGCCGGCAGATTTAGATATCCAGAGTGCTTCACACAATTCCCAGGCCGGGAGGTTAGAACCACCGATAAAACGGACCTTACCGGTTTTGACAAGGTCATCCATTGCCCGCAGCGTCTCCTCGATGGGAGTGGCGGGGTCGGGCTGGTGGAACTGGTATAGGTCGATATAGTCGGTATTCAGACGCTTCAAGCTGGCCTCAACAGCTTTCATGATATATGACCGGGAGCCCAGGCCGTCTTTATTAGCGAACTGCTGCGAACCCTCGCCGACAGCAACGCCGAACTTGGAAGCGATAATAACACGGTCCCGCTTCCCTTTGACAGCTTTACCGATATATTCCTCCGACCGCCCCCCACCACGCCCGTACACATCAGCAGTATCGATGTAGTTAATACCAAGATCGAGGGCATGAGCGATGACCGCCAGGGTATCTTGCTCATCAATATCACGGCCGAAGGTATCTCCACCCAGGCTGACGGCAGAGACCTTAAGACCAGAACTGCCAAGATCACGGTACTCCATAACCATCTCCTTATGAAAAGAAAATAATCAAATATCCCAGGAGTAAAGGCATATCCAGACAATTGCTATCTTCGGGCATATGAGTATTATTATCATATTAGTATATATCAAATATGCCAGAGAGAAAAATCGACAGGATTGTTCATTTATCAGCAACATGATGTTATGTAAAAAAAACATTGACAATGAACCGGGTTTTTTTGCATACTATAAGATTGAAGGAGTGTTATCATGAGAAAAATAATCTCGACAATTTTAGCAACAGTATTACTTATAAGTACATTAGTGTTGGCCGTATCTTGCGGCGGTGGCGGAGATAAAACGCCCAAACCAGGCATCATCAATGGTGGTGTTACATGGGTCGATCCAAATGGTGCAGTCGGAACTGCCGGGAATATCCCATTAGGTGGAGTAAATATCGCAGTGTGGGATGCCAGCGACCAGAAAGTATATACGGCAGTTTCCAAAGCCGACGGCATTTTTAATATCCAGGGCGTAGTACCAGGCACATACACGGTAACGGGCTGCGCTCCGGCAAGCGACCAGGATGCCAGTGAAAAAAGATGGATCACCAAGAATGTGGAAATCAAGTCGGAAAAGGTATCAAATGTAAATTTTGATTACCAGAACTCGGTGGGTGACCAACTTCCGGCTAAGTATGTAACCGACTAAGTATCGGCAATATACAGCTAACAAAAAATATATAGTCACTATATACAGTTGATCAATCCGGGCAGCCGCTTAAATATATGTCATAAGCTCTGCCCGGATTTTTATTCTACCGAAGCAACCGGTGCCCTTCACAGCTTATGCTCAACCGCAGATATTTCGTTTTATACCAACACCTGTTAAGTCAAATTCAAGTAGAGCGTTTTCACAGCCGTTTTAAACTCACTTTTCCAAATTATTACCCCGGAATTACATTACATATGCGTAATGTAAAATGAAAAAAGAGAACCCGCCGTTATACGGCGGGTTCTCTTTTTCAACTTAATATACTAATTGATTATTTATAACCAGATTTAGATTTTAGAGCCTTGTCAATCCAGACGTACTTGGCCCAACCACCGGCACTGTTGAGGATACCACAAGCAGATTCGCCATGGTAGTTCTTGAGCCAGGGCTGCCACATCATATACCCGTTCTGGGCCGGAGTGCTGATGATATAGCACTCTTCATAGATGATTGCCATGAGGTCTTTGTGGATCTGGGCGCATCCAGCGTCATCACCGGCATTGAAGGCCTTCAGCATATCGTCCTTGCCACTTTCCAGGCGGCTGTCGACGATGTAGCTGATGTTGTAACCACCACCGGAACCCTGGGTGGAGACCATGGTGCGGAAGGTACCCGGGCTGGCGAAGCCGGCAAAGAACATATCTTCGTAATCACGGGAATACCAACGGTTGTTGTAAACACCGAGTTCCAGAGGGATGATTTCGATATCGACGTTAATCTTGGTCCACATATCTGCAATGATGGAGAGGTAGTCGACGTTGGCTTCATTATTCTGGGTATAAATCGTGGCGCTGAAGCCATCCGGATAACCGGCTTCGGCTAACATTTCCTTGGCTTTGGTAGGATCATATTTATAGAGGTCCTGAATCTCAGCCGAGGCATCTTTAAGCTGCAGGTAGTTGTCCTTAAGGTCAGGTAGGGGTGAGATGGGGGCAGTGGGATACAGGGCTTGCCCTTCATATAAGTCATTGACGATAGTCTCGTAGTCGACAGCCTTGGTGAGAGCCTGGCGTACCAGTTTCTTGCTGTAAGGCGAATCGGCTTTATCGGTCCGCATATGGATATGACCGGGAGCCGTGGAAGCTTCGATCACGAAAGACTGCATGTCTTTTCTGGTATTAAGGATAGTCTTAGAATCATCGATACCCTGAGTCCAGGCCAAGGTATCGACCTTGCCGGTGCGCAGGGCAGCTAAATACGTGGAACTGTCAGTGATGATGAAATACTTGACACCATCAGTGTAAGGCAGTTTATCACCTTTACCGGGACCGATGGGGTTGGTGTCCCAGTAATTGTCATTCTTGACGAAGGTCATGGTGCTGCCGGAAACGAAGTCTTTCAGGATGTAGGCACCAGTGCCATGGGCATGCCGCCAATCCTTCATATCGCCCCATTTGTCGATGACTTCTTTAGCGATTACACCGTTCCAGTCGACACCGATCTGGGCGAATTGGTAGATGGAATCAGCATCATCGGGGACAACAAAGTCGACGGTGTATTTGTCGGTAGCTTTAATAGTGAGGTTCTTGGTGAAATAGGGATGGGCATAATAGATGTAGGATTCGGGGGTGGTACAAAGACGATTGTAGCTGTAGGCGATGTCTTCGGCGGTCACTTCACGGCCACCGACTAATGTACTGGCTTCATTGGTAGTATCGACCCAGAAATTTACGCCTTTGCGTACTTTTAAGACCATGTGATTAGGGGCGACGAATTCCCAGCTCTCGCAAAGTTGACCTGCTTTGGAGCTCCAGTTGTAAATACCGTCGAGAGTCCAGGTCCACTGTTTGGAACCGTAGCCGCCGGCCCAACCCTGGGTCCAGTCACCGCTGAGCATTTCGTCTTCGGTGAGATGGCAAGGCCAGCACCACCAGGGAGCAGAATAGCCTTCGTCGAAGCTATTAGGATCCCCGTTTGCCCACAGATTAAGAATGCCACCATACTGTGGTTTATCGGATACCGGATCGGTCGTAGTCGGCTTGGTGGTAGCCGTAGTGGTTCCTGTGGATGGCTTGGTGGTCGTTGTGGTTTCACCATTCCCGCCACAGGATGTTACCAGTAAAGCTAATAACATAGCAATAGCCATTACCGGCAACATGCGCTTGAAACCGTGCATAAGAAATTGCCTCCTTTCTTTTTTTCCCCTGCTAAGCCGGATTATTCAAGTTAATGATTAAATAGCCCGGCTGTTAAGCACCAGCTTAATCTTAAGCATCAGCTTAAGAATTTGACCGCAATAATCGCTGTTAATTTCTTTCGAATATTAACAGTGCGCTTGTTATTACGATCAACGGCAAAATAACTTCACAGGACGCCCAAACAGGTCGCCCCAGATTGACGATACTACCACTAAAAAACGGGGATGTCAATCCATATACATATATGACTTAATAAAAAAGAGCCCGCCATTTACCCGGCGGGCTCTTTTTTTACTAAGAAGAAATATCCTTTATTTGCCTTTGGAAGCTTTCAGATCCTGATCGATCCAGACCCATTTGGACCAACCGTAGTTGTTCAGGATACCGACGGCGGTTTCGCCATGATAGTTCTTGAGCCACGGCTGCCATAGATAGCTGCCGGTCTGGCCCGGGGTATGGATCACATAGGCATCCTCATAGATATAACCACAGAGTTCCCGGTGGATAGCATCGCAGCCAGCTTCATCGCCGCTAGCGAAAGCTTCCAGCATGCGGGACTTGCCATCTTCCAGGCGGCTGTCGATGATATAACTGATGTTATAGCCACCGCCGCTACCCTGGCTGGAAACCATAGAACGGTAGGTACCGGCACTAGCGGCACCAGCGAAGAACATATCCTCGTAGTCACGGGAATACCACCGGTTATTATAGACACCGATTTCGAGAGGGACTATCTCCAGGTTAACATTTATCTGGGACCACATATCGGCAATGATGGCCAGATAATCAACGTTAGCTTCATTATTCTGGGTGTAGATAGTGGCATTGAAGCCATCGGGATAACCTGCTTCAGCTAACATCTGTTTGGCTTTAGCGGTATCGAATACGTACAGGTCCTTAGTGGCCGCAGAAGCTTCGTCCAAAGAAAGATACGCATTCTTTAAGTCGGGTAGTGGAGCGATGGGGAAGCTGGGATATACCGCTTTCCCTTCGTAAAGATCGTTAACAATAGCGTCATAGTCGATAGCCCTGGTAAGAGCCTGGCGTACCATTTTCTTGCCCCAGGGTTGATCGGTTTTGTCAGTCCGCATAAAGATATGGCCGTTGATCAAGGCACCCGGGATTTCCAATTTCTGGATATCTTTTACGGTGCTGGTAATGGTCTTGGTATCGTCGATACCCAGCGGCCAGGCTTCGGTATCGATCTTGCCGGTGCGCAAAGCGGACAAGGCAGTGGAACTATCGGCGATGATGTAGACCTTGACACCATCGACATAAGGAAGTTGATCGCCTTTACCGGGGCCGATGGGATTGGTATCCCAGTAATTGGGGTTGCGGTCGAAGGACAGGGTACTGCCGGAGACATAGTCTTTCAACAGAAAGGCACCGGTACCATGGGCATGCTTCCAGTCTTTCATATCGCCATACTGGTCGATAACTTCCTGGGCGATAACGCCGTTCCAGTCAACCACGATCTGGGCCATCTGATAGATGGAGTCGGCATCATCCGGAACTACCACATCAATCGTATATTTATCCGTAGCTTTAAAAGTGAGGTTCTTGGTGAAGTAAGGATGGGCATAATAGATATAGGATTCCGGGGTCGTGCACAGACGGTTGTAGCTGTAGGAAATATCTTCAGCCGTCATTTCACGGCCGTTGACCAACCGGCTGGCCTCATTGTCAGTATCCACGCTGAAGTGAACGCCCTGACGAACCTTAAAAATATAGTGATTGGGAGTGACAACTTCCCAACTCTCACACAACGAACCTTTTTTAGAAACCCAATTATATACACCGTCCAGGGTCCAGGTCCAGGCATTAGTGCCATAACCCCCCGCATAACCCTGTGTCCAGTCACCGTTCAACATTTCATCTTCGGTGAGATGGCAAGGCCAGGTCCACCAGGGTGCGGAATACCCCTCATCGAAGCTATTGGGATCATTGCTGGCATAGAGATTAAGAATCCCGCCATATTGAGGTTTTTCACTGGATACCGTGGTGGTAGCCGCCGGCGTAGTCGAGCCAGCGGGTTTAGTAGTATTGGTAGTGGTCGTGGTCTCTGATTGACCGCACGCGGCCAACAGAATGACCATAATCGTCCCGATTAGTACTAACGAGACACGCTTAATACCGATCAATTGTTACCTCCTATATATTCCACTAAGCCCAACGCGCAGGCACGGTTTCAAGTACTGCGCGTTGGACGTAGCTACAAAGAGAAAAGTGGACAGCAACAGGGAACAAACAAGCATCCAGCTTATCATCCCGCGTCCTTGGAACTGATTCGAGGAGACGTGATACCATTCTCAATCAACACAACATCCAGACAAGATAACACATTATATATCTAATATGATGTCTACTACGATATCTTATATGATATCGATAATGATATTTTAGCACCAGTTACGGGAAAAAAGCAAGCGGGAAAAATAAACTGCAGCATGGTAAAAAGGTGGACAGGATAATGTTATGAAAGAAGGCGCAGTCCGTTTTTATCAGGGATGATACTGCCGTACAATTTCAGCGACGGCACGAACATTTTCAATCCTGGCCTCATCGGGAATACCGACATCACCGTTGATTATCAAACCACCACCCTTCCCTACCACATCGATCAGCTTCCGGCAGTAAGCTCTAACCTGGTCAGGCCTGCCGCCGATCATCATCGAGGAAGGAACGCCCCCTTCGATACAAACTGTATCACCCAGGACCGCTTTCGCTTTAAAGAGATCGGTACGCTCAAACCAATAAACGGCTTTACCGCGGGGAATATCCTTAATGATTTCCAGGCGGGAAGTACAATCGCCTTCAAAAAGGGGATTGGGTGTGAAACCAGCCTCGATACAGGCCAGCATAAGTTTCTTAAGTGAAGGCCAGTAGAAGGTCATAAACTGCTTGGGCGACATAAAGCCATCGAGCCCTTTATGGAGCGGGATAAACACCCGGTTGGCTCCTGTAGTTTTACTGACCGAGATGGCCTGGTCGATCAAGGCCGGTAAGGCTTTATCGACAGCGGCCAGCAACTTATCCGGATTGCGGTACATATCGAGCATGATGCCATGGGTACCGCGAAAAAAATCACCGATATAGTCGAACGGGGCATAGGTTGAGGAAACAAACTGGCGGGGGAAGCCCCGGTGCTCCATTGCCCGGGTCAAATCACCCGCAGCAGCAATCATTTTCTGGGCTTCCTGGCCGGCTTTTATCAAAGATGCCAAAGCACCGGCGACCTCCGGGCGGCCGAAGACGGAGACATAAGAAGGCATCCGGGTATACCAGGCCCAACTCAGCGGTCGCAGCCGCTGCAGCGGCTGGAGGGCGCCCCAGGCACGGCCGGAAAAGCGGCGGAGGAGAAAGTCTGAAGGATCATCGAGGAAGGCATCATATTCCTCAACCTTCATATATTCACCCTCGACAAACTGGTAAGTGACCTCAGGTTTGCCACCGTGGCCGGGCCAGACCAGCTGTTTATAATCAAGTATCTCTAAAGTTGGCGCCCAGGCAAGGAGACGGAAAGTATCGGGAAAATTATCCGGCTGGAAATCATTCATGAATTTAATCATGGCAGCGGACAATTTGGCATAATCGTGCATTGCTTCGGCAAAGCCAAGTCCGGCATATATTACCGGGAAATAGGTCACAAAAGGAGCGAAAGCAACCCGTGCGGACGGCCGCAAGGCGACCGCGTCCTGGATCCTCTTCACACGTTCCTGAAACAGTTCTTCCGGACGTTCGTCCATGGGGATACCTCCTGGTTACATGGAAGGTTATTCTGCCGGCCGTAGTGTTGCCGGTTCATCATTCAAATGCAGTATTATTCAGGCGTAATAATGAATTCTATCATACACGAGGGTAATATTGAACCGTCCGAAACTAAATTGTAACCTCCGGGAAATGAATCAGACAACAATAAAAAACCGGGACCGAGGCGGCCGTTTTCCGCCTCGGTCCCGGACAGGCATTGCCCATATTTTCCTGTTTCCGCCCTGGCCTTCCGGGGCGGATTGATTATGAACTAGCGGCCCATGGACTTCTTCAACGCCTGGTCGATCCAGACATAGCGGACCCAGGAATCGCCGGAGAAGTAACCGACACTGAGTTCACCGGAATAATTCTTAAGCCACGGCCACCACATCACGGTCTGGGGGTAGCGGGGGGCGGGGAGGCAGTAAGCCTGGTCAAGCAAGTATTTCATCAGTTCCCGGGTAATCTTCATCGCACCATTAAAATCAGATACCGCTGCAGCCTGGGATTCAGCTACCTTCTCCTCGATATAGGGATCGTTTACCTTGGCAGCATTCACCCAGTTATTGATATTAGAATAGTTCGCCTGTTCCGGCCAGGTGGAGGGCGGGGCATAGAAGAGGGCGAACAACTGCTCATAGCTGGCAGCGAAAGCGATAGGGATAATGGAACCGCTTTCTTTCGGTTCCAGCGTTAAATCGATACCTGCCTGTGCCCACTGCCCTTTGATAATGGAATAATAATCAACCTCTTTTTCAGTATTGGTGAGGATGATAGAGGTTTTCAAGCCATTGGGATAACCGGCTTCAGCCAGCAGGGCTTTTGCTTTTTCCGGATTATAAGTAAAGAGCTCCTTGATGGTATCCGGACAATCCGGGTCGTTCAAGCCAAGATAGATATCGTGATAGGCGACAGTATCCCAGGTAGGCCAACTCAGTATTTGTCCAAGGCCTCGATACAGGCTATCATTGATTGCTTCAAAATCAGTAGCCATAAACAGGGCGCGGCGGACTTTAATATCGGTGAAAGGCTCCTTGTCGACCCGGATATAGGCCGGGCTGACGCTCCAGGTGGCGGCCGGGGCACTCTTTAATTCGGCAGCACTCTTCAACATCTGTTCGGCATCTTCCGGATCGAAACCACCACGCATATCGAGTTTGGCAGTACGTAAAGCAGCTTCCTGAGTCGACAAATCCACCAGGATAAAATACTTAACATTATCGATATACGGCAGTTGACTACCTTTCCCCGGCCCGATGGGGTCTTTCATCCAGTACTTGTCATTTTTTTTCAGGGAGACCATGCTGCCGGAAACATAGTCGGTAATGATGTATGGGCCGGTACCGACATCGTTCTTGGGATCATTCATGGCCGCCCCATATTTATCATAGACTTCTTTGGGATAAATGATAGTCAGGCCGAGGACACGCATCGAGGCTGCCAGATGATCCTTAAAGGGGAGTGTCATTTGAAGTTCCCAGGGGCCGGTCTTTTCAACATAGAGGCCTCTTGTCGTCGGGAACAGCTTATAGTTCATCGAATCGGGATTATTATGAAATTCATCCATGCAGAATTTCACGTCGTCGGCAGTCACTTCACGGCCGGCGACGAGGCGGCTGGCAGCGTTATCCGGGTCAAGGGCAAAATTAATACCCTGGCGGACTTTAATGGTAGTAACGACTTCCTGCTTTTCCGCGTTCACGACCCAGGAAATGTCTTCGGCAACAATACCCACGTTAAGGTCAGGAATATTGGTGCTTTCCGACCAGGTAAATTCCTTCGTCCCATACCCCCCGGCATTACCCCGGGTCCAGTCGCCATCCCAGAGATATTCGTGACTCTGCAGGTGAGGCCAGGCTTTACCAAGCTGCAGCAGATCGAAAGTTGGTTCGGCACCCAACAGCAGGGAAATTGAGCCACCATACTGGGGTTGGGTTTTATCAGGAACGGTAGTGACCGGTTTCGTAGTGGGCACGGTCGTAACCGGTTTCGTAGTCGTAGTTTCTGCCGGTTCACTAGTGCAACCAGCCATCAGGAGTAATACGACAACCAGGAAACAGGCAAAGAAAAATAGTGTCTTCTTTATCATTAATTCCCTCCTTAACCAACCGGTCTACTATATTAACATAACTTTCCCGACCGGCAGTCCAATAATCCGTCGTTACGGACCAAAGCAGCAAACAGAAACAAGTAATATAGGACACGGAAAGTATATCTGAGGTGGAGTAAAAATCACGAAAAGGTAAATATAAGGTGTTGATGAACCTGAAATATCACCTCCTTTTTCAACTTTAAAATGATGTAAATCACATCCTTCGTATCAAAGCTAGGCCACGGGAGACTCGATTTCCGGGGCGATGTATATTTTGTTCAAGCGATAACCGAAGCCGCGCTCATTCACAATAAAACGGCCTTCCGTACCGTGTTCCAGTTTCTTACGCAAACGGTAGATATAAGTCTTAAGTAGATTGGAATCGCCACGGTACTCAGCACCCCAGACATGTTCCAGCAGGTCATCCTGATTTACCAGGTGTCCTTCATCACGGGCCAGTTTCGCAAGGAGTTCATATTCAATGGGGGTAAGTTTGACCCGCTCCCCGAATAGAAAGACTTCGCGGGTATCCAGGTATATTTTCAAGCCATTAAAGACTGCAATGTGGCCTTCCATATTGGAGTTCATCCGCCGTAATACCGCCCCACACCGGGCAAGGAACTCGATCAGGTTATAAGGCCGGATAATATACTCATCAGCCCCGGCTTCGAGCCCAAAAGCCCGTTCCTCACCACTTTCGTTCTCACCCAGGACGAGCAGGGGAATCTGGAAATACCGCCGAAGCGATTTAATCAACTCAACGGCGTCTTTTCCAGAAGAGTTGGAATGCAGGACGATCATATCAGGCCGGTATTGCCTGACCCCTTCGGGAATCTGAATACTGCAGCCACGGCGAGTAATAACCGCCCCGGGATACCTGATACGCAAAGACATGGAGATTTCGTCGGCAGTTTTCTCGTTATCCCCAATCAAGAGAACTTCCATCAGCAACCTCCTGGCCAGGAGTATCCGTAGTACCTACTTAATGATACATAATAAAATGCCTTTCGTTCAGGTTACTTAATATTTCCTACTACCCGATCTGTTGAAGCAAACGCTGGGCAGTGATACCGGCAGCTACCCCGTCACCCACAGCAGCAGCGATCTGCCGGGGAGAACCACGCCGGATATCTCCGGCGGCAAGAACAAAGGGGATTTCGGTTTCCATATCCGAATTAACGATAACCTGGCCGTCATTATCGAGGGGCACGATGCCGTCAAGATACCCTGTATTCGGCACCACCCCGATATGAACCAGCACACCACTCACAGGCAGATCTACTTCAGTGCTATCTACATTATTGCGGACCCGAACCCGCTCCACCCGGACACCACCCGCAACTGCAGTCACCACTGAATCCGGGACAAACTCTATTTTAGGTTCGGAAGCCAGACGATCCTGCAAGACCGGGGCTGCCCGGAGTTCACCGCGGCGGTGAATGAGAAAAACCTGGGAAGCCAGCCGGGCCATATAAATGGCTTCCGAAACAGCGGCATCACCCCCACCGCAAACAGCCACCGCTTGCCCGGTGAAACGGCTGCCGTCACATAAGGCACAAGTAAAGACTCCTTTATCCTGAAACGCATCCTCACCGGGGACATTTAATTTTTTCATGCGGGAGCCGCCGGCGAGAATAACGACCGCCGTGGTATAACCGCGTCCGCCGGTAAAACCTACCCACCGGCAGTTATCAAAGAGTTCGAGGCTGTTGACTTCAGCTTGTTTGTACTGCAGGCCAAATGCGGCTGCTTGAGCCACCATGGCGGAAGCCAATTCAGCCCCGGCGATCCCTTCCGGAAAACCGGGGTAGTTCTCGATCAGAGCAACGTTTTTCGGGTATCCGCCGAAGCTGTCCTTTTCCAGCAACAGGGTCCGGTATTTCGCCCGGGCTAAATACAGCCCAGCCGTCAAACCAGCCGGGCCGCCGCCGACAATGACTGCATCCCAGTCAAACATACAAGCGACCTCAAAGCACTAAACGTCAATTAATACCGGAAATAAACCGGAACCAGGTTTTTATATTTTGCCACAAGACGGGACCAGTTTTGGGGCAACTCGATCTTCCTGGTAACGAAAGTATTATTAAAACCACCGGCACTGCGCAGCAAGGCCATAAAAGCGCCGGGGCCGCCAGCGACGATCAACATGACGTCCTCAGGACTTAAGGGCGGGCGCGGTGGTGTGGCAGCGGACCTGGTATTGACGGCAATATACTCGAGCACACGGGTCCTGGTCCAACCAGCCCGGGATAATATTTTCGCCCAGGTAGGATTGATGATGAAACAAGAAAGCGCCACAGCGCCCATATTGGCCAGAGCCTGTAAGATGCCATCAGCACTCGTTTCAATAGGGATGGCCTGCATAAAGGAATTGGGGAAAAAGACCGTGACGGTGCTGTCTGTATTCTGATAACCACGTTCAACATGGAGCGGCGGCCAGGGAGACTCTTCTTCATTTTCGCCAATCACCAGGGTGTATTTACCAGGATTACCGATAACCCCCATATCTTCGACTGCCTTACGTGCACCGCCGATATTTTTTACGATCAGGCCGACCGCCCGGCCGATGGCGGCATTGGCGATATTCCCCGGGCTGAGTGAACCCGAAGAAGAATTGATAAGGATATCATGATGGACCGGGCCGTTAACCGCCCAGAAAGGAGCCCAGGAACCGGTACTTACTTCGAAAGTATCGAACCGTGACTTCGGATCCATCAAGGCCTGGACGGCGGCAATAAGCACCGGCAGATAAGTAGGCAAACAACCAGCCATAACCGCATTGACGGCGATTTTCTCCACCGTGGCTTTACCCAGGCGGGGGATAACCTTAGTCACCACGTAATCTGCCGGTAAGTCAGTTCCGGCCAGCATTTCTGCGACAGCCTCTTCGGTCGGCGGAATGATGGGGAGACCGTCCGTCCAGCCCCGGCGGTAAAAGAAACGGTTAACCTCGGACAGACTGCCTTTAAAAACCAAACGGGAAAGGTTTTCCGTTTCTTTTTGGGGTGAAGCCTCACCGGGTGTAAGCGGCCGAGTCAGGCCGGCAATGATATCATCCATCACGGAGGAAATACCCGAGGCGATATCTTCAGCGATGTTGGACTCACATAAAACCGGTTCCGGCACGATGCGTACTGAAGGCAAACCTTTCCCGGAAGCAGCCGAATGCGCATCATTCACAAAACCGGTATTGATCAAGACGACAACCGGGGTCCCCAATTTTTCAATAGCCACGCCGTTGTACACAACGAACTTGGTGCAGGACCCTCAGTCACCGACGGCAGCAACGACTGCATCCACGCCTTTCACCCAATCCGTAAAGGCCGCCCGGTTTTCCGTCACCGACTCGTCTACGTTGGGCGCCCGGGAATCATAAAGACTGGTCTCGATACCAGGAAACCTGGCTTTCAGATTTTTCTCCACCTCGGCCAGCATAGGTTTCGCCGCCCGTTTGAAATTTGCGAACAAGCCGATCTTCTTCCCTGCCAGCGAATCCAGGCGGGGAGAAATCCCCTGTAACGGGACAGGGTCTACTTCTGCCCAAGGATTAAGGACTTCATAACTACCGGCTGTTTTTGGCACATCCATCGCAACACCCCTTCTTCTTTTGGAATACCTGCTATACCTGCCATGGGTTTGAGAAACCGGAGCGGAAATCCCGGCGACGGTAATGACCGGGTATTATCCCAGCTTGACCAAATCCCAGGGATTCGAGCCAAAGTGGTATAAGAAAAATTCTGGTTGATTATACACCCGGCCAGTCCGGTTACTGTCAAATAATTGTCATTGATGAAGATGATGATTGCCGGCCGCGCTGTATACAGATATAATAGGGGGCATGCTGTGTCCGAATGAAGGCTTAGAAATGCACCCGGTCACGATACACTCCCACTACGGGCAACCTATTACCGTCGACCAGTGTGAGAAATGCGGCGGCATCTGGTTCGACGAAGCGGAATTATTCCAAGCCGGACAGGGCGAAGCGGAAAAGATAGAATCTCTGAATACGGATTTGTTGCTGACACCAACCCCGATGGAGAACCTGATACTGGATTGTCCCAGGGACCATGTCCAGCTATTCCGCTTTACGGACCAGAAATTCCCGGAAAGCATAGTTTTAACGAGATGCCCAGCCTGCCACGGCATCTGGTTAAACCGGGGCGACTTCACCAAATACCAGCAGGCACGGTGGGCGTCTTTGCACGCTAAAGACAAGAAAGCGGAAAACAAGAAATTGTTGGCCAATATCGAAGAACTGGCGGCACTGCATAAGGCGGGGAATTCGACAGTCACCCTGGGTAAACTGGGTCAATTTCTCTCCACCGATATGGACGTCAACAGTGCTCTCCCGGCAGGCGCGGCGGAGAAATCTAGCCAGGCGGAAGAGACGGCCAATATTGCCGTCGGCTTATTACTGACCGTACTGAGAGTGATCTTCCGCATCTAGTTTCAACCGGCGCTGCCATTCAAGTTAGCACGGTTGGCCCGGAAAACCCTCAAACAAATATCATTTGACAAGATACAGTCTTGTTGGTAGGATAGCGTCATAAAATAACTCTTCGATCGTTGACGGCTAAAGCCAAGGCTATGCCGACAGCGGCCAGAAGTCCTGAAAAGCTTCGAGGGTATCAAAAGGAAACTTTTATACCTCCCGTGTTAGGAAAGGAGAGTTGCCTCAGAGTGTGTGTGTTTCTGGGCGCCTCCTTAAAGAGGCGCCTGTTTTATTATTAGCATCAAAAAGAAAGACCTCCGAGCTTTATACCTCAACCCTGTAATGGGGTATGGTATTCAGCCGGTGTCCCGATAGAATCGAGACTGAGAGTATTGCAGGAAACGGCAATGCCTCCCGGATGCGGAAAGGAGATATCCCATAACTGGGACTGGTTAAGGGACAGGTGTCGTCAAGAGAAGAAACCGGTTGCTTCCGACAGCAGATAAGCGCCGATGCCATCAATACGCCTCCGGGTCCTGCATAAAGGTAAAAATATGGGAGGGTTAAAAATGTCAGACTACAAGATGCTTATCGGTGGGGAATTGTTGGAAGCGGAATCGGGGAAACCCTTCCCCGTGATGAACCCGGCAAATGGAGAACAATTCGCCACAATCCCACTGGGGGACGTAAAGGACGTCGCCAAGGCAGTAAGCGCCGCCAAGAAGGGTTTCCCCGGTTGGGCACAGGTACCCACACAGGCACGGGCAGAGGCACTGCGCCAGATAGCAGCAGGACTGCGCGCCCGGATGGAAGAAATCATCAAGCTGGAAATCCAGAACCATGGAACGCTGGCGCCAATGGCCCGCGGCATGATGATGGGGGTCCCGGCTACGCTGGAAAAAGCGGCCGCGACCAGCCAGTTCCTCTGGGAAGAGTCCAGCAGTGACATAATGAGCAACCGGGGCAGTATCGCCTATATACACCGGGAACCCATCGGCATCTGTGCCCTGATCACACCTTGGAACGTACCGTTGATGCAGGCAGTATCCAAGCTGGCACCGGCCATGGTGATGGGAAATACCTGCATCATTAAGCCGCCCAGCATCGATTCAGCGACGACACTGATACTGGGGGAAATCATTGCCAAACTGAGTAAAATCATCCCACCGGGAGTGGTCAATATCATCACCGGGCCGGGCGGGGTTACCGGCAACGCCCTGGCGGCACATCCGGACATCGCCCGGATAGATTTTACCGGGAGTTCCGAGACAGCGAAAGCCATCATGGCCGCGGCGGCCGGTACGCTAAAGCGGCTCAGCCTGGAAGCCGGGGGTAAAAACCCCTTCATCGTAATGGAAGATGCCGACATCGAACACGCCGCCATGACAGCGGTGATGGGCCAGACAGCCAATTCCGGACAAATCTGCATCTCACCCGGGCGCTACCTGGTCCATGAGAAAGTACATGACGAATTCGTGGAAAAATGGGCGGCGGCGGCCAAGACGATAACCGTAGGCGACCCAATGGATCCGGCAGCAAGGATGGGACCACTGGTCAGCGCCGAACACCGGGACCGTGTTGAAAGCTATATCAAATCTGCGGTCAACGAAGGGGCGACCATGGTTACCGGCCATTCCGGCCCGCTGCCGGAGCCACTAAACAAAGGATATTATGTTTTGCCCACGCTTTTCACCGGAGTTACACCGCAAATGAAAGTCTACCGCGAAGAAATCTTCGGGCCAGTAGCCTGCATCACCAAATATTCCGGGAAGGACAACGTGGTGGACATGGCTAACGATAACAACCTGGGTCTTTCCGCTTCGATATGGACAAGGGATTTAGCCAAAGGGATCCGGACCGCCCACCAGGTGCAGGCCGGCACCATATACGTAAACGACAACATGGTCATGGGGGCGCTGCATTTCGGCGGAGTCAAGGAGAGCGGGTTGGGAAAAGAAGGGGGACAACGGGGTTTCGATGAATACTGTGAGATGAAAGCCGTGTACGTGAATATTGGTGAAGGCGGAAAACCAGGCCGCATGTAATTAAGAGGACGGATAATCGAAAAAGAGAAAATATCTGTAGTTGGGAGGAACTATAAGTGTCGGATTATAAGATGTTGATAAACGGAGAACTGGTGGAAGGGGCAGCGGGGAAGACTTTCCCGGTAACCAATCCGGCGACGGGACAGCAATTTGCCACGATCGCCCTGGGTGGACAGGAAGAAGTAAATAAAGCAGTAGCAGCTGCCCAAAAAGCATTTCCGGTATGGTCGAAGATGCCGGTACAAGCAAGAGGAGAAGTACTACGCCGAATCGGGGCGGGGATACGGGAAAGGGCGGAGGAAATCGCCAAACTGGACAGCATGAACCACGGCTCGCCGATTTCAGTCACCCGCAACCGGGTGATGGGTGCATCATTCGGGTTGGAAGGGGCGGGCATGGCCATGCAGCGGATCCAAGACCAGAGTGTCGACCTGGGCAACCAGGAACTGGCCTACGTACGCCATTACCCCATTGGGATATGTGCCCTGATCACACCCTGGAACGTACCGCTGCTGATGTCGGTGAGTAAAATGGGGCCGGCTTTGATCGCCGGCAATACCTGCGTGATGAAACCACCCAGCACCAATTCGGCGACCACGCTGATCCTGGGGGAAATCATCACAAAACTAGGGAACATGGTTCCGCCGGGAGCAATCAATATCATCACGGGGCCCGGGGGGACGACGGGTAATGCCCTGTGTTCCCATCCCGACGTGGGGATGATCGGGTTCACCGGGAGCTGCGAAGCAGGCAAAGCGATCATGGCCGCGGCCAGCGGGACAATCAAAAAACTCAGCCTGGAGCTGGGTGGTAAAAATCCGTTCATCGTGTTGGAAGACGCCGACCTCGACCTCACGGCGGAGTGGGCGGCGGCCTGCCAGACCTCCAATTCCGGCCAGATCTGTGCCTCTCCGGGACGCTACCTAGTACATGAGAAAGTACATGACGAATTCGTCGCCAAATTCATCGCTGCAGCGAAGAAAGTCAAGGTGGGCGATCCCCTGGACCCGGCGACACAAATGGGCCCGCTGGTCAGTGAAGAACACCTGCGGAAAGTGGAGGGCTACATTCGAGGTGCGATCGCCGAGGGGGCGACACTGGCGCTAGGACAACCCGGCCCACTACCCCCTCCGTTAGACAAGGGTTTCTACGTCCTCCCGACTGTTCTGACGGGGGTAACGCCGAAGATGAAAGTGTACCGGGAGGAGATATTCGGCCCGGTAGCGTGCATCACCAAATACACCGATAAAGATGATGTCATCGCCATGGCTAACGATAATACCTACGGACTGACGGCTTCCGTCTGGTCGAAAGACGTCAATAAAGCCATCCGCACGGGACATCAAATTGAAGCCGGTACTATATATGTTAACGACCACATGATCATGGGCGGACTGCCTTTCGGCGGTGTCAAGGAAAGCGGTTTTGGCAACGGCAACATTGAAGAATATACAGACGTCCGGTCGATCTATGTCCGCATCGGCGAGGGGAAGGTCAACCGGGTATTGATATAAAAATAAATAAAGGGATCGATTAAGGAGGGGGTCATGACAGACAACAAGTTTTGGATCGGTGGCAAGTGGATAAGCCCTGCATCAGGGAAAACATTTCCCACGTTTAATCCGGCTACCGGAGAAGAATTGGCCCAATTACCCCTGGCCAGCCAGGAAGACGTGGACCTGGCAGTAGCGGCGGCAAGGAAGGCATTTCCGGCCTGGTCACAGAAAATGCAGGTAGAACGCTCACAGATGATGATGAAGATCGCGGCAGTGATCCGCAAGCGGGCGGCGGAAGTCACCCGGCTGGAAATAACGGAGCACGGCTCGGTCTTGGAGCAAGCCAACCACATTCCGATGGGGGCGGCAGGGGAATACGAGACCTCAGCGGTGATATCAAGGTCACTCATTGATGATTTTGTACCTTCGATGCCGAACCTGCTGACATATATCAAGCGGGAACCGATCGGGGTAGCCGGCATTATCACCCCCTGGAACCATGCCATCATGATGATGGCGGTAAAAACAGCGCAAGCCCTCTCGGTCGGAAACACCGTCGTGCTAAAACCACCCAGTGTCAACTCCCTGATGGGCTTGAAGCTGGCGGAGATCTTTGAAGAAGCGGAATTACCACCGGGGGTAGCCAATGTCATCACCGGGCCAGGAGCAAGCACCGGGAACATCATGGCCAACCATCCCGGGATAGATGTTATCGGTTTTACGGGCAGCAGCGCTACGGGAAAAGAAATCATGGCAGCGGCCAGCAAGACCCTGAAACGGCTGACCATGGAACTGGGCGGGAAGAACCCCTTTATCATACTGAAAGACGCCAACCTCGAGGAGATCGTCCCCCAGTTCGCGCGCCAGAAATGCGACAATGTAGGCCAACACTGTTCGGGAGCCGGCCGTTACTATGTGCACAAGGACCTTTATGACAAGTTTGTAAACATGTATGTCAGCGAGATGAAGAAGATCGTGGTCGGCGACCCGGCGGACAAGCAAACCATGATGGGCCCCATGGCCAGTCAGGAAAACCGGGACCGCATCGAAGAATATATCAAGCTCGGTGTAAAAGTAGGAGCCCGGCTGCTGCTCGGCGGCGAACGGCCAACTGCACCACCCTTGAATAAGGGGTGGTTCATCATGCCGGCGGTACTGGCCGATGTCAAGCAGAACATGAGGGTTGCCCGGGAAGAGATTTTCGGTCCCGTGGCGGTGATCATGGAACCATTCACCTCAGAAGAAGAGGTGATCGAACTGGCTAACGACAACTCCTACGGGCTGGTGGCTTCAGTATGGACCAACGACGTCGCCCGGGGGATGACCTTCATCAACCGGCTGCATGCAGGGACGGTGCAGGTCAACAACTCGATGCTGGGACCGGGAATGCCGTGGGGGGGCTTCAAGGAAAGCGGCATCGGCAAGGAAAGCGGCCTGGAAGGCACGCGCTGCTATACCCAGCTAAAAGCCGTGGCGATTAAATACGGCGAGATCAAGTTTCCCAGGTAAATAACGGGTAGAGAATACCGGGATAAAAAAGGGCTCCTCATTGAGAGGAGTCTTTTTTTAGGTTATATAAGATGCGCTGAACAATACGCAGGATAATAATTATTCGGAATAGCAGACCACACAGATCTTTTGATAATTTTTTGACTTTATTCAGTGATTATTGACCATTTGTTAAGCATATTTGTGTTATTTTGTTACAAAGATCGCGGGACTATTAATCATCGCCAGGTTTTAAGACCCAAGAACCGACTGTCAGCCTCAGTTAATCCGGAATTACCCTGGCTGGAGCAGCTGTTCTAATTGGATTCGTTAAATCCTGATGCCTCTTTTTTGATAGGTAAGATACCAAGGATATAACCAAATGCCTATGAAGCAACTATAATAGAAAAGTAGCAAGCTTCATCAATTAACAAATTTAACAGAAATCCTCACAATACCGGCGGTTGGTCTTAATGCCGGTGATATCATCTTGAACTCGTAATTTTTAATCTCGTTTGATCATACGGATTTCTTGATGGGGCTTTATTATCAAGAATCCCTTGTGTCAATCAAAATAATTCTTCTTTTCTTTACTGTTAACCTGAACAGGAGTAGTACGGCGTTTTCGGCGCCCATAGATGGCTTGATCCGGCGGAATCAGTTAAGACGAAACCCGGTAATCTTTTAAAAACTAGAGAGGAAGTTAAGTAATATACTAAAGAACCTGGTACAGGTTCTGCAATAGGCACACAGATCGATGCTGATTAAAGGAGGTGCTAAATCAAGAATACTAAATGAACAATGATTTACCGCTTTTCGAAGAAGAGCTATCAGTGTCCTATAAGTAATATTTCTCGATGATAAGGAGGTAACCCTGAATGGATTGGAAAGGTATATTTTTTGAGCCCTTACAAGGTTTTTTCTCATCTATCATGGAATACTTGCCATACGTTATAGGAGCACTCGTATTACTACTGGTGGCGTGGATTCTCGCCAAAATACTCCGGTCGCTCGCCCGGAAGCTGGTAAAAGCTACCGGCATCGATAAAAGATTTGGGAAAGATAAAGCATTAAGTGATAAGAGCGAATATCCAATCGCCGAGGGCACGGGGACCGTCGTGTTCTGGCTGGTATGGATATTTTTCATACTGGCGATACTTCAAGTTCTTGGTTTACACGGAGCGCTGGATTCTGTGGTCTTATTATTCGAAAGGATATTTGCTGCTCTGCCGAGTATCCTGGCGGCAGTTATCGTCCTGGTTATTTTCTATCTTGTAGCCCGCTTCGTAGCGAACCTGATCACCAAATTACTAACGAAAATTCGTTTCGATGAGATACCGGTCAAGCTGGGATTAGCCCAAAAACCGATGACAGGCGGGGGGTCCCCTTCACACCTGGTAGGCTATTTGGCAATGGTATTCATTTTACTCTTCGCCATCATGATGGCAGCCGAGCTACTAGGCTTCACCCAGGTGAATAATTTAGTCGCTAGCTTTACTGAATTTTTAGCTTTGGTTTTATTAGGCCTGATCATCATCGGCATTGGTATCTTCGTGGCAAATATGGTGGTCAACATATTAAAAGCCGGCGGAAGGTCAACCTCAGCGATATCGTTGGTAAGGATTTTCATTATTGTTCTCAGTATCGCTATCGGCCTACGGGCGATGGGTTTTGCCAACGACATAATTTTACTGGTGTTTGGATTATTGCTGGGAGCAATCGCCGTAGCAGCAGCGATCGCCTTTGGATTAGGCGGACGCAAAACTGCCGAAAAACTGCTGGAACGATGGACCAGTAGCGGTGGAGAGAAAACCGATACGGATACACATTAACCTGATGCCGATACCGTGAAGTCAAAATAATACTGAATGTAACCGTTGATAAAGTTTGGGAAGGCTGGGGGTATCTCTTGTACCCCCAGCCGATATTCAGGTGGATTACTACATTTCCGGTGTGATATTTCACTTTGTCATTACATTTTTGTGACATTTCTTTCCCATAATGCCTGCCAGGAAAACGAGTATATTGACAATCGATTTGCAGGTATGTAATCATTTACTTACCTCCTGGTTCGCGTCTTGATAGAGCCTCCAAAACACGGGACACAATTCCAAAAAATAATCCCCAACATACGAGTCTATTTACAATTCATCCCTCGATACACCCTGTATATGAAATAAAAACGAGATGGTTTTTCTAATTCCTGATCAAACAGCCAGCTTAATGTTTTGGGTTATTTAACTGTGGACCACAGAAAAACAAGGAGGGGAGGGATGGTTACAAAAAAGGTTACACGTGGCGTAATCCTGGCGGCCGGGGATGGTGGACGCATGGGACAACTCACCCGCCGATTACCCAAAGTACTCCTTCACGTGAAAGACAAACCACTCATTTTTTATGCGATCGAATCAATGCTGAACGCGGGCATTAACGAGATAGCGATAGTTGTTGGCTACTTGAGAAAACAAATGGAGACCCTATTACAGGGAAACGGATTAAGACATCATATCAGTTTTATCTATAACCCTGACTATCTTGGTGGTAATGCACTTTCAGTCAACGTTGCGGGGAGATGGGCACAAGGAGAACCTTTTGTATTATGCATGGGCGATCATATGGTCGATACTCAATTTATCCGTAGTTTTCTCGAAGGGCTAAATACCAGCGAAAAACTCGGAGTTGATTACTATCCCGGCAGCCATCATGTGATAGACGAAGCAACCAAGGTAGCCGTAACCCAGGACGGGAAGATCCAACAAATCGGCAAGGGAATAGAAAAATGGAACGCTCTTGATACCGGGGTTTTTATCCTCAGTGCGAACTTTCTGAAAACAATACAGGAACTAATCCCGTACATGGGGAATAACATCGAAATCAGTGATGTCATTCGTTCCATGATCTTGAAGCGACAGCCCTTTTTTACCCAGGATATGTCCGGTTTATTCTGGGCAGATGTGGATACCCCCGAGGACCTGGTCATGGTCTCCGGAGGTATCTTATGAGTATCATCTATGACGGCTTTATTTCGAAACACTTGAACCGCAAGATATCGGAACCGATTGCCCGGGTATTGGCGCATACACCCCTCACGCCAAATATGGCTACGATAGGCTCTTTTTCCATTGCGATCATCAGCTTTGTCGCTTTCTTGACAGGGCAAAATATCCTGGGGGGCATTCTGGCTCAGATTTCATCTATTGCCGACGGAATCGATGGAGGATTAGCCCGGCAGAAACAAATGACATCTGCTTTCGGTAGTTTTTTTGATGCGCTGCTCGACCGTTATTCCGATAGTTTGATAATACTCGGAATAACTATTTGGGCGGCAGCGAATGAAACGTATGCCGGTGTCTGGTTAATCGGCTTTGCAGCGGTGACCGGCACGTTGGCCGTCAGTTACAGCCGCGCACGGGTTGAACCTCAATACCGGGCCGTCTTCGACAGGGGATTAACCTCGCTGGCATCACGTGATGTCCGGCTTTTTCTCATTATGATCGGGAGTATCGCAGGCCAGTTATTTATCACCCTCTCGTTAATAGCCTTGCTGACAAATATGGTGGTCATCCTGCGCCTGTTTACTGTTTACCGTTTGTATTCAACGAAAACAACGTTTGGAAATACACTTAAAGCTCTTGATAAGGACACAATCAAGACATAAGCATCACAGGGTGATACAGTGAGGTCTGGATAGAACAATGACAACCACTGTATCAGATTTGTGGAGAACAGCAGGCGTCATTTTACTTGATACTGCTGTATTGTAGTGCTATTTCAGGCCAATTACCCTTCCCTGATGTTAAGAGAGTACTATTTCCCTATGTATTATGGTCGTTTAAGTGACTTATAATCAGGATTATTGATGTTATCGTTAAGGTGATGGGAGTGAGACATATCGGAATCACGAGGAAAGGTTATTGGTAGGTTACTCTTCACGGCAGACATTTAAGGCGATGGAATATGCGCGGGGCATGGTGCATACTGCCCTCGGGTTGGTCCTGGTGGCTATTTTGCACCTATTCCCCTGGTTATTCGCCGTGTTTATAATTTCCATCGGTACCGCCTTCGTACTGGTTATCGAGTACCTGAGATTCAAAAATCCCCGTTTACAGCAATGGCTCCGCCGCTGGCTCGCCGTATTTATGCGGGAAGAAGAAGACCGCGGTCTAACCGGAGCCAGTTATTATCTGATCGGGGCACTGATCACGACCCTGTTATTCCCGGTAGACATCGCCTCGCTGGCCATCCTCTACCTGGCCTGCGGCGATCCCTCGGCGGCGGCGATGGGCCGGTGGCGGGGTTACACCAGGCCATGGAATAAACACATCGAAGGCAACCTGGCATTCCTCTTTGTCAGCCTCGCAGTAGGGATCATCGCCATGCGTATTTTCAAGACACCTGATATCATCGTGGTAGCAGCAGGGGCTTTCTCTGCCGCCCTGATCCATGCTTTACCCTTCCCACGGCGTTTTAATGACAATGTGACGATCCCCATCGGCAGTGCCCTGGCTATGACCATTACGTGTCTATTACGGCCATTCTAGTTACCAGGGAATTTCAGCCTTTAACACCAACACCTGAAAAAAGACATCGCATCCGGTTCTCCGAGTTAACATTACTCCCCTTTTTTATCAGAGAAAATAGCCGCGGTGCCGACAAATGCAAGTATGATGCCGACTCCCAGGAGCATTATTGGGAAAAAACCACTTCCGCTATCCTTACTGGATAAATAGGCCAGAACAAAAAGCACTGCACTCACAGCAAATGGTGCGATTATTTTCGCTGCCTTCATTACTCACTCCAGTTCTGTATTTAAAACATCTGTCACGAATAAATATTAACCGAATAACCAGCTATTATTGTAACCAGATGACGAAGCTGAGTTAGTAAACGAACATGAGCTCCAGATAATAGCAAGCCGCAGCCCGGTTATCACCGGAAGATTTCACAGCAGCATGGATGCGGTTACTTAACGGCGGTGGGCCACTGCTTATCGCTGCCGGGGAAAGCGCGGCGTCCTTGTCCAGGAATCTCCAGATACCGGAAAGTTCCATGTGGATGTGAGATAATCTGCGCGGAATCAAACGGCAACCACCTGAAATCTGAATCGTTACGATTGCCGAAAGACCGAAAATAACCCCCTTTGTTATATCAACTCAGTCTTTTCATCCTCGGTCAACCTCCAGCCGGCAGCTGCAACGTTTGCCGATACCTGTTCTGAACTGGTAGCTCCAGCAATCACCGAACTAAGCCACGGATGAGAGAGTAACCATGATATCGCCAGTTCGCCCAAGCTCCGATTCCGTTCAGAAGCAAATGTCTGCAATTTCTCGATTTTATCGTAATTAATGTCCGATATTATTGGAGCAAACATGGCGGGATTGGCTGTCATTCCGGGGAGAGACCGACGTGGCGGAGGAGCTGCTGATGAAGAGTTTAAACGGGTGCCCTGCGGTAACGGTTTCCCACGCTGGTATTTACCCGTTAAAAACCCTTCGGCTAAAGGTGACCATGGAATTACGCCTACTCCAAACTTTTCGCAACAGGGAACCAGTTCTGTCTCGATACTCCGGTTCAGTAAGTTATATCTTGTTTGTACTGCTGCGAACGACTCCAGGTTGTTGACTTTAGAGATCCACAATGCATCACAAAGCTGCCAGGCATTCAAGTTCGAACAAGCTGCGTAACGGATTTTCCCGGAATGTATAAGAATACCAAGTGTCCGCAGGGTTTCTTCAATCGGTGCGGTCGGATCAGGCCAGTGAAGATAATAAACATCCACATAATCTGTTGCCAGACGTTTTAAACTATTATTAATAGCCTCTATGATATGAGCCCGTGAACCACCGTAATCATTAGGAGACTCTCCAGTGGCAATACCGAACTTAGTGGCTATGATAACCCTGGAACGTTTGCCCTTTATAGCTCTACCTACATACTCTTCGGCACGACCATCGTTATATACATCTGCAGTATCGATAAAATTTATTCCCATATCCAGGGCATGGTCCATAATGGATATGGATTCCTTCTCACTTAACCTGCGGCCGAATTCCAGGGTGCCCAGTCCAACTTCCGAGACTTTCAATCCAGACCTGCCAAGATTACGGTATTTCATACTTTTCTCCTTTACAGGATGATTATGTTAGCTCTTCGAAATGGCGATGTGTGACGACAATTCTCTCCGTGACTGGAGGAGTATTGATTACTATTATTGGTCTCAGATGAAGTTGTCGTCATTAAGAGTATCCGATAAACACACAATTATAGGCGATGCCTTTAGTATCTCCTTGTGTCTTAACGCCCTTTCCTGGCTGGGCTGCATCTTCATCTCCGGAACGTTTTGATGGCGAAGCGAGATGTTCCAGGGCGTCCTTCTTTTTATCCGGATAATGTTCTATCGGAGATCGTACCCACCATCATCCCCACCTGGGTCAGTCTTGATCTATCGATTGATACTGCTAAGCTGAAATCATTAACTTTTGCCATACCATCGGCACTGAGTATGACATTACCTGGTTTGATGTCCCGGTGGATGATGCCTTGGGCATGAGCAAACTCCAGGCCTTTACAGACGGACCTGGCGATTTCGATGGTCTTATCGATGGGCAGCTTATGGTCCTGGGCTTTATCGACATAATGATAATTTAGGCATACCAGTTCTATCTGAATGGGCTATCCACAATTTTTACAAAACCCGGTGTTGTCCCTGACGTCATCCTGGCAATGCGGGCATTTCATAATGAATGCCCTCCCACACACCTTAAAGTCTATTCCAGAAGGATGACATAAGTCAAGAAATATGTGGTCTCTAAGAAAGGGAATTCGAATTCAATCTTGAAGCTGGTTTTTAGCCTGTGGAAGGAATCACGCCAGTTTCTGAGGTTAAATAAGGATTGGTAAAATCACGGTAACAATGAATTGCATTGGTGGTATTGCTTTGCGAACTAATGATGCTTATCATCAGTTACTCCAGCTTTCAAAATAAGTAATTTCCAATCAACCGCGATGTTGCCATCATGATAGATAAGGCAGCTCCAAGTCAGTCTTGCACAAACCGATATTGCTAAGCTAGTTATCATTTAGGTATACTTATAAGAATACTTATAGGAAATCACATATAGCAACCCAACGTTACTTTGTAAATCAAATCGGCAGACTAGTCAACGGCTAGAAGGATATATCCCGAGTAACTAGACTGTAACGAGGTAGGAAGCTAATGGACGCGATTAGTCTGGATACGGGCAGGATTTCCGGGATAGAAGCAACTGAAAAAGGCCAGAAAATCCGTATCTTCATAGGTCTGGTTTCATAGCGGAGGTCTCAGGTGACGCATTTCGCCAGGACGGGTAATCCCAGCGTAAAAGGGCTTATCGAGTGGCCTGCGTGGGAAAGTCAAAACGACCAATATCTGCTAATCACAGATCCCCTGCAAATAAAGCGGGGATTTTCCGAACTGACAAAGATAGTACTGGACAGGTCACAACAGGTGATATAGGAAGGGCACAGGGTACAACAAAAACAGCCGGTAACCTGTTCCGGATGGTGAATTGGAGGTTGAAATGGAAAGAATGTTAGCCAGAATCAAACGGGGAGGATTTCCTCTTTGTATCGAAAAAGCCCGCCTGATTACAGAAGCGGTTAAACAAACAGAAGGGGAAACCGGAGTTATAAGGTATGCCAAAGTTTACTCGCATATGCTGCAAAATATGCCTGTTTTAATCGATAAAGATGAGCTTTTCGTAGGCGAAGGGGCCAGCAAGCCATGGGGGGCTGAGATCGATCCCTTCCTGGGCGTATGGAAAGAGGAAGAAATCAGAGGAGCGGTTGAGGACGGGATTGTTTCGACTGAGGATATGGATTGGCCGATGTTGAGAGAATTGGGCAAATACTGGGAGACCAGGTGCTCGGAGTACATTCAAGCGAAAAGTATCAATGATAACATGTTCAAGTACCTGCAAGTTGGCATTACTCTGCCGCCGATGAAACAGAAAGATGAATTCAGAGGAGCATATGCCGGCAGCGGCCTTTGCCTGTCCTTCAATTTTACCGACTGCCATATGGACTTCGCCAGGTGGCTTGGTGGACTGAATCTGATCATTCGTGAAGCTGAAGAGGAAATCGAGAGAACAGGGTCACTCTCGCGAGATGATACTGAAAAGAAAGCCTTCCTTGAAGCATCAATCACGGTACTCAAATCAATCATTGCATTTGCCAACAGATATGCAGATGCAGCCGGGAAAATGGCTGAAAGGGAAAAGAACCCTCTGCGAAAAACAGAACTTGAGCGAATTGCCGAAGCCTGCCGATGGGTGCCAGCAAATTCACCCAGGAACTTCTTTCAGGCAATGCAATCTTTATGGTTCAACCAGATATTATCGACACCAACTTCGACTCATAATCTCGGCAGATTCGATCAATATATGTATCCTTTCTATAAAAAGGACCGTGATGAAGGACGGATTTCCAACGACGAAGTCCTGGCTCTGCTGTTTGAATTGCGTATCAAGTGCATGAAGCCTGAGAATATCAAGCTTTCAAGAGCCAAACGTTCCCAGCACGCCGGATACGCCAAATGGCGTAACATGACCATTGGCGGCGTTAACCCCGAGGGAGAAGACGCTACGAATGAATTGACCTATCTAGTATTAGAGGCAGCCAATAACCTCAGGACACCTCATCACACTATTACCCTAAGAGTCCATGATGGGATCCCGGAGGACCTGCTGATCAAGGCATTGGAGGTCGTGAAGACCGGTATCGGAATGCCGGCGTTAGCCATTGACAAATCGTTTATTGACTATATGACCTCCGGAGGCATCCCTATCCAGGATGCACGCAATTACCACCTGGCCGGTTGTGTTGACCCGGCTATTCCGGGAAAAACCAGCTTCCTGGCCGGTTTATTCTTTGTGGTTCCCAAGGTACTGGAGATTTTCTTGAATGACGGGTTAGACCCCCGCACCGGGTTGGAACTCGGGCCTTTCAAACCGAAGGTTGAAAACTACACGACATTTGATGAGTTTTACGATGCATTCCTGCAATTTCTTGCCTCTTTCATCAGAATATGGCATGAGCACAGTTTTGTCACTCAGGGACGTTCTACAGAAATCCAGGGTTACCGCGATGTTGTAGATATACTGGAAACGGCTTTGATGCATAACGGAATGAAGGTGGGCAAACCATTGATGAGAAGGGTGCCGGAATTTCCTTTTGACTTCAGGGCGGTGATGGTACCCGTAGGCGGGATCAATGTAGCAGACTCACTGGCAGCGATCAAGAAACTGGTTTTCGACGAAAAAAAGATTACCATGACGCAACTTAAACAAGCGCTGGCTGCCAACTGGGAAGGTTATGAGAATATCAGAAAGATATGCCTTCAGGCTCCAAAATATGGGAATGATATCGATTATGTTGACTCGATCGCGAGAGAGTTATACAAATTCATCATCGACGAGGAGGCGAAACCTCTATCGCCTGACCGTCCCACACGCGGAAGAATAAGAGGCATTGGCGGAGCATCCATATCATCGATGTTTGCCGGTGGGACAATAATCGGAGCAACGCCGGACGGAAGGTTAGCCGGCACTACTCTGTCCGACGGAACAGTGTCCCCTGCCCAGGGACAGGATACCCACGGTCCCACAGCAGTGCTCAGAAGCGCAGCCAAGATCGACCAGTCCTTGTGTTCGTCTACACTGCTCAATATGAAGCTTCATCCATCATCACTGACAACCCGGGAAGATATAAAGAAACTGGGCAGTCTGATCATGGCATACGCTGACATGGGAGGGAAATGGATCCAGTTCAACGTTGTTGGAAACGAGCAGCTGCGGGAAGCTCAGAAATCTCCTGAGAATTATCGCGACTTGATCGTGCGAGTAGCCGGCTATAGTGCCTATTTCGTAGACCTTGGCAAAGGGGTTCAGGACGACATTATCAGGCGCATGGAGGTGAGTGTCTAGATAGCCGTGGTCTTCTCCAGGAAACTGGAAATATACGCGCAAGACCAGTCGAAACTCGATGTGCCGCATCCTGATATTGGGAGATGGTGATGGTACAAGGAACAATTTTCGACATCCAGACCTATTCTCTGCATGATGGACCTGGCATCAGGACAACCGTCTTCCTTAAAGGCTGTCCCCTGAGTTGCGTCTGGTGTCAGAATCCGGAATCTCAGCGTCGTCAGCCTGAATTACTATTCTATTGGGAGAGATGCACCGGCTGCGGCCAATGTGTGCCGGTGTGCCCCAGACAGGCTATCTCGGTGTCAGATGGAAGATCGCATACCAAGAGAAACCTCTGCGAAGGCTGCGGAAAATGCGCCGATACGTGTCTGAATACCGCCCGCATACTAAGCGGCAGAGTTTGGTCAGCAACCGACGTTTTTACCGAAGTTAAGAAAGATGACGCTTTCTACAGAAGAAGTGGCGGTGGAATTACCCTCTCCGGAGGAGAACCATTGACTCAGCCTGAATTCTCGACAGCTATCCTGTCGTTGTGCAAACGAGCCGGCCTGCACACTGCCATCGAGACAACAGGCATGGCCAAGTGGGAAACTCTTGAACAGGTACTCGAATACGTCGACCTGGTATTGTATGACCTGAAACATATGGATTCCAGGTCTCATCAAAGGTGTACCGGCATAGGCAACGACCTTATTCTTGAGAACATAAAGCAAATTCGAAGGAACTATACTATCCCGATAATAGCCCGAATACCGGTTATCCCAGGCTACAATGCAGACATGCAGAACATTAAAGCTACAGCAAGATTCATTGTAAATGAAATAGGGCAAGATACAAAAGTGAACATTCTGGCTTATCACCGATTAGGAGAAAGTAAATACGACCGCCTCGAAAGAGATCAAAGTGGAGTGAACATCACTCCACCCACTGCAGGACAGATGGCAGCAATTCAGAAGACTATTGAAGCTCTGGGCCTGACAGTTACTATTGGCGTGTGAGAGACTGCCGGGAGGTGCCGAATACTGAATAATCCCATCTAAGAGTTCTGCCGGATGAAGAGGCAATTAAGCCTTGATGGGGCACCGAGATACAATTAAATTTGGGAGGTAGTAAATGGCTGACAAATATGGACGGTTCTTCAAGGGTTACCAGGCGACACCGGAGGAAATTGAAAGAGGACGTACCGGCATCGCACGGGTAGATTACAATACTTTCAAAGGCTGTAACTTCTACTGGGTGCACTGGAATTTACCTAACGCTCCCGGTCATTCCTCTCCCGATATGATCAGCGTAGGACACCCTCCTCACACCCACAAAGATGCGGAAATCCTGATGCTCATTGGGACCAACCCGGATGACCCTACAGACCTGGGTGCGGAAGTGGAACTACAGATGGGTGCCGAGCGGGAAAAACACATCATGACGAAGTCCACTGTGGTCTTTATTCCGGCGAATGTAATACATTGTCCCTATATTATCAGGAGGACAGACAGGCCGTGGATCTTTATAGAAATAAACCAGGGGCCGGTGCATACCGAAAAACTCTATCCGCAAATACTCACCGAAGAAGAAAGAAAACTGGTTGATTGGTCCCGATGGAAAGAAGAGGGTTATTAGCAAGTTTAGAGACATGACATTTCTAGTAGTCATAATTTAGTGTTGGCAAACGAAAAGGAGTTTAGATGGCAAAGCAGAAATCAAGGGAAGAAATGCTGGTAGATGACCGGAAATTAAGGGATGAGATCCAGAAGAAACACGGTAAATCGGTTGAGGAGCTTTACCACGAGCGGGAAAAGAGACTGTATGATGCCATTACGCTTAAAGTACCGGACAGAGTCCCGGTTCTCTTTTGCGGAACCTACCCGGCATGCAAATACAGCGGGGTACCGTTCTCGAGTGTTTATTATGATGCTCCTGTCTGGAAAAGTGCGCTAAAAAGAATGCTGGTTGATTTTGCGCCCGATGGTTGGGGAAACCTGACATATGGACCAGGTACCGCCCTTGATATTCTTGATTCCAATTACGAATGGCATCCCGGTGGTAGACTCCCCCCTGATGTACCCCACCAGATAAACGAACAGGAGTATATGAAAGAGGACGAGTATGACCTCTTCCTTCTTGACCCTTCCGACTATATAATCCGGTACTGGATGCCGCGGGTAAATAACTCAATGAAGCCGCTGGCTAAACTCCCGCCCCTGAGAGAACTGGGCACAAACCCGTTATCTTTCGTTACACTCTTCGATGCACCGGAATTCGAGCAGTTTGCCGGGTTAATGAAAAAGGCCGCACAGGGAAAAAAGAAATGGGACAAGGCCGTGGGAAATATTGAACAAGAGATGGCATCGATAGGTTTTCCGCCGGACCCATTCTGGCAGATGGGAGGGGGAGTCAACCCACCCTTCTCCGGTTTTTCCAACAGCTTCCGCGGCTTCAGGGGCGTGGGTATCGACATGTTCCGAAGGCCGGACAAGCTGAAAGCCGCTCTCAAGAAGTTCCTGGATTTCCGGATTTCCCAGGCAAAACCGGCAGTTCATCGGGATGGTAAGCCGGCAGTTGGCTCAGCTGGAGAATCGCATAGAGTGTCCGATGAATTTCTGTCAACAAAGCAATTTGAGGAATTTGTCTGGCCCAACTGGAAGCGGGCTATTCAAACCACTTTCGATCTTGGATACGATGTTATCCGCATGTTTTTCGAGGGCAAGCGGGACAACCAGTTGGAGTATTTTACCGATTTTCCCAAAGGTACTTTCTATATCCGCCTTCAAGACACAAATATGGTTCGAGCCAAAGAAATTCTTGGTGACGTGGCCTGCCTGTGCGGCAATGTACCTGTTTCATTACTCTGCACCGGATCACCCTCGGAGGTGGATGAATATTGTAAAAAACTGATACAGGCTTGCGGGAAGAACGGCGGCTTTATCCTGACCTCTTCAACGACCGGTTATGGGGAAACCAAACCGGAAAATGTAAAAGCGATGATAGATTCGGTTGAAAAATACGGCCGATACTAAGCGTGACTTTGCTATCTTGATAAAGTTGAAAATCTGCTGAAATCCTGAAACGGTTTTACAGGATAAGAAAATATTTAAGATAGAGAAAAGTTCTGCCAGGTTAACCCGGTAATAACCGGGGTTAGCGGCAGGACCAGCTCTCATTTTTACTTGGAACAGGAGGTAGTTCAGATGCTTCGCATCACCAAGACGGAAAACGGAACGGTTCGGGGGATTCAAGGCACTGACGCCAGGATCACGGTCTTCAAAGGAATACCCTTCGCGGCTCCGCCTGTGGGAGATCTGCGCTGGAGGGCTCCCAAACCGGCCGCTGACTGGACAGGCGTCCGCACCTGTCTGGAGTTCATGCCCATAGCCATGCAGCGCGCTCCGGGCTCAAACTTGAATACCGGGGCTTTCTATGCCAAAGAATGGCACGTCGACCCGGATGTGCCGATGGATGAAGACTGCCTGTATCTGAACGTCTGGACCAATTCCATGACGGGCAAGGAAAAGATGCCCGTCATGATCTGGATCTATGGTGGAGGCCTGATGGAGGGCTATCCGTGGGAAATGGAGTTCGACGGTGAGCGCATTGCCAGCCGCAGCGTCATCCTGGTCTCCATCAACTACCGTCTGAACGTCTTCGGGTTTTTGACTCATCCGGAAATAATCAAGACTGCTCCTGATGGCTTCGTGGCGAACTTTGGCTACCTGGACCAGAAGGCCGGCATCGATTGGGTCCACCGCAACATTGCCAATTTCGGCGGCGACCCGAATAATATCACCATTTTCGGGCAATCGGCGGGGGGCGGCAGCGTAATGTCCCATTTAAATTCGCCTCTGGCCAAAGGAGCCTTCCAAAAAGCCATTGTGCAGTCCGGCGGCGGCGTGCGCATCAGGGAACCGTCGCTCCGGATGATGATGATGGGCTCCAGTCTTCAAGCCCTGGCGAAACAGGGCGAGGCTTTCTTCGACTTTGTCGGAGCGAAGAACCTCGCCGCGGCCAAGGCCATCGATGCCAAGAGACTGTTGGCCAAACATCTTGAATTCAACAAATACTGGAGCGCCACAGTAGACGGTAAATATGTAGTTGAAGAAGCAGCAGCCAGTGTGCTGGCGGGCCGTCAACACGATATTCCAGTCATGATAGGCTCGACCATAAATGAATTCCTGATGACTCCGCCCGATGACCACATTGACGCCTGGGCGAAGGAGAACATTTCGGGGATTGCCACCGAATTCTGCAAACTGGCCCGGGATAGGGCTGCGGCTGAAGGCATCAGTCTCAAGCAGGCGGCTGCAGTCAACACTACTGAGCTTACCGCCAAACTGTTCTGCAAAACGGTGGCCGCGCAGGGTAAACAGCCGGTTTTCAGCTATTCTTTCGGTCCGCAAATACCGGGGGATAATGCCGGCGCTTTTCACTCCTCCGATCTCTGGTTCGAGTTTGAAACGCTGATGAGGTGTTGGCGGCCGTTCGTTGGTAAACACTTCGACCTGGCGCGCCAGATGTGCAACTATTGGACGAACTTCGCCAAGAATGGCGACCCCAACGGGCTTGATGCCGACGGCACACCCATGCCGAGATGGACGCCGTATACCGTTAAATCCCCGCTGGCAATGCAATTCTTCGAAAAGCCGGCCATGGAGAAAAAGCAGAACAAAATGACGAAGTTGTTGCTTGACTACAATAAAAAGCTGATAAAGGGGGAGACTTCACGATAACACCACCCCGATATAACAAGAACACTATCAGCAACCCATTATTCAGTAGTAAATAATATTACGAGTGATCTTCGAGCCATTTCGCAAGATCACTAAATACCTGAGGTCTCTCCGGTTCATTAAAAATTTCGTGACGCAACCCTTCGTATAATTTGAGCGTCTTGTCTTTCGACCCCAAAGCCTCGAATAAGACTTGACTTCGCGCACCATCAGTAACGCCATTTCCCGCCATTATAAGTACCGGCAGCCGGATTAGCGGAACCGCGTCGGTGACTCCTCCCATCATTCCACTCAGTCTTGGCGGAATCGGACCGTGATATACAAGAGGATCATTTACGTAAGCTTCGATTACTGCCGGATCCCGGCTTAAAAAGGCAGTAGGCAGCGGCTGCCCCTCAGGTTGCCGGGGTGCAGGCGGTTCATTACCACGACTAATACCTCCGCCTGAAGTAATCAAGCCGGCCAGTTCTTTTTGGTATTTCGCGGTATAAAGTAGTGCAATGGCGGAACCCATACTGTGTCCGACTAAAAATATCAGTTTCCCGGGATTATCTTTGCGGATAATATCGAAAAATATTTTTAAGTCATCGACATAATCAGAAAACTTTTCAACGTAAACACGTTCGCCGTCGGATTTACCATGTCCACGGTGATCCATGGCATATACCGCATAGTCTTGGGAAACAAAATATTCAGCCACGTGGTTATAACGCCCGCTGTGCTCGGCAAATCCGTGTGCAATCAGTATTATTGCCTTTGGTCCGTCTGAAGGCAGCCAGTATTGATAGTAAATATTTATGTTTCCCGGATTTTTAAAAAAACCCTCTTTGTGCATCGCATCCATTATGTTTAGCCCTCCGGTTCTTCAATGAATATGGTTATCTCCTAATGCTCGAATAACTATGGTATGTTTTTTGACATTTTTCAAGTGCAGTCTGAAACAACCGGGGGGACGAATGCATGTCCCGTAACGATTGAATACTCGCTGCTTTCACGAAAGATTTTCCTTAATTACTTCGACAATTCCCTTGGTGGCGTCCATCTTTACAAAGTCCCCTGTCGTGATTATTTCAAGCGGGTTGCCATCAAGTTTATGCACCATCGGAATGTCATTCATAATCGCTACCATTGCCATCACCGGTTCCACTTCAAGACAAATCATACCTATCGGGGCATTGCCCAGTTGTTTGGCTTGATATGCAACATTCGGTCCAACCGTAGAACCTTTTCCTGTTGAGAAGACGAATATTTTACCAGCGATACTCTGGCCTTCAATATCGTGTCCTTTGGGGATAACCTTGCCGGTATTTACATCCAGATCCCCCAGGAATGAAAAGGGTCTTTGTGAGACTATTGCTACGCCTTCCACCTTTCCTTTCTTGACTGTTTTCCCCTTTAGTATCATATTCTTACCCTCTCCATTTACCGGTTAAAGCCGCATTGATACAGTCTGTAGTACTTCCGTATTGAATACCGATCCCGCGCCTGGACTGGTAAGAGGCAGCTCTTGCTGAATTAGTTGCTGCAGTAGAAACCGGCCATGCCAGTTGCTCGTATGGAAAACTCTGGATACATATTCCTGTAGCGACGACTCCGCCGGCACTTTCGATGATATCTATATATCCGGTAGTTTTAGCCAGAGTGTATGTCTGCTCTGAGGTTGCGGTAAATAGCCGAACATTATCAGCGATTCTTTTTCCCTCAAGTAACTGTGCTAATTCTTTTAACTCCCGGATACTCAGATGGGGACAGCCGAAAAAGACCAGTTCGATGTCATCCCTTCTGGCAGTGTGAAGGCTTTGCCAGGCTTCTTTAATTTCGTGCATCCCGACCTTGATCATCATTTCAGGTTTTTTATTGCCAACTGCTTGTTCCAGGGTCGGGGCTTCGGGGGTAACCCCAATGATATGACATATGGCGACCGCCCCTGAGACTGGTTGAGGAGAAAGGAAAAACTTCAAGTGGTCGAAAGAGATGTTACCCGGGATCCCATCAACCACTACGTTCTTTGTCTCGGCCATCCCGCCGATGTAGTAACCAACCGCTCCGTAATCGGCTTCGGAAAAAATTTCCATATCAAGGCCTTCCATTTCAACCACAATTTGCCCGTATCGGTTCTCGTTTTTCAACAGCAGCATCTCGGGCGTCACTCCGGTAATCGCACTAGCCATGGAAGCCGGCATCGAATCACGATTGCCTTTTGCACCAAATACTGAGTTGCCGATGATGATACCCGAAGATCCCGGCCACGAAAAAACCCGCCCCGGAATTGGTACATTGCCTACCAGATAAGGAGTACAAGTCATCGCCGGTAAAAATCCTTTTGGAATACAAAAACCCATGGTTTCCGCTTGGATCCTGGTTTGATTCTCACAATAGTCTGCTTTTAACCCCATTGCCCTGGCTGCTTTACAGGCACCGGTCATTCCGGCATGAGTAGTTGTGAACGTTCGTAATTGACCCACACCGTCCAATATCTGGTGCAGCCATTCTCCCGCCATAAGCCCGGTATGGGCATTATGCACCCTGACCATCTTCGGTGCATCGAATGCCTCACCGTATTCTACAAGCATGGTCATGGCTTTTTGAACACCTGGGCCATATTCACCCTGGTACATTCGCTTCTCGTCATCGGTCAAAAACATTGAGACCCTCCGGTATTTGTGGCAATTTGCACTAACAAACTTTAACTATCGATCAAAGCAGGAAACAACCAAATCAATCTGAAAGTCGGCTATGTGGATGCCGAAAAGAAATCATTGCTGTCCCGTACTACCATCGGTATCACCCGAGTTCAATTTATTCTTATCATGGATGATTGTCAATTATGAACAAACACTGTGTAGTTCGCCTAATAGTAAGAAGGGGGCATCTCCAATGTCGGTGGTACTAACTTAACAAGTGGTACAACTATCGGGGGCAGGTCACTATGTCATCATCAGGAACTTCCCATGCGTATCTAGGTGCTCCAAGCATGATTTTTTCATCACTTGTCGAATACGTACCACAAAAACAATCACTTAAGAATAGATACTCCTTCATGACTTTACGCAACGAATCCGGGGTTGCTTCGATGGATATCGCTCGCCGTTGTATTTATTGATCGCCCTGGCGAGGTAAGCCCATAGGTAGTCCAAATATGATATTTTGCCCACTCATGTGGTCGGAAGCTGATGATACCAAGAACAAAACCGCCTCCGCGAGTTCTTCGGGCATCGCCATACCCGTCATGTCGACCGGCACATTACCCCCTTCTTGGCGTACTTTTTCCATTGCCGCCTGTCTCCCTTCGCTCCAGGTAGCGCTGGGGGTGACGCAGTTAGCCTGTATCCCAAAGGGCGCGACCTCTCTGGCGAGAGCCTTGACGAAGCCGATTACCCCGGCCTTGGCGGCGGTGTAGTCGGAATTGCCCGCTAACCCGTCTATGGCAGCGATTGAAGACAAGAGTACGATCTTGCCTGTTCGCCTTTCTATCATGTGGTTAATAACAGCCCGAACGCAATGCCGCGGCCCGTTCAGGTTCATATCCATCATCCAGTCCCAGAGTTCTTTAGTCTGCTCGGCAACTGGAGCTCCTCTGACCGGCAGTCCCCCGGTGAGATTGGTCGGTAGCAACGTCCCCACGATGCCGCCGGCGGCGTTGACCAGTATATCTATCTGGCGGTATTTCTGTAGAGTAGTTTTGACCATCTCGTTGACCTGGTCTTCATACCTGAAATCTACTTTTACTGCGTATGCTTCGTCCCCGGTAGCCTTGATGGCATCAGCAACTTTGTTGGCATTGGCGATGACCACGTCGGCTATCACTACTTTAGCTCCTTCCCGCGCCAGGAGTGTGGCCGATGCCCGGCCGACGCCGCTGGCGCCACCAACCACAATGGCAACTTTGCCTTCGAGTTTCATGAGGTCACCTCTCTTATAAGCGTTAACTAATGAAGACAGACTATTGCCGGGCGATCGGCTTCAGCGGAATTTTCGGATCCGGGAAGCCCGAGCCCATAAGGGCGAACATCATGGTCAGTGCCCTGTCATCGATGCGCTGGAAGTCTTCCCGATGAACGGTCTCAGGTCTGGGGAAAGGCCAGTCCATTTGCAATAGCGCCTGCTGCACGGTCACCCCTGAGCCATGCAGTTCTCTGGCGCGCGTAATACAGTAAGCCAATGCCGCCCCGCCATCCTCCGGCGGGATCATGCCGTCATACCCGGGCATGCTATGCCAGGGTGCTGTCGGCTTTGGTTCCCCGGCAGGCCGCCTGCCGCTGAGAGGAAAACTGACACCGGCAGGTATAAAGCAGAAGACTGCCACGCCGGTATCATCGACGGTTCCTATTTCGTACGCCAGGGACATCATGATGGAAGTAGTGGCTGACTTGGCGGCACAATAATTGGCCGGTCCCGGAGGGTCCATGAAAGCAGTGGCCGTGTAGGCGACCACTCCATGATGTCTATTCAGCATCGCGGGTACGAACAGTTGGATGCCGATAAGCGTACCGCGGGCTGATATTTCATACTGGCGGTCGAGTTGCTTGATCGTAGACTCGAGAATGGGCGCCCCCATGGACATATCCATGGCATTACTCACATAGATATCTACCTTGCCAAAAGTATCAATCGCCCGGCGTGCCATCGATTTCATCGAGTCTTCGTCAGACACATCGGTCTCTATAAACAGCGCAGTGCCCGGCTGGTTCTCATTGTTGATGATTTCTGCGGCGGCTCTACCCCGGTCCGGTGAGAATTCAGCAATGATTAACTTCGCTCCTAACCAGGCCAGGCTCCTTGCCGTGCCAAGTCCAACATTCCCGCCGGCGCCAGTGACAACGGCGACCTCGCCTGCCAGCATACCCTTATTAAGCTTTGTCTTGTCCATCGCCAGCGGGCCCACAGCAAGCTCTTTAACCATCGTAGTCCTCCTTTAACAGCGCATGATCACGGAAGAATATTCCCGGGTAGTCCACAGGTGCCATCGCGACAGTCCATCGGCGATGGCATTCGGAGAGGTCTGGCATCCTTCTTAACGCCGGCCTTCGGTATCCACGGGTCGATGGATAAGGTACGGACGTAGTGAAAGTCCGTCGTCATCCAGAACGGATTCCATTCGCCACCGACGACGATAAAGTTAAGGCCCTCAGCCGTCAGGGGGCGCATTCTTCTGGTGCCATCGTTCTTCCCATGCTCTGCCAGGTAAGAGGCCAGCTTCAATTTAGTGTCGAAACCCTCGTTCTTGAGATTCTTCGCCGCGAGCGGATCGACGATGAAGGTGGCCCCGCCCAGTCCGAGTGATTTGATAATCTGGGCCATGCGGTCGGCATGTCCGTCGCCAAAGCCGATTACGGTCCAACCCATGAATAAGGAGACCGTGTTTTCGCTCGCCTTAAAACCATGCTGGACGTGCAGCGGTTCCCAGACACTCAGTTCTTCATTCTCACCGCAGCACATGTTATTGTAGTTAACACCGTTGCCGGTGGTCGCAGTAAAATTCTCGCCAATCTTGGCGCCGGCAAGGTTAATGCTCATCAATGTCCACGTTCGGCCCAGGACCGAGTTGGCATAATTAAATGGACTGAGGGCACCCGAACTGCAATTCATGCCGATCTCATTACGGATGGGCCCGTTAACGACCATCATGCTGATGAAAGAAGTCGTCGAGCTGGGCATTGACGCCTGTTTGGAAGCTGCCACAGCCAGCAGCACCGGCAGGTGTTCCGGCCGGCATCCTGCCATGACCGCATTGACGGCGACTTTCTCAACCGTATACTCGAACCGTTCCTCGTGAGTCGTGACTGCCATCCGCCCCACCACCTCTTGCGGATCGTGGTCGGTACCAGTCAGCATCTCCGCCACACGCTCCTCGGTTGGCAGCACGATAGGCAGGCCATCCGTCCACGCATTCTCCAGGAAAAGCCGGTGCAGGTTGTCCTCGGTGTCCGGCGGCAGAAGCCGGTTGTGCTTCGGCCGTTTCACAATTATCGGGTTTCTCTCTTCTTCAGTGAGGGGCCGGGTCAGGGCATCGACGATCTCCTGCATAAGGGGACGGCCGGTAATCGGGTCCTCTTTATCGATGTAGCCGTGCAGCACATCCCGTGGTACGAAGGCCACCGGATGCGGTGGATAGCAGAAGCGCAACATCATACCGTGTGCCTGGCCGTTTAACATGATGAAGTCGGCGAATCGGGACGTGACCATCGGAGCCGTCGGTACGCCGCGGTCCTCCAGATTGCGAGCGAATTCGGCGAGACTCGCCGAACAGCCGTCTCAACCACCAACCCCAAGGACGGCAACGGCACCTTTCGCTGCTATCTCGTCCCAAAGCGCGGGATCGTTGGTGAACATGCCACCCTGCTTACGCCGCAGTTCCGTTTTTAGAGAAGGCATGTTGCGGGAGAACCAGTCATGCACTTCCTGCATGAATTCCCAGGCGCCGGCGAAACCGGTCTCGACCAGATAGACGGTTTTCCCCTCAATGCTCCCGGAGCGGGGAGCCATGTGGACAGGCCGGACTTCGCCTGTCGGCTGCGTGTACGGGTCCTGGATATTGAGACCTGACTCTGGCGTCAGACTCTGCCCGAACACTCCGCTCGGTTGCCCCCTGGGGTCTAACACGTTAAGTAAGGCCTTGCTGTTTTTCATTTCTCTCCTCCTCGTTCGGGTCTAACTATTCCTGCGACATCACCGCCAATCATCGTTACTGAAGAGTCCCTGGGAGGAATAGGAACAGGGCCCACCGGTAATCTGCATATAGACTTCCTCATCAGAGCCACAGACAATGATACAGTTTTCGTCCGGTCGGTCTCCAGCGACGGATATCATATAGTCATCTGGCAGTTCCTTCCACGGCTTGCCCGATTGCCGGTCTATTCCGGTCCAACCGTTGGTGTGAAGATCAACCCATGAGCGCTTGCGGTATTCGCTTAGCGGTTCAAGCCCTTTCTTCCAGATGTACTCGTAGACATCAGCTTTAGACTTGAAACCGAGTTTATATAGGTGCTGGGCCATTTCGTGAACCATGATAGGTCTTCACTGGTACCTGCATACCAACAGGGTTAAGACACTTGTAAACTCGATCGTTTACCATCTCCTCTCCTTTTTGGGCGGTCATAATCGAATACAAGCTGTCGGTGCATATTAGTTTCCTCTCGAAATACACTGGAAAAAGATGCCTCATGTTAACATCGCGTCAGGATCGGGTCAAATGAAAATCAACTACCTCGCCACGGGTTGGCACAGCCAGTCATAATGATCATGGAATTACGGAGACGAAAACCGTAGAATACCTCACAATAGTACAATGGCTTAAAATGTACCAATTTGAGTTGGAGGAGCAATAAAACCAGTTTACTTTTTTTGAACACTCTACCTGAGTACTACATTTCGCTAAGAAACAGACGCACTCTCAGATTTTGTCGTATATAAATCCCGGCATAATTTTGTACAACCAGGCAATAATCGTCCATCTTTTTGTGATATATGCCGACCTCTTTTTACGTTGGATTGCCCGATAGATTTGTGTAGCCGCCTTATACGGTGTTGCGACCCAAATAAGACCTTCTCCTTTGGCCATGGCAGTATCGACCAGACCCGGCTGAATATCAGTTATCGTTATGGGGAGTTTTTCCTTTGCTACTTTATTTCGCAATCCTTCTAAATAATTAGATATGTAAGCTTTGGAAGCATTGTAAGAAGGGCAGACATTACTCCCTCTTATGCCTGCCACGGAAGATATTCCCACCAGGTGTCCTGATTTCTTTTGCATGAAATATCGAACGGCAACTCCAGCTACTGCTGTAAATCCAGAGATATTAGTATCTATGGTATCTTTTTCTTGTGACCAACTCAGTGAAGGATTAAGATATCCGGTTCCCGCAGAGATTATGATAACCTCAATGTCACCCATGTCTTTAATTAACTTTTCAAGGAATTGCATCGCTGTATCGGGATGACTAATATCAATCGTGGCCACATAGGTTTTTGTTGGCATTTCGGAAGCTAGTTCATTCAATAACTCGGTTCGACGTGCCGCGATACCAACTTCGTAATCATTTGAGGCATATATTTTAGCAAGTTCTTTACCAATACCTGATGAAGCTCCGATAATAATGATTTTTTTCATATATATTATTGGTAACCTCCGTCATATCAACCTCTTCATGGTGAATCATGAAACAGGTAATTCAGACTTATAACACTTACGGCACGGACTGAAGATGCCACTAGTTTTATTTCCTCTAAGTTGGCAGGTCTTGATATGTTTTCATCCTGTGCCGTCATCTCCCATACCAGCCGTGTTCTTTAATCATCTCCTCTTCTACAGTCATTGTGATCCTGATGTGAACCGGGAGTAACAGGCCAAATCCGGGGAGAAACGAGTTCTCTTCCCAATACATATAGTAGATGAGACGTACTCTCATCGACGGTAAGATCAGAGAAGTTGATGTGATAATAGACAGCATTGTAAGTTAAATTACTACAAATATACAGTAAAACAGCTCATGTTTATAATGATGGCAGGATTGAGTTGGCGTTCAGAGAGTGATCATATTGCTATTGAAGACGAGTTAACAATTTAATAGAGGTCACAAAATACTACTATGGACTGTTGTGCAGGTTGAAGGTAGTTGCACACGCCGGGGATCGAGCATTGTCGTCTGCCGTAATTGCCGGTCCCGCCACAAGCGCATCGCTGACCTCTTCCCGGACTTCCGCAGCGATCTGTCCTTCCTTGACACCCAATTGGGCTTCAGATACTGTAAAGTACGGTTAACTTTAGCTGCCGAGGAGGAAACAGTGCACGTTGGGTTGTTGTCAGACAGTCACGTCCCGGATGTTGTGAATGAGCTCCCCATGCCAGAACTGAGGAGGGCGTTCGAAGGCGTCGAACTGGTTTTACACGCCGGTGATATTTACTTCACGAGCGTACTCGACGATCTTGCTACGATCGCACCTGTACTGGCGGCTCTGGGCGATGACGATTCTGTGGCCACGATGGATCTGGACCACCGCATCCAATCGAAGCACGTCCTGACACTAGAGGGACATAAGCTGTGGCTGGTCCATCAGCGGCCGTACGGCCTCGGCCAACCGACCTTCTCGCCCGCCGTGAAAGCGGAGGAACTGCCGCACATCGTTGTCTTTGGCCACGAGCACCGGACGGCTGTCGAGCAGTCGCACGGCATTCTTTTCGTGAACCCGGGCAGCCCAACATTTCTTAACTATCAGCAGGGCCTGGGTACGGTGGGTATTCTCGACGTTCATAATGGCCAGATGGACGTGAAGATCGTCCATCTCTAGGCTGTCCGTGAAGCCATTCCTGCTCCGGCTTAAACTCACAGCAATACCCGGCTGCTCCGGTCTCCCCGGATAGAGCTTGCACCTGGTCGGCCGTCAGCCTAGACCAGGGTAAGTCCATAGGGTGTCTTGTGCGGCACCAATCCGCCCATAAGTGTGTTGATAGAAATCTATCTCAAGGCGGGTATTAGTTATTTTTTTTATAACATAAGTTAAATAATAGTGTTACTTAACCAATTTTTAAAGTAATTTATTCAACTATGCTATAATATCGCTTTAGGAAAGCAGGATTATGAAAAGGTTGTTAGGTATCTTTGGGTTTAACCTCATATTCTCATTATGTCTGGTATTATTACAAACTGTACAATGTTCCCTTTATTGTTGACGCTGCCGATCACATGATGATTGTCGCAAGGCAGAAGTAACCAATGCACCATTACCAAATCTGGACAATCGGTTCACAAGATGGATAGCATGGTTTCGGAGGAGTTTACTTGAACAATAACCGGATCCTGGAAATAGCATTGCACCAGTCGGCACTGGAAGCTAACTGCAGACCGGATGATTTCCTGTCAAAAGTGAACAAGGTCGTTTTCTCCGCATCCAACCCGAAAGCGAGGATATACCTCACACTTCCCCTCTACTGTAATTTGATTTCTTATGGTAATAACATCGTCGCCTCCGTAAATGGGGAAATTGCCGAAACCGTCAAAGAATATATCGACAGGTACCACAGCGAACACTGCTTCGAGACACCAAATATGCATATACTGAATGATGTACTTGAGAAAAAAGGAAAGAGAGTCAGCAATATGGCTGAGTATTTCCTGCCGGACACGACCATGCTGAAAGAACTTGATTGCGCCTGTAAAATCAGAGTTTTATCACCGCAGGATTTTGCCGGCTTTTATAGACCGGAATGGAGCAATGCCCTGGAAGAGAAGAGGAAAGAACATGATATCCTCGCAGTGGGTGCTTACGACGGAAACAGACTGACAGGATTAGCCGGGTGTTCGGCTGATTGTGAAACGATGTGGCAGATAGGCATCGACGTTCTTCCTTCATACAGGAGACAGGGAATAGCGTCGGCTTTGACAAGCCGTCTGGCTCTGGAGATCATCGACCGGGGTAAGGTTCCCTTTTACTGCACGGCATGGTCCAACCTTAATTCGGTGAGGAATGCCATAAAGAGCGGGTTCAGACCGGCCTGGGTAGAGATGACGGCGAAGACCATCGAAGAAATCGATAAAGCCAACTCCCGATATACAGGTCAACCCTCCACAATTTGAACCGGTTTATCAGCGATATCCTGAAATACTTTGTGCGTCCTCAACAATTCATGCGTTGATATATCCTTTGTCAATAACCTGGTCAAGGACAGGGATACCGCGGAACAAACAAACTTATTACTATTTTATTACTTTTGAAGGAGTCCAGGTAATTTCCACATTGACTTAATCCAAGGCGTAGTTTAATAATTGCCCATGCATAGCTGGAAAGACAAATTAAACGGAGACCCGGTTCCGTGGCTGTTGGAGAATGACCGGAGCCAACCGGCTATCCGTTATTATACTTTGATTGATATCCTCGGCCGAGATAAGAGTGATAGTGAAGTCAAAGCTGCCAAGGCCGCTATCATGGTCAGCGGTCCGGTACCGGTAATCCTGGCAGCGCAACATCCGAAGGGATACTGGGGAACTCCGGGACCCAAGTTCACGGGAACGATGCCGGCTCTTGTTTTCCTGGCGCAGTTCGGTGCGGACGGAGCTGACCCACGTGTTTATCGTGGTTGTGAGATTTTACTCTCCAAATACATCGGCATCGATGGTAGTCCATACGACCACACTTATTGCACCACGGCCAGTATAGTGGCAGCTTTGATAGACTTCGGTTGGCTTAAAGACCCACGTTTGCAGACAGCAATAGAATGGCTGGCGCAGGCTATCACCGGGGTAAGAGTGGCTGAAGCTTTAAAAAGCGACGTAAACAAACATCACGATAAGTCCGAGGCTCCTCCTCCATTCGTCTGTTTACAGCGCAATGCCAATTTACCATGTGCCTGGGGAGCGATCAAGGTGATGATTGCCTTGAATAAGGTTCCACTAGTGCAGCGGATGAAGAATATGCAGGAGGCCATCAAACGGGGTGTGGACTTTCTCCTGAGCCATGACCCGGCGGTCGCCGACTACCCCTTTGGCAGGGGGCATAAGCCCAGCTCAAATTGGTTCAAGTTCTATTTTCCCCTCATGAGTGAAGCCGACGTGCTTCAGAACCTGGAGGTACTGGTGGCGCAGGGGCAAGCCCAAAATCCCCGGTTAGCCACCGCGTTGAATCTGGTCATTAGTAAGCAAAACCAACAAGGACGCTGGCTGCTGGAACGCACCTACAAAGAATTGTCAGACACACAGGAGAAAAAAGTCTTTTATTGGTACCAGAACTCCCTGAGACTATATATTACCGGCAAGGAGTTGGCGGACATACAAGAAAAGAAAGGACAACCAAGCAAATGGGTCACCCTGAGGGCTTTACGGGTATTGAAAGCTGCTTATCCTGAGACGGGGTGATTTCCGATATGCATTTTGGACGACGTCCGTTATTGATAGACAAAAGTGGATTGAGGATACTCAGTTTTATCTTATTTTGATCTTCATTACTCCTGGAAATGATGTCCATTACTTCATCGTTAGTTACTCTTACACTATAACCAGGTTATCTCCATGACCGGTTAATAGAAATCGACTTCTAATCGGTATCACCCAAGACGGTTGGATTCCTGCCTAGATATTTCATCCATCAAATGATAGGGAGTGATCTGTGAACAAAAATAACAAGATTCAAATATCTGATATGATATCTTTCTATGATATTTCCGAAACATAGTCTTGTTGCCTACAAGAATCGTCCGGCATTGGTAATCGAAAACACGCCATATCTGCAGATTGAACTTGAAGGGGGCAGGACGCAAAAGGTTCGCGCCAAGGACATAATCTTGATTCATCCTGGCCCGTTACTCGATATTGCTCAACTTGAACCTCAATCGGGCGATATGGAGGTTGCATGGTCACTTCTGGCAGGGGAAGCTGTGACCTTGCCAGAACTTACCGAACTTGCTTTCGGAGTGTTCACACCATCCACAGCCTGGACGACATGGCAACAGATCTGCGACAACCTCTACTTTAAGGGGATGCCCGATCATATAACAGCTTATTCCCGTGAAGAAGTCCTCCAAAAACAAGAAGCACGGCAGCTCAAGACATCTCAGAAGGCTGCATGGTCAGAATTTATAACTCGCCTGGTAAACCGCCAGGTAACCCCAGAAGATGATCACTATCTAGCCGAGGTCGAAGCTATGGCTCTGGGCGAAGCTAC
>CAZSHH010000003.1:63485-73947 GCA_964606525.1 uncultured Dehalococcoidales bacterium
GCACTTGGCCGCAGCCAGACTCCCCAAAACGCTCATTCACTATTACTTGAGCTGGGGCGGTGGACCAACAGGTTCAATCCATACCCTAAACGCTTTGAGGTTTCGATTTCTGCTCCGGTGATCAGTTTACCTGCGATGCCCCAGGAAGATAGGGTAGACCTGACCCACCTGCCGGCTTTCGCTATCGATAATATATGGACAACCGACCCTGACGATGCCCTGAGTCTGGAAAACCCCCATCGTCTGTGGGTTCATGTTGCTGATGTCGCTGCCCTCGTCGTTCCAGAAAGCCCTGCAGACCTTGAAGCACGAAATCGGGCCGTCAGTCTATACCTGCCGGAAATGACGGTCCCGATGCTACCATCCGAAGCTAAAGAAAGATTAGCCCTGGGCATTAGTGACGTCTCGCCGGCACTATCATTCGGCTTGAACCTGGGCCCGGAAGGGGAGATTCTGGAGTTGGAGATCGTTCCCAGTTGGATACGAGTTTCAAGACTCAGTTACGAGCAAGTAGAAGACATGTGTCAGGATAAGCCTTTTAAAGATTTACTTCGCCTGGCGCAAAACAACCAAGCCCGCCGTATGAAGAACGGTGCCGTCAACATTGAGCTACCTGAAGTTGATATTCGCATCGAAGATGGGAAAATCGTATTTCATCCGATACACTCCTTGAAAAGCCGAATGATTGTGAGTGAAGCAATGTTGATGGCCGGCGAGGCAGTTGCCGGCTACTTGTTCAAAGAGGGGATCCCTTGTGCTTTCTCTACGCAGGAAGGGATACAGATTCCTGAGTTACCGGATGGTTTGGCAGGGATGTATTCCCTTCGCCGTTTGATGAAACGGGGTCAACTCAGGAGTTTACCAACCCGATATGCTGGAATGGGCTTGGATATGTTTACTCAGGTCACCAGCCCTCTTCGACGTTACCAGGACCTGGTTGTCCATCAACAGCTTCGTGCCCATCTTCAAGGGCATGTTCTACTTACTGTTCAGGAGATGCAGCAAAGGCTGGGGGCGGCAGAGGCGGTGGCCGACAACATTCGCAAGGTAGAAAGGTTTTCAAACATGCATTGGACCATGGTCTATCTATCGGAGACACCGCGATGGCAGGGAGAAGGGATTATCGTGGAGACAGACGGTCCCCGCAGTACAGCTATCATTCCGGATATCGGCCTGGAAACCCACCTGTACTGCCAGCATAACCTCCCCCTGAATACTCGTGTTCCTATCGTACTTGTATCATCGAACATCCCTGAACTAAGTGCATTTTTCAGAGTCGATGATTGATCGTTCGGTGATTCTTGACTAGATAAAAACCACTCCCTTGGCACACCGTCATTTGTGCCACCCTAAAAAAGTGCTGGCTTCCCGGCCATCCGGTAAATATTGTGGTTTGACTACTTGTCGATAATCATAATTTAGCCTGATATTTTTCATCTTTCCCCCATTTCCCTCCAAAACAGCCGGCCGGCAGGGCTAATTACGAAAGAAATGTGACGAAATCCTTTTTTCCAGTTTTGTCTAGTCCTTCCATTCGAGGTCTTCAACATCATCAACCAGGTCATTTTGTATAACCGAGTTTCTTATGTTATAGTGAAATTACTGGTTAGATATAGGTTATCTCCTAAAGAGTCAAATTAATTAGTTTCCCTCAATATCGGATGACCAAATTCAACCAAATATTAAAGAGGGAGGTCATCTGATGACGTATCAAGACAAATCACTCACATGTTCCGATTGTGGCGCACCATTCACATTCAGTGCTGGTGAACAGGAAAGCTTCGCCTCAAGGGGTTATACCAATGAGCCCAAGCGTTGTCCTGCCTGCCGTGAAAAACGTAAAGCGGAACGGGGCGATACTGGTGGTGGTAGTTATGGAAACAGAAGCTACAGCTCAGCACCCAGACAAATGTATCCAGTCAAATGTGCCACTTGTGGAAAAGATACTCAAGTACCTTTCCAGCCTCGTGGTGACAGACCAGTTTACTGCTCGGACTGTTACCGCAAAACTAACCCGGTAAGAAAATATTAGTCGGTTGACGGCTAACGAAAGGCTAGATAGAACCTTCCAAATGGAAGGTTCTATCTAGCCTTTACATTTTACCAAGCTGCTTAATCGTGAATTCAAAACAATGCTGCTCTAAAGTATCGGGATATATACTCCAATCCACGTTAGCTCAAAACCTCGGAAGGTTTCCGAATAGGCACGCCTTTTTCAGCGCATTATGAATTCAAGGGTCAATCGCCCTGTCTCACTTCGGCGCCCGACAGATGCTCCAGCGCTTTGACCAGAGCCTGAGTTCCACTGTCCCCTTCGGCCTCAGGCAGAGAGCAAAACATCTGTTGGATGAGACCCGTAATGGGTAGAGGAGTACCGTACTCCGCAGCCGCTTCCATGGCTAACTTGAGATCTTTTTTGATCAGACGCACCTTGAACCCTGGCCGGAAATCGCGCTTGATCATGCGCGGCGCCAGATTTGTAAACTGCCAGGATCCAGCGGCCCCTCCTTTGATTGCGTCGATGGCTTTTTCCAAATCGACGTTTTGCTTTTTCGCGAAAATAAGCGCCTCGACTACCGCGTTCAGCGTTCCCGCAACCAGGATCTGGTTCATCAGTTTGACGGTCTGTCCCATCCCATTCGGCCCCACGTGAACAATAGTCTTCCCCATCGCTTTTAACACCGGCATGCAGCGTTCGATTGTTTCGACCTCGCCGCCAACCATGATCGATAACGTGCCGTCGATCGCACCTTGTTCCCCACCGCTGACCGGCGCATCCAGCATCTGCCCCCCTTTTTCTTTCAGGCGGAGTGCCATTCTGCGCGTTGCCTCCGGAGATATTGTGCTCATATCGATCACAACCGAACCCGGCCTGATGCCTTCGACGATGCCGTCCCGACCTAGGACCACGCTTTCGACATCCGGAGTATCGGAAACGATCGTAACAATTATTGCATTTCCCGCGGCTACCTCTTTCGGTGAGGCGGCAACTTTAGCGCCATCTTTTCGTATCATCTCGCTTTTTGAAACTGTTCGGTTATATACCGTGACCTCGAATCCGGCTTTTAGCAGGTTGCGGGCCATCGGTATACCCATCGTTCCCAGTCCTATGAAGCCAACGTTTTTATCCATTCGGCATCTCCTTGTTTGAATTCTATCGCCGCAGTTCGGTCGTGCGCGTCCCATTACCTGGCAGTCTGACTGTGTTCCATCATCAGCAGGCTTTTTGCCTTGTTCACAATATTCCGGCTCGTCAGCCCGTAGTTTTCTATCAGCTCCCCAGCGCTCCGGGCCGACTGTCCGAAGCTATCTTCTACCGCAACGTAATCCACAGGGACTTTCGTTTTTCGCAGCGCCAGACAGACGGCACTGGCCAGGCCGCCGAGGTATGAGTGCTCCTCGGCTGTGATAACCGCCCTTGCCCCTCGGGTTAACTCAACGGCGCCGGGAAAGTTAAACGGCTTCATCGTATTTACGTTTACTACCCTGGTACTGATAAAGTGCTTCTCCAGTTCCAGCGCCGCTTTCATCGCCGCATCAACCATCGTGCCGTGGGCGAATATGACCAGGTCGCTTCCTTCCTTTAGCACCCGCATCTTGCCCGGTTCGAAGGCGTCTTCGGGCTTGATAAAATCGGGGGTATCGTTCCGGAATACCCGGATATACACGGGACCCTTGATTCCCACCGCTGCCCTAACCGCTTGCCGTGTCTCTTCAGCGTCACACGGAGTCAGAACCGTCATATTGGGAATGGCGCTCATAATCGCCACATCTTCAATGGCCTGGTGCGTGGAGCCGTCGCCATAGTCTGAAAAACCTGCCGAGGATCCGCATATTTTCACATTGAGTTTGCCAATTGCTATCGTTTGCCTTATCTGGTCGTACGCCCGCCCCGTAACAAACACCGCGAAAGAGTTTACAAAAGGGATCTTGCCTCCCACCGCCAGTCCGGCGGCCGTGGAAAGCATATCCTGTTCGGCTATCCCCATCTCGAAAAACCTTTCTGGAAAAGCAGCCTGGAACAGGTTCGACATGGTCGATTTGCCCAAATCGGCTTCCAGGACCACGATATTCTTGTTTTCTTTACCCAGAGCCACCAGTTCTTCGCCGTAAGCCGTGCGTTGGTTCTGTGTTTTACTCATTTGACTTCTCCCGCTCTGCCGTACTGCGCGATGCGTTCTTCGCATTCTCTTAGCGCATGCGCATACTGTTCTTTGGTCATGGCCCCATTGTGAAAACCGGCTGCATTTTCCGCAAACGAAATACCTTTACCCTTGATTGTGTTCGCGATAATCACGGTGGGCTTGCCTTTTATTTCATCGGCTGCATCTAGAGCTTTTATAATTTTGCCGATGTTGTGCCCATCAACTTCCATCACGTGCCAGCCAAAAGCCGACCACTTATCCGGCAGGGGGTCAATGTCGAACCTTTCTTTCATAGCGCCTGTGGCCGAAAAACCATTCCGGTCGACGATCGCCACGATATTATCGATTTTATGATGGGCTGCCGCCATGGCCGCCTCCCAGATTTGCCCTTCCGCTAACTCTCCGTCGCCCAGTATGCAATAGACCTTGTTATCCTTGCCATTCAGGCGCATTGCCAGCGCCATGCCGTTGGCGATAGAGAGCCCTTGCCCCAGTGATCCGGTATTGGCCTCGATGCCTGGTGTTTTGTTGATGTCAGGGTGTCCCTGCAGCATGGATCCCAGTGACTTCAGCGTCGACAGGTTATTCTTCGGAAAATAGCCCAGCTCCGCCATCACCGCATATTGCGCAAGGCAGGAATGGCCTTTGCTCATCAAAAATTTATCGCGGCTTTCCCACTTTGGATCATTGGGGTTCTGTTTCATCTTGTGCAAATACAGCACCGCGACGATATCCGCGCATGAACATGAGCCGCCGAGATGTCCCGCCTGACCCTCGCCGCCAATCATCTCAACAATGTTGCGGCGTATCCGGGCTGCCATTTGCTCCATCACTCTCACATCCGCTGTCATAAAACCTCCTTGTTAGAGCTGGGGATTAACGAGGACCTTGATGAACGAGTCCGGCTGCTCATGCAAAGCCCTGAAAGCGTCCGGCGCCTCTGGCAGCGATACCGTTTTGCTGATCAATTTTCCCGCCATCAATCTACCTGTTCCCAGGATGTCTATCACTTCACCGAACTCGCCATGGGTATAAATATAGGTCCCGAAGATTTTCAGTGCCCGGGTGACAACTTCCTGCATGTTTATCTCAATTTCCCTGGCGGAATTCCCGACCCAGAGGCATATCCCCATTCGTTTCAGACTTTTTATCGCCTGATTGACTGTAGCGGCGATTCCCACCGCTTCGATGGAAACATCCACCATATTCCCTCCCGTAAACCTGGCCACGCCGGTAAGATAGTCTTCTTTCTTCGGATTAATGGTTCTATCGGCGCCCAGTTCCCGGGCCAGTGCCAGGCGAACATCACTCAAATCGGACATGATAATCAGCCTGGGGTTCTGCAGTTTTACGAGCTCCAGGATACACAGGCCGATAGTACCCGCACCAACGATCAGGACGGACTTGTTTTCCAGGCTCCCCACCTTCTTTAACGCTCCGTAGGCCACGGCAAAAGGTTCCGCCATGGCGCCCACCTCGTAAGTGCATCCTTCAGGCAACTTGAACAGCAGTTTTTCCGGTACTGCTATGAGTTCCGCCATCGCCCCATCAACCGCCATTACCCCGAACAGTTTGCCGGTCAGACACATATTGGTATTTCCCTGCCGGCAGTTGGCACACTCGCCACAGAAATTCAAGGGCTGTACAATTACCCTGTCTCCCTTACTGTATCTTCGGACTGAGCTGCCTGACGCTACTACTTGACCCGAAAATTCATGCCCCATGGTCATGGGAGCGGTCCTCCTCCCGGTCAGTCCCAGGTATCCATGCACATCACTACCGCATATCCCGCACGCCATCACTTGAACCAGGACCTCATTTTCGGAAATGGTTGGCACGGACACTTCCTGAACGGCGAGCTGTCCAGGTCCTAGATATCGCAACGCTTTCATGGGACCTCCTTGAGAGTTGTCACTCTAAACGATCAGGCTTGTTGGGTAATTTCTTTCCAGGATCTCCGGCGGCTCGGGGTAAGTCATGCTATTACCCCTGGAAATAACGCTTCAATTCAATATGATATCCTCCGTCCAGCGCGATGACATCCCCGGTTACGTAGTTATCGGTCAACAGGTATAGAACGGCCGAAACAACTGCTTCCGGCATCATGAACGACGGTTTTAAGTGGGCCTTGACCTCGATATCCGCTTTGATTTGAGGAAAGCGGTCGTAGAACTTGCGCGGGCCGGCGGTATTGGCAAAGCCGGGCGCGATGCCGTTTACGCGAATATTGTGTGGACCCAGTATCGCAGCCAGACTTTCCATAACAGACAGGCTCGCGCGTTTGGCAGCGGCGTAGGCCACTAAGTCATCTCTTAACGGGCTGAGTGCGGTTTCCGAAAGCGTCACCACGATTGCCCCGGAATCCGGCCGATGCCCGTTGCTATCTGGCGGGACGGCCGCGAAACGAGGCGCCATCACGCGTGCCGCGGCCAGGGCCAATGTGGCAAAGGCGATCGGAAAAATTTCAAATTGCTTACGCATGCGCTCGGCCACTTCATCAAGAGAGAGCGTCAACAACGATTCCTCAAACCGGAGTGCCAGACCCGCGTTCACGATGACAAAATCAAGCCGCCCAAAGCGCTCCATGGTTTCCTGTACCATCGCTTCGGAAGCGCCTTTTGCCGTAACGTCTTTGATCGAGTACACAAACTGCCCCTTGCCGGCCGCCTGGAGCTCGGTGCGGGAATTCTCCGGGAGTTCGTCCGCTGAGAAAACTGCCATCCTGGCCCCCTGGCCAACTAATTCACGGGTCATTGCATAGCCAAAGCCGCTTGTGCCTCCCGTCAGGATCCCAACTTTACCTTCCAGTGAAGGATACAGATTAGTCATCGCATTTACCCCAAATCGTCGCTTCGACGTTCTTTGTACTCTTTTTTCGTGGCTCAACCATCCGATCTTATGCCTGTTCGATTATGTCGGTGTTTTTGCATTATACAAAAGTCTTATCGGTTCATGCACCTTGCAGGATTTTTTTCCCAAGGATGTATTTATATGAATTGCACCATCACCGTCACCGGTGTAATATTCCCGTAACTAAAAGGAATTTTTAAGAGGCTGTCTTAAAAACCCTGATTTGTCGCCCCGAGTCCCGATTCATCGGGACGAGGGATCTTGTCCCAAGCCAGAAATACGAGACCTTCGCTTCTTCAAGATGATATTTTGGGACAAGCTCGCCAAGGGAGGATGAAATATTATGGAAGTTGTTAGAACAGATACTGGCCTTATTTCCGGTCGAAAAACCGGAAAACCGGGTAATGAAGTAAGTACTTTTCTCGGTATACCGTACGCTGCTCCGCCTGTCGGCGAACTCCGCTGGAAACCACCTCAGCCAGTGACTCCCTGGAAGGGTACCCGCGAATGTCTGAATTATAGTATCCAGGCTGCGCAGTATCCCGATGCTAACCTGTCCCAAAAATTCCGGGAATTGCCGTCGAGCGAAGACTGCCTTTACCTGAACGTACACACCCCGGCTAAAAATGATACCGAAAGGTTACCTGTGATGGTATGGCTGCATGGCGGCGGTTTACGATACGGCAGTGGGAACCAGCCACTCCAAAACAGCCCCGGACTTCCTCAACACGGTGTTGTGCTCGTAACCGTTAACAGTAGGCTCGGAGAGATGGGATTGTTCGCTCATCCTTTGCTAACGAAGGAATCGCCAAACCGATCTTCTGGTAACTATATGTTTCTCGATATGATAGCGGCCTTACAATGGGTACAACGGAACATCGCCGCTTTTGGCGGGAATCCTGACAATGTGACTATTTTCGGCGAGTCTGGAGGTGGAGACAAGGTCGTTTGCATGCTTACTTCCCCTTTGGCGAAGGGACTGTTCCACAGGGCTATCTGCGAAAGCGGTGGAAGCCGTGCCCATGCCACGCCTTTGAAAGAGATGGAAGAATACGGGAGCAGGTTATTCGCCAGGTTGGGTGTGGATCAGAAATCCGATCCTCTCGCTGCCGCCAGGTCGATAAATTTCGAAAAATTTATCGAAGTCAGCCAGGCTATGAACATAGATATGGGCGGGCAGTATGTTTTTATGGGCCCCTGGGGGATTGTCAAAGACGGCTGGTTTTTACCTGAAACTCCGTATGATATCTTCGCGCAGAATAAACACAATGCCGTTCCGGTAATTACCTGCGCTAATCTCGGGGAACTGACCGGTCCCGGCTATGTGCATGTGCCGGAGATGATCCCGGGTTATGTGAAACTTCTCAATGCGGCAAAACGAGCCGGCGTGAGAGGTTATGCGGCGATATTCGACCAGGTGCCAGTCAATTTTAGGAAGGAAGGTGGTGTATCCGCCCACGCTATGGAATTGCATTTTGTTTTTGGTGACGTTGACGACCCCCTGCCATGGGAAAGACTCCGTTATATGTACCAGGCTGCTGGAGCGAAATCACCGATGCCCGTGATAACGGACGCTGATCGAAACGTTGCTGAAGCGATGATGAAGATGTGGACGACTTTCGCCAGGACAGGGAATCCCAGCATTAATGGGTTGATCGACTGGCCTGCCTATGATGAGGACTCCGATAAATACCTCTATATCGTTGATCCGCTGGAAGTTAGAGTTGGTTTCTCCCGGATCGCTCAGAACAAATAAAACTGGAGGTGACCTGCCCCCCATAAACTGACGTACCCCCCTTAGACGGTACCATGTATAATCTCACAAAAGGAGGAATACATGGCAAAGAAAGGGTTAGCTCTGATGCAGCAGATCGAAGCTATACATTTGAACCTGCTGACAGGTGAAGGCGATATGACCGAACCTAATTTCTTCGATCAAGTAGGTATCAGTTGGAGACCAGGGAAAGGATAGACGAGTCGTGCATGATGAAGTTCCTACTAAAGTCTTGATTCTGACTACATTTGAACGCGATGATTACATTTTTGAAGCACTTAGGGCAGGGGCATGTGGATTTCTATTGAAAAATGCTACGCCAGAGGATTTGGTGGTTGGGATAAGAACCGTCGCAGATGGTAATGCGCTCCTTGCTCCTTCTGTTACCCGCCGTGTTATCGCTAAGTTTGCTCAAAAAGCAAAACCTCGAGATTATACTGATTCTCTCAATGAGCTTACGTCGCGAGAGGTAGATATCATGAAACTCGTAGCGCGGGGAAAGACCAATACCGAGATTGCCCAGGAGCTTTTTATTGGTGAGGCGACTATCAGGACGCACGTATCCAACTTACTCAGCAAGCTAGATTTACAGGATCGAGTACAGATTGTTGCGTTTGCTTATGAGAGCGGCATCGTTCAACCCGGTAGCGAGTGACAATGTGATACACAAAGTCCTCACTTAGGATTTTCAAGATTCTGATATTTTAGCTATTCTTCAGTTTGAGGTAAGTCACATTAGAAAGCAAACCATTACCCAACAATAACTCAAATTGTCGCCTGATCTTCACTGAGGCTTTTTATTTTCATTTAGCTGAGGGTTTTATTGCACGATCCTGCGAATTATATGAAAATATCCTTACACATTGAAGGGAGGGAATCATGTTAACGGGACTACATTTTCTATTAACTTATAAATGTAATTCGAAATGTGACCATTGTTTTGTATATAGCAGCCCTAATGCTCCGGGTACTTTTACTCTAAATCAGATCAGACGACACCTCGATGAAGCGATAAAAATTGGCACAATAGAATGGATATACTTTGAAGGAGGAGAGCCATTTCTATTCTATCCTATAATGCTTGAGGCGATAAAAATATCGCGAAATATGGGATTCAAGGTAGGTGTAGTAACTAATGCCTATTTTGCCACCGATGATAAAGATATCGAAATCTGGTTGAAACCACTTTGTGAACTGGGAATTTCGGACCTTAGTATAAGCAATGATCCGTATCATTACGAAGATGATAGCGAAAATCCTGCCATCCGTGCCCGTAAAGTTGCGTTAAAACTGAAAATGCCTGTCATAGAGATACATATTGATAAGCCTGTGGTAACAACAGATGTCGATAAAGGACTGAGTAAAGGAAATCCAGTTATCGGTGGTAGCACCATGTTTAGAGGGAGGGCGGTAGAAAAATTATTGACAGACCTACCTCAAAAAAGCTGGGCAGATTTTAATAAATGCCCATATGAAGACCTTGAATCTCCTAAAAGAGTCCACCTTGACCCTTACGGTAATGTCCATCTTTGTCAGGGACTCAGTATGGGCAATGCATGGCAGGAACCACTGTCAGAGATAGTCAAGAACTATGATGCAACTCTACATCCCATATGTAGTCCATTAGTAAGAGGAGGCCCTGCTCTCCTGGCTATAGAACATAAAATTAGGCATGAGGATAGGTATGTTGATG
>CAZSHH010000004.1:0-67551 GCA_964606525.1 uncultured Dehalococcoidales bacterium
CGACGGGCTCGTTGACCTTGAATTTCAATGCGGACACCATCGCCGGCGATATTGCCGCTGTTTTGAACACGGATAAACTGGTGTTCCTGACCGATGTTCCCGGTATCCTGGATAACTCCAAACAATTGATCGCCCGTTTAACTTCCGTTGAAGCTAAAACACTGATTGATTCCGGAGTAGCTTCAGGAGGCATGATACCGAAAGTTCAGGCTTGTTTAAGGGCTTTAACTGCGGCGGCCGGGACTTGCATTGTCGATGGACGGCAGGCCCACGCTTTAATCCTGACCATTGAAAACAGGTATCCCGGCACTATAATAGAACGGTAGTATAATATTCCCGTTCGTTACTTTAATATCCTGTTCCATTATTATGTGTTGTGATTATATGATGACCAGGGGATGTTATTTCTAATATAATGAATATCCCGGGAGATTGATAATGAGTACGTCACAGGAACTGGTACAGAAATACCTGATGAACACCACACAATGGATGCCAATGATCCTGGTAAAAGGAGAAGGACACTATGTGTGGGACGAAGAAGGCCGGAAATACCTCGATTTCGTCGGGGGTTGGGCAGTCTGCTGCCTCGGCCACTGTCACCCGGTTATGGTCGAAGCCATTACCGAACAGGCGAAGATACTCACCCAGGCTTCACCCAATGTCTGCGATCCACAAAAGATCAGACTGGCTGAACTGCTGGTTAAAAACAGCTGTCTTGATAAGGTATTCTTTCAGAGTACCGGCGCTGAAGCTAACGAAGGTGCGGTAAAACTTGCCCGCCGTTATGGAAAATTAAAACTAAACGGGGCTTTCGAGGTCATTACCGCCCTTAACTCATTCCACGGCCGGACACTGGCTATGACAGCCGCCACCGGTCAACCGCATTACCAGGATAACTACAAACCGCTCCCGGCCGGTTTTAAAAACGTGCCGTATAACGATATCGATGCCATCAAAGCGGCGACCACTTCCGATACCTGTGCCGTAATGTTGGAACCGGTCCAGGGCGAAGGCGGCGTGAATATCCCGGATGACAACTACCTGAAACAGGTACGGCAATGGTGCGATCAAAAAGGCATCCTGTTGATCCTGGATGAGATTCAGACAGGGATGGGGCGCTGCGGTACCTTGTTTGCCTATCAGCAGTACGGCGTTGAACCGGATATCATGACACTAGCGAAAGGATTGGGTGGCGGTGTGCCCATTGGCGCTTTCCTTGCCAAAGACCATTGTGCGGTGTTCAACCCCGGCGATCATGGTTCTACTTATGGCGGCAATCCGCTGATGTGTGCCGTTGGTAATGCGGTGGTCAAATATATCGTGGAAAACGATGTTCCGGGAAATGCGCGTAAGGTCGGTACTTACCTGCTAAAGCAATTGCAGCAGCTTCAACAAAAATATCCCTTTATAATAAATGTCAGGGGCAAGGGCTTACTGCTTGCTATTGAATTCGATAAGCCGCTGGCACAAGATATCATGCTGGCATGTTTAAAGGAAGGGTTGTGGACCAACCGTGTCCAGCCCAATACCATACGCATGATGCCGCCATTGATCATTGGTAATAAGGAAGTTGATGAGGCCATCCGGATAATGGATCAGGTCCTGGCGGGAGTAAAATAAAAGGACGGCAGGGGATGGCTGTAAATGATAGACGGCCCTCTTTCCGTTTCTTATGATTCGAAGGGAGTGTAAAAATGGCAAATACCAAAAAAGTAGTTCTGGCATACAGCGGCGGATTGGACACCTCAGTCGCCATTCCCTGGTTGAAAGAAAAATACGGTATGGATGTCGTTGCCCTGACCATCGATGTGGGTAACGAGAAAGATTTCACTACCGTCAAAGAAAAAGCTCTTAAAGTAGGGGCGGTCAAAGCCATTGTTGCTGATGCCAAGGAAGAGTTCGTTAAGTACTTCTGTTTCCCGGCGGTCCAGGCCAATGCCCTGTACGAGGGTGTCTATCCCCTGGCGACTGCTCTTTCCCGACCTTTAATGGCAAAATTACTGGTTGATGTCGCCCGGGAGGAAGGAGCGACCGCGGTCGCACACGGCTGCACCGGCAAAGGCAACGACCAGGTCCGTTTTGACGTCGGTGTTCATGCCCTGGCTCCTGATCTGCAGGTCATCGCCCCTGCCCGTGAATGGAAAATGACCCGGGAAGAGACCATGGCTTATGCTAAAAAGCATAATGTCCCGGTCCCTGTTACTAAAAAGAGCCCCTATTCCATCGATGAAAACCTGTGGGGTAAATCTATTGAGTGCGGCGTTTTGGAAGATCCCTGGGTTGAGCCCCCGGACGATGTCTGGGTCTTGACTAAATCACCTACCAATGCTCCGAATAAACCAGTATATGTCGAGATCGGCTTTGAAAATGGCATCCCGGTCAGTCTCAACGGTGAAGAGATTGACGGCCAGGCCTTGATCCGCCATTTGAATGAACTGGCAGGTGAACATGGCATTGGCCGGGTAGACCATATCGAAAACCGCCTGGTGGGCATCAAGTCCCGGGAATTATATGAAGCTCCGGCGGCGATTACCCTGATTCGTGCTCACGAAGCCCTGGAAGCTATGACCATGTCCAAGGACCAACTCCGCTTCAAGGCGAAAGTCGCTATCGAAATATCCGATATTATCTACAATGGCCTGTGGTTTGGCGGTTTAAGCCGGGATCTGTCTGCCTATATCCAGAGCAGCCAGCGCTATGTCACCGGTACCGTGCGTTTACAGCTCTACAAGGGACATATCCAGGTCGTCGGCCGAAAGTCTCCACATTCCCTGTATAACCTCAGCCTAGCTACCTATGATAAGGGCGATAAATTCGACCAGAGTGCTGCCGTCGGCTTTATCCATCTCTGGGGTCTGCCCGTGGCGACCCAGGCCCAGGTCCAGCTGCTGCCTGATGCCGAAGGGCCTTTAGCCTTGATGGGCGGGGTAACATCGCCAAAGAAGAATCCAAAAAACCCAGGAAAAACTGCGAAGAAGAAAGTAAAAAAATAAATCGGTAGGAGCGGGTTCTCAGAATGAGTCTCTATATCCTTGAATTGTCATTCTGAGGAGCCTAACGACGGTCGACTCGGAGTCGAAAGAATCCGTTTTATTAAAGGCCAAGATAAAAACGGATCCCTCGGCTTCAACTCGGGATGATATACTGAAATAGCATCTTTAACCCGCACGCTGCAGGAAAAATGAATGACCAATATCCGGGGCCGTTTAAAAAAACCGGCTGACAAGATGGCGAATAAGTATACCGCCTCTATCCCGTTCGATTGGCGGCTGTACCCTTATGATATCGCCGGCAGCGTTGCCCACGCCATGATGCTGGCCAGGCAGGGTATCATTACTGATGAAGAAGCCCGCTTGATCTGTGAAGGTCTCTCCCGTATCAGGTTGAAGATCGAAGCCGGAGAATTCGAGTTTAAAAGCGAATTTGAAGATATCCATATGAATATCGAAGCCGCCCTGATTGAACAGGTCGGTGAAGCGGGGCGAAAACTCCACACCGCCCGTTCCCGTAACGATCAGATCGCCCTGGATATGCGCCTTTTCACCAAACATGCCATCACCGACACTATGGAAAGTATCCGGGTTTTACAGCGTGCTCTGGTAGGCCTGGCTGAAAAAAACCGCAAGGTCATTATGCCTGGTTTTACCCATTTACAGCATGCCCAACCGGTGCTGTTAGCACACCATCTTTTGGCTTATTTCGAGATGCTGCAACGGGATTTCGACCGGTTTACCGACTGTCTGGAGCGGACGGATGTCATGCCGCTGGGCAGTGGGGCATTGGCCGGCCTCCCCTATGATATCGACCGTGACTTTGTCGCCCGGGAATTGTCATTTAACCGGGTTAGCCACAACAGCATCGACGCCGTTTCGGACCGTGACTTTGTCATCGAATACGAAGCTTGTGCTGCTACCTGTATGATGCACCTGTCCCGACTGGCTCAGGATATCACCTTATGGGCGACAGCCGAATTTGGTTTTACTCATATTGATGATGCTTATGCGACCGGTTCAAGCATCATGCCGCAAAAGAAAAATCCGGATGTAGCCGAACTGGCCCGGGGCAAGACCGGCCGGGTTTACGGCCACTTGACCGCCATGCTGACGGTGATGAAAGCCCTGCCGCTGGCCTATAACTCCGACCTCCAGGAAGATAAAGAAGGCCTCTTTGATACCGTGGACACCCTGATTTCGACTCTGGATATCATCTCGGGTATGATGAATACACTGTCCTTCGACCCGGCAAAAACGAGGGCCGCTGCCGGACAGGGATATATCCTGGCAACCGACCTGGCTGATTACCTGGTCCGGAAAGGGGAAGCTTTCCGTTCAGCCCATGAAATCGTGGGTAAGCTGGTCAGTCACGCCGCCCAAAGAAACCTTCCGTTGAACAAATTGCCGCTGATTGAATATCAGGCTTTTTCTCCCCGCTTCGCCGCAGATGTCTATGCGGTCAGCCTGGAGTCATCGCTGCGTGCCCGTAATAGCTACGGTGGTACTTCACCGCAGCAGGTCAGCCGGGCCTTGCGGGCAGCCCGTAAGATTATTGGAGGCATATGAACCAATGAATAGTGCCGAAATAAAAATCGCTCCTTCGATCCTGTCGGCTGATTTTGCCAACCTTGGCGAACAGGTTGCACAAGCAACTGCCGGTGGGGCTGATTATATCCATGTGGATGTTATGGACGGCCATTTTGTGCCTAATATCACTATTGGCCCGGCTGTTGTTTCGGCGATCAAGAAACATACTAACCTGGTGCTTGACGTCCACCTCATGATTGAACAACCGGAATTATTCATCAAGGACTTCGTCATGGCCGGGGCTGATATTGTTACTGTTCACGTCGAAGCCTGCCCCCATATTCACCGGACTCTGCAGTTGATCAAAGAAACCGGGGTCAAAGCCGGCGTGTGCCTCAATCCTGGTACACCGTTGTGCAGCCTGGACTATATCATCAGGGATGTTGACCAGATATTACTGATGACGGTAAATCCGGGCTTTGGTGGCCAGGTTTTTATCGAAAATTGCCTGCCGAAAATTAACGAACTGCGGGAGTGGCTTGATGAAGAGAAGTTTAACGCTGACCTTGAGGTAGACGGCGGGATAAATGCTGATACCGCTCCCCATGTTGTTGGTGCCGGAGCAAACATCCTTGTTGCCGGGTCGGCAGTCTTTGCCGAAGGCCGTACTGTCGCTGCAGGGATTTCGGCGATCAAGCAAGCCGTGAAAGCCAATTTCGGTTAGAAGCAGGGAAGACCATCCTCGGATGAACGCGAAAAGGGCGGTTCTAGCCGCCCTTTTTATGTACTAATGATATGAAACCTGGTTAGACTGCTTTTAGCTGGGTCCGCTGGCAGCGGGTGCAAAGGTTCATCCGCTTCTTTTTACCGTCGATGGTTACCGATACAGTATGCACATTCGGTAGAGCACGGGTGTTGGTCCGGCGTTTCGAATGACTCACATTATGTCCGAATAATGGTGATTTACCACACAAATCGCATTTCAAATTAGCTTCACCCCTTGACCGAGAGAATCATTTGCAGTAATATTCGTAAATAATATCACAGGCAATGGTTCTTGGCAAGAAAGTTGGAAAATTCCGACTTCCACAGTTCAGGACTGGTGATGGCCGGGTGCTTCGAAATCTCATTATGCCCGGCATTTGTTCATGTCCGGTTTCTCTTTGTATAAATATGTGGAAAGGGTTGTAAAGCGTCTTGTTATAGCTTCCCTGTTTCCCGGGTTGGTAGGTACCTCCCGGTGGCTTTAATGAGGGAAATCCTGGAGGTGGGATGAAACAGGTATCATCAATAAATGGTTCGGAATTCAAAGAGATGCTGGCTACAGCTACCGGTTGGCTGGAGAAAAGTGCCTCTGATATTGATGCACTAAATGTCTTCCCTGTACCTGACGGGGACACCGGCACTAATATGCTGTTGACGATGCGTTCTAGTATCGAAGAGGTTTATCAATCGGCAAATTCCTCGGTGTCATCGGTAGCGCAAGCTACCGCTCATGGGGCTCTCATGGGTGCCCGGGGCAACAGCGGGGTAATCCTTTCCCAAATATGGCGTGGAATCGCTATCGGATTGAAAGGAAAAAAAACGATCTCCGGTAAAGATTTCGCAGAGGCTTTCAGCCAGGCATCGAAAATTGCTTACAAAGGTATCAGCAACCCTACTGAAGGCACGATTTTAACCGTGATGAAAGATGTGGCTGCCGCTGCGGAAAAAGAGGCAGACAAAACCGATGATGCAATCGCCGTTCTTGAAGCCGCTGTCGATGCCGCCAGCGAATCGGTAGCTAATACACCAAGGTTATTACCAGCTCTCAAACAAGCCGGCGTGGTTGATGCCGGCGGGCAGGGTTTATTAACTATCCTCGATGGGGCTTTACGGTATTTACGCGGCGAAGCTGAACAAATGCAGTTCCGTAAACCGCAAATCGTTGCCAGCAGTATTTCCGGGCCTGCTCAGCGAGTCTTCCGTTCCGGTGATGACGAGGTTCCTTTTGGATACTGCACGGAATTTCTACTTAAAGGGGAAGGATTAAACCCGGATGCTATCCGTGCCCGGTTGCAGAAGAAGGGACAATCCCTGATCACTGTAGGGGATAACACGACCGTTCGTGTTCATGTTCATACTCTAGACCCGGGTAATGTCATCAGGTATGCCACCTCGTTAGGTACCATGCACCAGGTCAGTATCCGGAATATGGACGAACAGCACCAGGATTTTCTACAAATGCAGAAGGAAAGAATGCCGGAAATTGACATTGCGATTGTTGCTATCGTTGCTGGTGACGGCCTGGGTGAGGTGTTCGCCAGCCTTGGTACGACAGCCATTGTACCGGGAGGACAGACTATGAATCCCAGTACTAAGGAGATTCTCCAGGCTGTAAACAATGTGGGATCCAACAAGGTGATCATTTTGCCCAACAATAAAAACATTATTTTGACCGCCCAGCAAGTCTTGAAATTAAGTGATAAAGAAATCGAAATTATTCCTACCAGGTCTATCCCCCAGGGCGTCGCTGCCCTGCTGACTTTTGATTATGAGGCTGATTTTGCGACTAATGTGCAGCTCATGAAAGAGGCCATTGAGCATGTCAAGACTGTTGAGATAACCCATGCCGTCAGGCCGGTCAATCTTAACGGGCTGAAAATCAAGAAAAAACAGGCCATCGGGCTTCTCGATGATGAACTGTCGGCGGCTGGTACTACTACTGAAGATGCTCTCCAAAAGGTCCTCACAAAAGTACCTCTCCGGAAAGCTGAAATAATGACGATCTATTACGGCCAGGATATAAAACTGGAACAAGCAAAGGCGGCCGGTGAGAATATCAGGCAGAAATATCCGCACATCCAGGTTGAAGTAGTACACGGCGGCCAACCGCATTATCCCTATATTGTATCCATCGAATAATCATCCGTCTAATAACCATATAGAATCGGGAGGGATTCGTGAGTACCAGGATTGTAACTGATAGCCTATCCGACCTGACCAGCGAAATGGCTGAGAAGCTTGATATTACAGTAGTACCGCTTACGGTTCTGTTCGGCCGTCAGACTTACCTGGACCGTGTTACCATTTCCACTGATGAGTTTTATGACCGCCTGGTGCATGGTTCCATCTGGCCGACGACAACTCAGCCAACGCCTGCTGCGTTCGCCGAGGTTTTTAGTAAATTAGCTGATACTACTGATGAGATACTGGTCGTTACCCTTTCTCAAAAACTCAGCGGTACCTACCAGTCTGCCCTGGGTGCCAAACCCATGGTCAAGAAAAAGTGCCGTATTGAGGTAATTGATTCCGAAACGGTAGCCATGGGATTGGGACTTATCGTCATGGCGGCGGCAAGAGAAGCTAAAAAAGGTGCTGTTCTCAAGGAACTGGTAGAATTCGTCGGCCAGGCCAAATCGCGCTCTCATTTCATCGCTTATTTTGATACCCTGAAATATCTGGCTAAAGGCGGCCGTATCGGCAAAGCCCAGGGACTGTTAGGTTCATTGCTTTCTGTAAAACCATTATTGACTACCCGGGATGGCGAAATGGCGCCGGTAACCCGTGTCCGCTCATTGAATGCCGGTATGGATTATCTGTATAGTTTTGCCGCTCCATATATCGGCCGTATTGAAGCTATCGCTGTGGAACACACTACGAACATTGAAGAAGCAGATAAGTTAACCGAAAGATACCGTGATATTGTCCCCAAAGACCGGATTTACCGTTCTACGGTAAGCCCGGTACTGGGAACCTACGGAGGGCCCGGGGCCGTTGCCGTAACGGTCTTTGAAACCGCGGGCAAATGAGCTGTGTCTCTGGATGCCAGTTCATTACGTAAGGTACTCCAGCTCGAAGCTGAAAAGGGCTGTCATGATTCTGCGGTTATCGGTGGTCTGGACCGGTTTTTGAACTCTTGTTTCGCCGGGCCTTCGGATTTGGCAGTCCGTTTTACTCAAGACAAGAACCTCCGCCAGCATTTTCTCCTTAAATCCGGTTATGCCGCGCTTGACCTGAAACAGCGCGCTGACTGGGTAAATAAAGCACTTTCGTTACTGGAAGAACCCGGTGGAATCAAGGCAGCCGGCGGCTCCAGGACGGAAACGGCTGCTAAACTGCCGCCGAAACCAATTGCCTTCAAGCACATATTACATTCACCCGCAGAAACGACCAAACACCTCAAACTATCTAAAACAGAAATTCCTAACCTTACCCTGGAAGCAGAGATTACGGTGATCAAAGGCATCAGTCCTAATATCGCTGCCCGCTTCCGTAAACTGGGGGTAAAAAATATCCGCGACCTGCTGTATTTTTTCCCCCGCCGCCACCTAGATTACAGCGACCGCCGTACCATTTCGATGTTGTCCGAAGGCAAAGAAGAAACTATCGTTGCCAGTGTCTGGCAGGCCAAAGTAATCAACCTGGGCCGCCGGCGGAATACAGAAGCGATCGTGGGTGATGAGACGGGCAACGTTCGCGTCATCTGGTTCAACAATCCATATGTCGCCCGCAGCCTGAAAACCAACGACCGAATCATCATCAGCGGCCGTGTTTCCCTGTACCATGGGCAATATGTTTTTCAATCCCCGGAATGGGAACCGGAAGAGAGTGAGACTATTCACACCGGCCGCCTGGTTCCCCTCTACCGGCTGACACAAGGATTGCGACCCCGCCAGGTAAGAAAACTGATGAAATTGGTCATTGACCAGCAATCTGGAAAATTTCCGGAATTTTTGCCCGGCGAAATTATTTCCCGGCAACATTTACTGGGCCTGGGCGAAGCCATCAGTAAAGCCCATTTCCCGGATGATATTGCACAAAAAAACCGTGCCCGGGAAAGGCTGGCTTTCGATGAACTATTCCTGCTCCAGATAGGCGTTTTAAGTAAGAAACGGTCCTGGCAGGATAGCCAACCCGGTAGTGCCGTTGTCATAAATCGGGCAACCCGTATTATCCTTGATAAGTTCATTAAAGCCCTGTCCTTCCATCTGACGGCTGCACAGGATAGGGCCCTACAAGAGATACTGGCCGATATGGCGAAACCCCGGCCTATGTCTCGCCTATTACAGGGTGATGTTGGCAGCGGTAAAACCATCGTTGCCGCGGCGTCGCTGCTGGCGGCTGTCGCCAGCGGTTTTCAAGGTGCTTTTATGGCCCCCACTGAAATCCTTGCCGAACAACACTTTAATACTCTTTCACAGTTATTGTCCAGGTCGGGGCAAAACACGCTTGAAGAGACCAACCTGCGTACCTATACAGGCTTGATGCCCGGTCCGGTAACGGTTGCCCTATTGACCGGAGACCTGGATGCCGCTACGCGGCGTTCGCTGCATCAGAAGATCCGCACCGGTGAGATCAACATTATCGTTGGTACTCATGCCATCATCCAAAAAGATGTCGCCTTCCACCGTCTCGGTGCTGCGATCGTCGACGAACAGCACCGTTTTGGCGTTACCCAGCGCCTTGCTTTGCGTCAGAAAGGGGCGAATCCCCATATCCTGGTTATGACTGCCACCCCCATTCCCCGTACTTTGGCTCTCACCATTTACGGCGATCTGGACCTGTCGGTCATTGACCAGATGCCGGCTGGCAGGCAGGTAATCAAGACGAAATGGTTGAGGCCGGAACAGCGGCCGGGCGCTTATAACTTTATCCGCCGCGAAGTAGGTAAAGGCCGGCAGGCTTTCCTCATATGCCCACTCGTGGAAGAATCCGAAGCCGTGCAGGCCCGGGCTGCGGTGGCTGAATATGAACACCTCTCCCGGGAAATCTTCCCGGACCTCAAGCTGGGGCTTGTACACGGCCGGATGACGGCAGGTGATAAAGACAGCGTCATGCGGCAGTTCCGGGCGGGTGAACTGAATATTTTAGTAGCGACCCCGGTCATTGAAGTGGGCATCGATGTCCCTAACGCTACCGTGATGATGATCGAAAGTGCCGACCGCTTTGGTTTATCCCAATTGCACCAGTTCCGGGGCCGGGTCGGGCGCGGTCCCGAGCAAAGCTACTGCATGCTGCTGGCGGAAGATCCCTCGGAAATCGGGCGCCAGCGTCTGGATATCATCGAGCGAGTTTATGATGGTTTTAAACTGGCCGAAGAGGATCTTAACTTGCGCGGCCCCGGTGAGTTTTTCGGTACCCGACAGAGTGGTTTGCCTGATTTACGGATGGCCCGGCTCTCCGATGTTGCCATCCTGGAAGCCGCCCGTAAAGAAGCTACCTTACTCTTTACACAAGACCCTCATCTGAAAACGCCGCCGCACCTGGCTTTAGCTAATGAATTAGCCCGGATCTGGCCCGAATCTGCCGAATGGAGTTAGCCGGTACCATGGCTGTCTTTTGCTATGTAATACTGCAAAACAAAACCGGTTGTATTACGTTATACTTACTGAATATTCAGGAAAATGTCGTTAGTAACTTAATATTGCATTGTTAACTTTCTTTATAGTAAAATTACTGTAATGGATTTACTAAGTAGGTAAAATCACATGGCAGGAAAAGACTACTATAAGATTCTTGGTGTTAAACGTGATGCCACGGAGCAGGAGATTAAACAAGCTTATCGTAAACTGGCACGTAAGCTGCATCCGGATGTGAACCCGGGCGACAAGTCCGCCGAAGCTAAGTTTAAAGAAGTAAACGAGGCTTATGAAATTCTTTCCGATAAAGATAAGCGGAAAAAGTACGACACTTACGGCGACCAGTGGCAGCATGCCGACCAGTTTGCCCGGTCCGGTGCACAACAGAACCCCTTCTGGCAGTCCGGTGAAACCCGGGAGTTTCAGTTCGATGACGGCGATTTCGCTTCTATCTTTGGAAATCTTTTCCGTGGTGGCCGGACCGGCCGGTCCAGCCGGACTCGTACCAGGGAAAACCTGGATATGGACCTGCCCATCGAAGTGACCCTGGAAGAAGCCTACCTGGGCACCCGGCGCGTGATCAGCCTGGAAGGCAGCACCCGTTGTGCCACCTGCCAGGGGACCGGTAGTATTCGGAATGTACCTTGTTCCGTATGCCGCGGCACCGGGGTTTTACCTAACATGAAAAAGATCGAAGTTACTATTCCTGCGGGGGTTGCCGATGGTTCCCGTATTCGTGTCGCCGGTAAAGGGCGGCAGGATGGTACTGGAAATGCCGGTGACCTGTACCTGGTAGTAACCGTTAAACCACATAGTATTTTTGAGCGTAAAGGCAATGATTTGTATGTCGATGTTTCCGTCCCTCTGGTTGTAGCCGTACTCGGCGGTGAAGCCCAGGTGCCGACACCGAAGGGAAACCTGGCTTTGAAAATCCCGCCGGAGACACAAAACGGTGTCACTTTCCGTTTGACAGGCCAGGGTATGCCCCGTCTGGGAGAGACTCAACGCGGAGATATTCTGGCCCGGGTCAAGGTTGTCTTACCGACCAAATTATCCTCTGAGGGAAAAAAGCTCTTTGAGCAGCTGGGAAAGCTGCAAGGGAGTAAATAGTAATGACGGAATACCGGATGGAATGGCATCGGATCAGTGCAGACAGCGAACCCCGGTATGTGATTAGTGTCGCCGCCAGGATGCTGGGAGTACAGTCCCATACGCTGCGTTATTATGAGCGGATCGGTATCATCGAACCATCACGTTCCCGGGGCAACATTCGCCTGTATTCGGAAAGTGACATTGCTTATGTAAGGCAGTTGAAAAAACTGATGGATGACCTGGGTGTCAATCTGGCGGGCGTTGAAATCATCCTGCGAATGGCAAAAAACATGGATAATATGCAGCGCCGTATCGAAGCCCTGGAGTCCGAAATAAAACAACTGCGCGGGGAAGCGTCGAACATTAGTAGCAACCCGCTTGATAACCCGGTGCGAGAGGAGTAGGAGTCGCATATGGCTAGTATTGCTGTTGAAAACGAAGCTAGTGAAGTCGCCCGGCAGCTCTTCGGCTCACGTAAAGCTGCCCGGGCGGACTTTACCCGGCAGTTGCTGGAAACGTATGACCGGAGCCAGGATAAGGATTTTCTAGTTATCCATAATCCCGGGGGGTGGGGTTGTTCCAGCCTGGACCGCTGTTTGGATTGGGAGAAAAGTATCGTGGAAGGGGTGAAATCGACCATCGATCATATGGGTTACAGTTCGATATTAACCCAGTATTTCCGTACCCGGGACAGCATCTGGTCCCACTTCATGGATATCCGGGAACAAATAAGCTTCTTTTTTCAAGGACATTACAGCCAGGCGCGGGTATTGGCTGCCGAATTGAAATTCCTTGTCGAACACTCTGACCGTTTAAAGATCGTCATGGTCGGTGTCAGCCAGGGCGCGGGCTTTAGCAATACCGTTTTGCGCAATCTCGGTGAAGTGCACGGCGTATACAGTATCGAGTTGGGGACCATGTTTGTTCATGTTCCCCGGCGCGTGGTTAATGATCATACCCTGGCGATCGATAATAATGGCATTGTCCCCGACCCTTTCGTCAAGTGCGATCTTTGGGCGGGTATCACAGCTTATGCCGCAGCTTCGCTGCGCTGGTTGAAATACCAGGCGATCCGTAAACCAAAACGTTTTACCAGGTGCGTGCATATGCCGGGGCACGACTATAGTTGGGAATATCCCGGCGTGAAACCAAAGATAGAGACCTTCCTGAAAACCAGGTTTGGCCGGAAGGCGGAGGAAAAGCGATCATGAAACAGGAAAGATTTACTGAACAAGCCCAGGAAGCATTACAAATGTCCCAGGGCATCGTGCGTGAATTTAAACACAGCCAATGGGATGTCGAACATGTATTATTAGCACTGTTGAGGCAGGAAAAAGGCCTTGTCGGTGAGATATTGTCGGAACTTAAGGTAGACATCGACACTATCCGGCAGCAGGTGGTCCGGGCCCTGGAACGGATGCCCAAGCTGTCTTATGAGTCTCCCCAGGCGCAGATGTATGCCACGCCCCGGGTTGCCCAGTTGTTACAGGCAGCGGAAGCGGAAGCCGACCGTCTGAAAGACGAATTTGTCGGTACGGAGCACCTGTTTATCGCCATCACCCGGGAAGAGAAGGGTGAGGCTTTCTCCATCTTAAAACGCTCGGGTATCGACCAGGAGAAGGTCTTTCAGGCCTTGCAGAAGCTGCGCGGCAGCCATCGTGTCACCGATGCCCATGCCGAAAGTAAATACCGCTCGTTGCAGAAGTACGGGCGTGACCTTACCCAGATCGCCCGGGAAGGCAAGCTGGACCCCGTTATCGGCCGGGCAGATGAGATCAAGCGGGTGATGCAGATCCTCAGCCGCCGTACCAAGAACAATCCTATCATCGTCGGTGAAGCCGGTGTCGGTAAAACGGCCATCGCTGAAGGCCTGGCTCAGAAAATTATCTCCGAAGACGTGCCCAATTCATTGAAAGGGAAGCGGGTAATAGCGCTGGACATGGGCAGCCTGGTCGCCGGCAGCAAGTTCCGCGGCGAATTTGAAGAGCGGTTAAAAGCTGTCATGGACGAAGTCCGGGAATCAAAAGGTGAGGTAATCCTTTTCATCGATGAATTCCATACCGTGGTTGGGGCGGGAGGTGCGGAGGGCGCTATCGATGCCGGCAATATGTTGAAACCGGCTCTGGCCCGGGGTGAACTCCAGTGCATCGGGGCGACTACCCTCAATGAATATCGTAAATACATCGAAAAAGATAAAGCCCTGGAGCGGCGTATGCAGCCGGTCTTTGTGACCGAACCCAGCGTTGAATCGACCATTGAAATGCTGCGCGGCCTGCGCCCTAAATATGAAGCCCACCATAAGATCAAAATCGATGATGAGGCCCTGGATGCAGCCGCTAAACTCAGCCAGCGCTATATTTCCGACCGGCACCTGCCGGATAAGGCCATCGACCTCATTGATGAAGCCGCCAGTAAGCTGCGTATTGAAAATGAGAGCCCGCCGCCGGAGATACAGGAACTTGAACAGAAACTCAAACAGGTTACCAGCGAAGAAGAAGCTACCTCGCACCGACAGGACTATCAGCGTGCCGCTGAAGTCAAGGCGGAACGCCTGCGTATTGAACAGGAATACAATGAAGCCAAAAGCAACTGGTTGAAACGCAATAAGATCGAAAGTGTAGTAACTGAAAAAACGATCGCTGAGCTGATTTCCAAGTGGACCGGCGTGCCGGTTTCCCAGATGCTGGAAGGCGAAGCCGAAAAACTGCTGCACATGGAAGACCGCATTCATGAACGACTGGTAGACCAGGAAGAAGCAGTGACTGCCATTTCCGAAGCCATCCGGCGCAGCCGCTCCGGTTTGAAAGACCCTAAGCGGCCTATCGGCAGTTTCATGTTCCTCGGCCCAACCGGTGTCGGTAAGACCGAACTAGCCCGCAGCCTGGCCTGGTTCCTCTTCGATAATGAGAATGCCATGATACGGCTCGATATGTCCGAGTACCAGGAGCGGCATACCGTGTCCCGCCTTATTGGAGCTCCTCCGGGATATGTCGGTTTCGAAGAAGGCGGCCAGTTGACCGAAGCGGTACGGCGCCGGCCCTACAGCGTCATCCTGCTGGATGAGATCGAAAAAGCGCATACCGATGTCTTCAACACCCTCCTCCAGCTGCTGGACGACGGGCGATTAACCGACGGCCAGGGGCGTACTGTCGACTTTAAAAATACCGTCATTATCATGACCAGCAATGCCGGCGTCGAGCTAATCAAGAAGGAATCCTCCCTGGGTTTTACTCCGCAAAAAGATGCGGTTAAAGCCCGCAAGCGCAGTTACGAGGAGATGCGGGACCGGGTGATGGCCGAAGTGCGGAAGCTGTTCCGTCCCGAATTCATCAACCGCCTGGACGACATCATTGTCTTCCACGAACTGAATGAAGAGCAGACCCGGGCGATCGTCGATTTGATGGTCAAAGACCTGGAACGGCGGTTGGCCGAACGGAAGTTGGGACTGGAAATAACCGATGCCGCCAAAGCATGGTTGGCACAAACCGGCTTCGACCCGGTCTATGGCGCCAGACCGCTGCGCCGAGCCATCGAACGGTACGTGGAGAACCCGCTGTCGGCTAAAATACTGGCAGCGGATTTTGAAGAGGGCGAAATGGTTGTCGTCGATTTGAAAGAAGACGAACTGGTGTTTACCGCTAAAACCCCGGAAAAAACCCGCCGCCGCTAACTTAAGCATCAGGCAGTAACCTTAAGACGGGCATCTCTCATGAGGATGCCCGTCCCGCTTTTTATTACCCCAATTGACTAGAAATGGGAGATTAGATATTCGATATAAGGATTTACTTTGGATTTAGAAATTAGAAATTAGGATTTTGTTTTGAGTTTAGCAGTTGAGAGCAAGCTGCTTAAACTCCGCCTTAGTTCTTTAGCCCTCGATCCGTCCGTCCACCCAGGTTTCCTCGCCCGTTTTATCATCATCATCAATTCCTGTATTAAAACCAACACCAGGGTCCTCAACCGGGTTGACCAGGATATGGACAAATACCGCCGCACCCTGCGGATCATGTTCCAGGACCAACTCCCCCCGGCCGGAGTGATGGCCGATTGGGTTCCGGGCGTTGTTCCTGGTAGTGTATGAGGGAGGTGTGACATGTCTGCATGGTCCGCGCTCCCTCGATCGTTCCCGGTAGGGTTGTACCCTCACCTTCGCCTCTCCCGTCGAGGGAGAGGAAAAATATTTCGTGAGGATTTCTTGTCTCCTGGTTATTGGTTGCTTATTCAGTTTTGATAGTACCTGTATTGTCGGATATAATTCAGATAGTATACATGCCCTGTTCGTTTATATGGAACGGCTGTTGAGTTGTGGTGCGGCCAAAGGGACAAGGAGGTTTAATGAACAGGTTCAAAGCATTCCTTTCTATGTTCATTGTTACCGGTTTGGTCCTGGTATCATCGTGTTCTTCTACCCCCGCCACCGAAAAGCTGGCCAAGATAAGGCTGGTCGGCACGATCGGCCCCATGTCCATTCCTTTGGCATACATGGTAGAAAACAACAGCCTGGCCTCGGTAGCGGAAGAGACCACCCTGGATATCTGGGCCAATCCCACACAGCTGCAGGCGATCATCACCGGCGGCCAGGGCGATTTCATCTCCCTGCCGACCAACTCTGCGGCGACCTTCTACAACAAGGGAATCCCGCTGCAAATCCTGGACAGTTCGATATGGAATATACTCTACGTCATTACCACCGACACCGGTATTGAGTCCATGGCCGACCTGAAAGGCAAAAAGATCGTGGTGCCTTACCAGGGGGCGGTTCCCGATGCCATTTTCCAGGTTGCCTTATCCCGGCAGGGGATCGACCCGGAGCAGGATATCGATATTTTTTATGCCGCCGATCCCGTCCAGGGTTCGCAGCTTTTGTTATCCGGCCAGGAAAAATATGCCCTGTTATCTGAACCTTCGGCCACTTCGGTTATCCTTAAAGGGAAGAGCAGCGGGACTGATTTTGTCCGTGCTTTGAATATGCAGGAAGAGTGCCGGAAAGGCGCACAAGGCCTGGATACCCCGGTGGCCGGGAACATCGCCCTGGGAGCCATGAAGGATAATGATGATGCCGTGAATACCTTTATCAAAGAATATCAAAAAGCGGTGAAATGGGTGCTGGATAATCCGGAAGAAGCCGGCGAAATCGGCGCAAAAATATTGGCCACCCAGGGTTTCACTGCGGAAGCCCTGACCCAATCGCTGCAGAGTATCGACTGGGAATACGTCTCTGCCCAGCAGGCCCGGCCGGACATGGAGGAGTTCTTTAATGCCCTGGCTGAAGTAAATCCTAATTTCATCGGAGGTAAACTTCCTGATGACGGCTTCTACGGAAAGCAGTAAGCCGGTTACAAGTAATATCAGCCTATATCAACAACACCCGGTATTGTTTGTTTTATTGGGAATTGCCAGTATGATCATCATCTGGCAATTCCTTTCTATGATTTTTTCTCCAATCATTATTGCTTCTCCCGCTGCCACCCTGGAAGCGGTCATCCGCCTGGCCGGTGACGGCGAACTCTGGATACAGTTCGGCTACAGCCTGGCCCGCCTCCTGATCGGGCTCGCCGCCGGTTCAGTGATCGGTATTACCCTGGGTATTTTAGCCGGCTTGAACCCTCCCTTACGTTCTTTCCTTGAACCGATGCGGTGGGGCATTATGACCGTACCGGCCATCGTGATTTCGGTCCTGGCCATGCTCTGGTTCGGCATGGGCAGCCTCCAGGTCATTTTCATGACCGGCGTGATTACCATCCCCACCAATTACGTAAATACTCTGGAAGGGATGCTGGCGATCGATGCCCGCATCATCGAAATGTCCGATATTTATCATATCCCCCCCCGCCTCCGCCTGACCCAGATCTACCTGCCGGGCATCGGTTCAGCGGTATTAGCCGGTTTGACCCTGGCTTCAGGCGTCGGGGTCCGGGCCTCGATCCTGGCTGAGTTCATCGGCGCCCGCAGCGGTATCGGCCACAGCTTGTTTCTATCATGGACCTTCCTGGATACACCGGCCTTGTTCGCCTGGATCATCGTGACCTTTATCCTGCTGGGCCTTGTGGAATTCGGTATTTTAAAACCGGTCCGGGACCGGTTGACGCGGTGGAAGCGCATGGCATGATCAGATTTAAAAACGTCACTAAAAACCTGGGCGGGCGGACCATCCTCAAAGACGTGAGTTTTAAGATCAGCAAACACGAGTCCGTCGCCGTCTTGGGTGCTTCCGGTTCCGGGAAAACTACGCTGCTGAAATTGATCGCCGGAACGATACAACCGGATGCCGGGACTATCGAACTCGACAGCCAGAAGATCGGCTTCGTTTTCCAGGATCACCGTTTATTACCCTGGCGTACTGCCCAGGATAACATTATTCTGCCTTTATTGGCTGCCGGTAAAAATTATGAGTCCGCCCGCCGCCGGGCCCGGTCCTGGATGGACCATTTGCGGCTCCATGGTTTTTATAACTACTATCCCCGCCAGTTGAGCGGCGGTATGGTACAAAGGGTATCACTGGCCCGGGCATTTGCCATCGAACCCGATATCATGTTAATGGACGAACCTTTCAGTAGCCTGGATGCCCGCTTAGCCGATTCACTGCGCCGTGAACTTAAGGAAGTCCTTGCCGGTTACCGCATGACCACCGTATATGTAACCCATGATTACCCGGAAGCGCTGAGTATGGCAAAACGGATATTCCGCCTACAGGAAAGCGGCATCAACGATACTTCGGTGTCCGACCAGGAGGCGGCCATCAAAGACTATTTCACCGGCCGCCTGAACGATGTCGGGGTGGGATACTGGTAGGTTTTATCTCCGGCGGCAAGCGTTTATTTCAACCGCCGGTACATGTTCTCCAGGTCTTCGAGCCATAACTGCGCTTCGCCTTCGGAAGGCATGCGCCAATCGCCGCGCGGCGATAAACTGACGGTACCTACCTTCGGGCCTTCGGGTAAACAGGTTCGCTTGAACTGGTTGCTAAAGAATCGGCGAAGAAAACTGGCAAACCACTTATAAAGGTCATCCAGGGCATATTGTTTTTCGAATAAACCGCGTTTGGCGGTCTCGTGGGCTAAAAAGAGTATTTTACTGGGCGGCATCCCGAAGCGGATGAACGGATAGAGGAAATAATCTGCCAGTTCCACTGGACCGATGATATCTTCGCTTTTCTGGACGATGCGGCCGTTTTCCGGGCGCTGTAATTCCGGCGAAATTGGCGTTGCCAGGACATCACGTAGTATCCGGCTGGCAGGACTATGTTTCAATTCTTCTTCAGCCACCCAGCGGATGAGATACTGCACGAGTGTCTTGGGCACCGAGGCATTGACGTGATAATGCGACATATGGTCGCCGGAAAAGGTCGCCCAGCCTAACGCAATTTCTGTTAGATCCCCGGTTCCCAGTACGATGCCTTTGACCTGGTTGGCTTTGTTGAACAGGAATTCGGTACGGTATCTTGCCTGGACGTTCTCAAAGACAACGTCGCCGTTGCCATCATGGGCCAGGTCCTCGAGGTGTACCTTGCTGCTCCGGGTAATACTGATTTTCTCCAGGTGCACGCCCAGGCTTGCGGCCAAACGTGTCGCATTGCCCCTGGTCCGACTGGTCGTACCAAACCCGGGCATGGTAAAGGCATAGACATTTTCTCTCGGCAGCTTCAGGAAGTCAATCGTCTTAACCGCGACCAGGAGGGCGAGTGTCGAATCCAGGCCGCCGGAGACCCCGATTACCAGTCTTTCCTGACGGGCACCGCGCATCTTCTGCGCCAGGGCCGCTACCTGCATGGCAAAAATATCACGGCACCTCTCGGCCCTGCACTCCCGGTCGGCGGGGACAAAGGGATGAGCTTCCAACGGGCGGAACAGGGCAGCAGGAACCGGATCAACAACCTTCACATCTACGATACGGTATGTGAGTACCTCGGAAGAGATATCACGGAAACTGTTATTGACTCTCCGGTCATGGGCCAAACGCCCCATATCAAGATCACTTACGATCAACTGCGGCCCGGCGGTCAAGGTTTCCGCTTCCTTGATGACAGTACCATTCTCGGCGATGACGGCATGCCCGCTGAAGACAACATCGTTTGAGGATTCACCGATCCCGGATGAAGTATAACAGTAAGCCGCCGAACAACGGCCGGACTCTGAAACGATCATGGTCCGGCGCCATTCTTTCTTGCCCAGCACTTCATTACTCGCCGAAATATTCACCAGCAGCGTTGCCCCGCCTGCTGCCTGTGATTCATGAGGAGACAGCGGCATCCAGAGATCTTCACAAATTTCTACACCAATAATGGCCTCGCTATTATTTAAACGGAACAGGAGGTCGGTCCCGAAGGGTACCTGCTGGCCTGCCAGTTCGATAGTATCTATTTGTGCCGTAGAACCTGAAGACCACCACCGCTCTTCATAAAATTCCTTGTAATTCGGGATGAAGGTTTTAGGGATTACGCCCTGTATTTTCCCGGCGTTGATCATCACCGCGCAGTTGAATACCTTTTGTTCCACCAGCAAGGGCATCCCTACGACGATGAGCATACCCTTACCGGCGGTCTGTTTGAGTAATTGCTCTAATCCCCGCTGCGCTCCCATGAGTAAAACCTGGTGATGAATTAGGTCGCCGATCGTATAACCGGTAAGCGACATCTCCGGGAAGGCCAGGATTTGTACCTGTTCCGCCTGGGCCTGGGCGATAGCGGCAGTAATGGCGGCGACATTGAAATCGACGTCAGCGATCCGTAATCCGGGGACAGACAATCCCATCCGTATAAAACCAAGGTCCTTGCTTAACCGGATCTCGTCTTTACTAATGGCCATCTTTTCACCTACTAGAGCTTAAGTAAAGCACTTCTATAAGAAAAATAAGTCCGGATGCTTATAATATGGGCAGGTATTTATCGACCTCATAGTCGGAAATCTGCACCCGGTAGCGGTCCCATTCCACCTTTTTATTGGAGATGAAGGCATTAAAAGTATGTTCTCCCAGGGCTTCCCGCACCAGTTTACTTTTCTCCGTTAATTGGATCGCTTCCCACAGACTGCCTGGCAACTGGCCGATACCGCGCCGGGCACGTTCTGCTTCCGTCATGTGATATACATTTTCCTCTACCGGCGGCGGCAGTTCCAATTTCTCATTGATACCGGCCAGGCCAGCCGCCAGTAAGACGCTGAAACAAAGGTAGGGATTAGCCGCCGGGTCGGGAGAACGAATTTCAAATCTGGTCTCTTTTTCCTTTCCGACCTTGTAAGCAGGCAGGCGGATAAGGTCAGAACGGTTGCGCTGTGCCCAGGATAGATATACCGGGGCTTCATAACCCGGCACCAAGCGTTTGTAAGAATTAACCCATTGATTGGTCACCGTGGTAAATTCCGGGGCATATTTGAGTAGACCGGCTAAGAAGTATTGGCCGACTTTCGATAGATAAAACTTTTCTTTGGGGTCAAAAAAGGCATTGGTATCACCTTTAAATAAGGATTGATGAACATGCATCCCACTGCCGTTAATACCAAATACCGGTTTGGGCATAAAGGTCGCATAAACATCGTGCTGGGAAGCTACTTCTTTAACCACCAGGCGGTAGGTCATTACATTATCAGCCATCGTCAGGGCATCATCGTACCGCATATCAATCTCATGCTGGCTGATAGCCGCTTCGTGATGCGATTTATCAACCCTGATCCCCATTTTTTCCAGGGCGAGAATGGCATCTCGGCGCAGGTCTGAAGCTACGCCGCGCGGGTCCATATCGAAATAACCGCCCACATCCAGTGGTTCGGTTCCTTTATTATCTTTGAAATAGAAGTATTCCAATTCAGGCCCGACATAGAAGGTGTATCCTAATTCGGATGCCTTCTTCAGGTTCCTCTTCAAGACATTGCGGGGATCGCCTTCAAACGGCTTTTTATCAACGGTATAAATGTCGCAGTACATCCGGGCTATCGGAGTCTGTTCCGGTACCCAGGGTATCGGGGAATAAGTATTCGGATCAGGAACAGCTATCATATCGCTTTCATCAACCCGGACAAAACCCTGGATGGAAGAACCATCAAAGCCTACCCCATCCTCCAAAGCTCCTTCCAACTCTTCAACCGGCAGGGAAAAGCTTTTCAGGAAACCAAGAATATCGGTAAACCATAACCTGATGAACTTGATCCCCTGTTCATGGGCAGTTTTGACGACGTATTCTTTTGCTTCGTAGATCTCTTTTCTTCGGGCGGGCATCAGGTCTCCTTTATACGTGCAATATGTCACGAATTATAACACAATTCCGCACAACAGTGCCCTGATCACGTTCCGGTTAAGAATACTATCATTCATCAACAGATAGTTCCGGATACTTATTGCCGGCTGCCGGAGGCATCTCAATAACGGCACAGCGGTATGCCGGGAGAAATCTGAGCAAACGCGGGGAATGACCTGACTATACGGAGAAGAACTATAACTATATTGGGAAAACAACGGGAGGGAGTTCAATGGCCGTAACGGGACTGGCAATTGAAGTAATTGCGGCACAGGAACCCGATATCTTGAACTACGCCGAGAAGCTAAGCAGTCTTGACGGAGTAAGGAATGCCGTAGTCAAGGCGATCGGGCGGGACGGTGAAATGAGCATCATCCAAGTGGCTCTGGATGGACAAGCCCTTTCTTTGTTGCGCATCCGGGAGGTCATCGGTAAATTAGGAGGCTCAGTTCGCTTTGTCCTTCAAGTATCAGCGGCAGGCCAGAATATAGCCTGACAAAAAGCCCCTGACGTTTGATATCCAGGCAGCAAGCAATAAGCTTAACTAATCCTTGAGCGGGTCAAGCTATAATACAAGCCGGGAATTTGCTTTATTCTCGAACCGGGATGCCCCTGGCGGCCAGATAACTTTTAATCTCCGAAATAGAATATGTACCGTAATGGAAGATACTGGCAGCCAGAACCGCATCAGCCTTGCCTTTCACTACTGCCTGATACAGATCATCCGGCGTGCCCGCCCCTCCACTGGCGACAACGGGCACAGTCACGCTGCTGGAAATAGCATCCAGCAATTCGATATCATATCCGGACCGGGTGCCGTCAGCATCGATACTGTTGACCACGATCTCACCCGTGCCCCGGTCCACAGCTTCATGGGCCCACGCTACTGCATCTTTACCGGTTCCCCGGCCCCCGTCAGCCCCGGTATAAATGAATACTTCCCATCGTGGAGGTTGAGTACCAGGAACTCTCCGGGCATCCATCCCTAACACGATGCACTGGCTGCCAAAATGATGGGCGCCTTCTGTAATAATTGCCGGGTTGATGACTGCGGCTGTATTGACCGATACTTTATCAGCCCCGGCTTCCAGCATCCGGTGCATATCCTGGATGTTTCTTAAACCACCGCCAACCGTCAGCGGAATGAATAACTCCCTGGCCGTCCTTTCCACTACCTCAACCATGATCGGCCGGTCATCGCTGGAAGCCGTGATATCATAAAAGACCAGTTCGTCGGCACCTTCCCCAAAGTAGCGGGAGGCTAACTCAACGGGGTCGCCGGCATCAAGGTGATCACGGAATTTAACCCCTTTCACGACCCGGCCTCCTTTTATATCGAGACAGGGGATGATTCGTTTGGTCAGCATAAAGCCCTCAACCACCCAAGGCCATTTTTAGAAAGTTCCGGTAAAGCTTCAAACCCGGTTCGCCGCTTTTCTCCGGATGAAATTGGGTGGCTACCAGGTTTCCCATGGCGATCGCTGCGCAGATATTGACCCCGTATTCCGTCTCTCCCAGGATTACCGACCGGTCGTCCGGCACGGCATGGTAGCTGTGCACAAAATAAAAGTTCGTCCCGTCAGCGATGTCTTCGAATACCGGGTGCCTCACGGTCAACTGTAGTTGGTTCCAGCCCATGTGAGGTGATTTCAGCCCGGCCGGCAGCCGCTTTACCCTGCCTGGTACAATACCCAGGCAATCATGCCAACCCCCTTCTTCCGTACTGGAAAAAAGTACCTGGAGCCCCAGGCAAACACCTAAGAAAGGCCGGTCATCGGCAATATACCGGTAAATCGGTTCGATCAGTCCTGATTTCCGCAGGTTTTCCATCGCCGGGGCGGCAGCCCCAACCCCGGGCAGGATTACTGCCTGGGCTTCTTTAATATCACTTCCCGAAGCCGTGAGTTTCGGCTTATAACCCAGTTTCATGACCGCGTTGGCGACACTGCGCAAGTTCCCGGCACCATAATCGATGATCAAAACCTCTGGTTTTTTGTGCTTCAAGCCAGGACTCATGTATTCCTTATATCCTTTGCTAAGCTGCAATAAACGGTAAACTATTACCGCTTAACCTATTTTCTCATCTGCAACACACGGCGTCAATAACAACAGGGGACATGCTCGATTTCATAAAACCTGTCCCCTGTTAATACTGCCAGGTCTGCAAGTGTTCCGTAAAAGTGCTGTTACATATGTACCGGGATGCCTCTTTCCTTGAGATAATTTTTCGCCTGCATAATCGAGATTTCTTTAAAATGGAAGATGGAAGCAGCCAGCACCGCCGAGGCTTTGCCTTCGCTTACCGCCTGGTATAAATGCTCCAGTTTACCAGCGCCGCCGGAAGCGGTTACCGGAATACCAACGGCTTCCGCTACCGCACGGGTCATCTCGATATCGTATCCTTCCTTAGTACCATCGGCATCCTTACTGGTCAACAATATCTCTCCGGCGCCAAGCTGTTCTACTTTCCTGGCCCAGGCCACCAGCTCAAGCCCGGTCGCTTCGCTACCACTTTTTACGACCACTTCCAGCCGTGGTACTTTCCCACCCCGGGGATTTTTCCGGGCATCGATCGCCACCACTAAGTGCTGTTTGCCAAATTGTCGGGCAGCTTGTTTAATAAGGTCGGGAGATTTTACTGCCGCTGTATTGATGGAGACTTTATTCACCCCAAGATCAAAAAGGGTTTTCATGTCTTCCAGGTTGCCGATACCCCCGCCTACGGCGAAAGGTATGGTAACCACATCACACACCCGTTTTACCCACTCCAGCATGGTCTTGCGGGCTTCGACCGTAGCAAAAATATCGAGGAAAACGAGTTCATCGGCCCCTTCCTTACTATATGCCATTGCCGCTTCCACCGGATCCCGGGCATCTCTTAATCCTTCGAACTTGACACCTTTGACCACCCGGCCGTTCCTGATATCAAGGCAGGGAATTATCCTAATTTCCTTCACGAAGCAGCTCCAAAAAATTAGTCAAGCCGTGGTAATCGAACACGGTTGACATACTGTGGTTCTCCACTGCGATCCCGGCTTCCTGCGCTGCAGTGACCGGATTAAGGCCGCCGGTCAGGATCAAGCCGACCTTGTTCGGTTGAACCGCTACCTCACAGACCGGTTCACTAGGAGCACCTTTAACCAGCACCCCATCGATACCGGAAGCGTTTAATCCGCTCAGGACTTCCTCTACCACGGGGACACACATCGCAGGTATTTCCCGGAAATTTGCCAGGATCTCGCCGTTCCCGGAAGAAAGAACCTCATTGACCGAAGTCATGCGGGCTTTGATAAATATTTCTGTCGGATCCAGTGAGCAGCCGTCATAATTAATGATTTCGGTAAAGCGGGTCGGCCGGCCGTCGTTGAACTGTAAAATACCGCTGAACCGGGAATCCATGGGCACTCCCGCCTTCAGTAAAGTACCATTTATCACAATACTGCATACGGTACCGAAGCCGATCTGATCATCCGGGACTAGCAGGTCGCCGATGCGTTGTCCCGCCTGGGCAACCGCTACCAACTGGCTGGCACAATAGTTTTTCTCAAAAGCCGGCCTCATCAGCCGTATTGCCTGAGGGAAATCCGTTTTGTTGAAAAAGGATACGTTCAGCGGCACATTACCATTACATCTCTTGTGATCGAAGGTCGTGCGGAAAGCCAGGAGTTCGATCTTGGTAATCGCAAAACCGACCTTATCTTTGACTAAGGCGCTTTTTATCTCTGCCTGCCCTTTTTCGGTAATAACCCGGCCGTCCTGGTTGCCTTTTAAAGCGGTCAAACCTCGCTCATCCATGATTTTTAAATGATATCTGACCGCTCTCTCACTTAAAACCACGCCGTGGTCCTTAAGCTGATGGGCAATCAACCTGCCCCCCATTGGTTGCTGGCTGGTCTGGAGCACTCTTAATATGGAGAGTATTTTTCTATCGACATCCCGCCGTTCGAAAGTCATCTTGTTACTCTGAAATGATTAGTTTTCGGTTGCCTTGCTTACATTACACGAGGGTAAAACAGTTGTCAAATGATACTTTTTACACTCATCAGAGTACCGCAGTTCGCGGTTGTATGTTACAATTGAATTTGTGAGATTAGGTGCTTTCGAATTAGATGAACCGCTACCTCAGCTTCATCAACCACACGTTTTGGCGATGCTGGATCCCTGGATTGATGTGGGTGGTGTCGGGACTCTAACCTTGAACTGGTTGGAGGACCATTTCCAGGCTGCAGACCTTGGCCGAATCGCCCGTCCCGGTCATTTTTTCGACTTCACACGGTACCGGCCAAATGTTTATTACGATGAAGAAGGGCGGAAGCAGGTGTCAGTGCCCAACACCTACATGACCTATGGGCAGGGTACCAACGGCCATGATTTCATATTTCTACACCTGCTGGAACCGCACAACGACAGCGACCGCTATATCGAATCAGTGATACGTATGTTAACCAAATTCAATGTAAAAAGATACTGCCTGATAGGCAGCATGTATGACTATGTCCCGCATACAATGGCGTTACAGGTCTCCGGTGGTGCCAGCGGACAGGCTGCCGCAGGGGAACTTGAAATATATGGGATCGAAGCCAGCCATTACCAGGGGCCGACTACGATTACGACTTTGATCACACAACAAGCCCCAGCCCTCGGTATCGAAACAATGAGTTTGATCGTCCACTTGCCGCAGTATACCCAGCTGGAAGAGGATTATTCCGGAGCCGCCCGGTTGATGGACATATTATCTACTATCTACGGGATCCCGGTAGACAGCAATTATTACGAAAAAGCGCAGCATCAGGCGGAAGAGGTTAACCAGGTACTCGATAAAAATCCGCAACTAAAAGCCCTGGTAAGCGAACTTGAAGCGCAATACCGGAAAAATCCGCTGCCCAACTCTCAAAACCAGCAGCCTCCATTATCTCCGGAGATCGAAAGTTTTCTCTCCGACATGGAAAAGCGTTTCCGTGAAGGTCCGCAGCAGGGCAAATAATTCGCGCTGTTTTTTATGGTCGTACTTATCTGCGGTATACTGTTTTCCCAGCCATCCTTGACCGGTTCAAGCGCTTGCTTAAGTGCAAGCCTTCCAAGATAAACTCGATGGCGGCAGCTACCGACTCCAGGTTCTCGGAATTTTCGATCGATTTTACCGCCTCGGCCAGGCCGGGGATATCTTTTAAGCCCTTGATGTAGGATCTGGCGCCCATGGTTTCAGAGACCTCTACGGTAAATCCAGAACTAAAACGGGCGACGATCTCTTCCAGTCTGGATACCTGATAATGGCGGTTGAACACGAGCAGTACTGCTTTACGGGTAAGGTCATCCAGTATCTTTTCTTCCCTGGTATCTTCAAAGCTCTCTAACTCGATCTTACCGGTGGTAGAAGCTATCAGGAAGGGGAGATCAGTGATCCGGGGCACAGCGGTCTTCTCGCCGAGAGAGACCGCCCGTCGAATGGCATTGGCGATGGCGGTCTCATAATTAGCAATCGATACCCGGACACTGACACCGGAACGCTGATTAATGTCCGAACTCCGTCGACCCAGGTGGGTGATTTCGGCGATTATTTCTTTCATATATCCCGGTACAAAAACCTGAAAGTCATCGCCGTGGAACCGCCGCCGTTCCTGGTCCATGATGGTAATCTCATCATTGATGGTCATCGGATAATGCGTTCTGATCTGGGCACCATACCGGTCTTTAAGGGGTGTGATGATACGGCCGCGGCTGGTATAGTCTTCCGGATTCGCGCTGGCTACCAGCAGGACATCGAGTGGTAAACGAAGGCGGTATCCCCTGATTTGGATGTCGCTTTCTTCCATAAGGTTGAAAAGGCCTACCTGCAGCCTTTCCGCCAGGTCAGGCAATTCATTGATACAGAAAATGCCCCGGTTGGTGCGCGGTATCAGGCCGTAGTGTATCGTTAATTCATCCGACAGGTATCTACCTTCAGCGACTTTTATAGGATCGACATCCCCGATCAAGTCGGCGATCGTTATATCAGGCGTCGCCAGTTTTTCGCCGTAACGGTTCGCTCGCGGCAACCATGCTATTTCCGTAGCATCACCTTCAGCAGCTACCCGGTCACGGCAGGACCGGCAGATCGGAGACATTGGATTATCATTAACCTCACAGCCCTGAATTACCGGGACCTCATCATCCAGCAGGTTGATCAATAAACGCATAATACGTGATTTAGCCTGGCCGCGTTCACCAAGAAAGATGATATCCTGGCCTGAAATCACCGCATTTTTTACCTGGGGAATGACGGTGTCACTGTAACCTATTATTCCCGGGAAAATCTCAATCTTATCCCGAATCATGCGGATGAGGTTGCGCCTGAGTTCTTCGCGAACGGATACCGGCTGATATCCGGAAGCTTTCAAATCACCTATTGTTTTCGCCTTCGTGTTCGGTCCCTTTGTCATTGTTTTCCCTCACTGTACCAATTATGCCAATAGTACCTATCTTAGCTATCACCCGATTTGACGCGTATGCTATAGGATGATTCTAACACACGTTTTGAACTACCAACAAAATCAACAATGTAACCGGCTGGGTGACTATTTGACTTTTTACACTTTACCGTGTAAGCTAGGCTCGTGACCAGGCAAAAGAGAACTAAAACTAATTGGGACGAAAGAAGCATTAAAGCCTTACGGCACCATCTGGGTTTTACCCAGGTGGAATTGGCGGCTAAATTAGGGACCCGGCAGCAGACCATCAGTGAATGGGAAAAAGGTGTCTATCAACCGCGGGGAGCATCAGCAACTTTGCTCTCAATCGTCGCTGATAGTGCCGGTTTCCACTGGGATTCTGAATATGATGTAGATAAGTAAAAAACAAAAATAAGATGGGAAACATCCCATCTTATTTTATTGTTTATAATACACGTTAACAGGTAAGGGGAGAGAAAATTCATTGCCGGGCTATGTTAGTGAAAAAATATTAATTGAGTTCTGGCGTCGGCAGGTATGGGGAGAACGGTTGCTAACCACCGAAAATGGGACTCCGGTAACGGTAGTTTACCCGGGGCGGCTCAATGATGGCAGGGGAGGAGATTATTGTGATGTGGTATTAACCCTGGGAGACTGTAAGGTCACGGGTAACATCGAACTTCACACCATAACCAGTGACTGGCAAAACCACGGCCATCACCTGGATACACACTATAATGACGTAGTACTCCATGTCGTCTATCACAATAACCGGCATGCCTTTACGGTCAGGCAAGATGGCACCTCCATACCCGTTCTTTCGTTAGAAAAGGCCGGCATACCCGCCACATCCCGTTTGAAAAAAACCTCCAGCCGACTCCGGCCGTGTCAGACGGCTGGTTTTCCCCAAAAGAAGAAATACCTGATCGGTGTCCTCGAGGCTGCCGGTGACCGCAGGTTTTTCATGAAATCCGAACAGTTTACGATTCAGCTTGCCCAGATAGACGCGGGACAGGTCTTGTTCCAGGGCATAATGGAGGGGTTAGGCTATGCCAAGAACCAAACGGTATTCCGGGAACTATCAAAAAGGCTTACCCTGGCTGCTCTGCAATCGGAAGCAAAAAGTGCCATCACCGATATCGCCTATTTCGTCATGATATTCAATCGGCTGCTAGCGGCGGCCGGTATCCCGCCAAACCAACCAGGATCGATACCGGGCGAAGCAAATCCGGTTACAGCACCGGTACCATTGAGGCCAGATTTTTGGCAGCGATTCCGCATCAGGCCTAATAATGCACCGGTGGTCCGGCTGGCCGCTATGGCCTGTTTGTTGGTCAGGTACCGGGGCTCCAGTTTGCTGGGGGGGCTGATCAATGTCATCAAAGAATTGCCGGAAGATGAAAAATCCCCCATGCTGGAAAACGCAGTTGTCATCTCCAGGGAGTATTATTCAAGCCTGGCAGCTTCCTCTCTGCCCGGCTGTCTCACGCCATTGGGCAGCAGCCGGGCAGGAGAGATTACCGTTAACATCATCTTGCCCTTCGCTCATGCCTACGGGCAAACACAAAACGATCTTGACCTGAGCAGGAAAGCCGCCGCTCTATACCATCGGCAAGATAAAACAGCGGGCAACAACCTGGAACGTCATATGATAGCACAACTGGGATTATCATCCGGAATTATCCACAACGCCCGCCTTCAGCAAGGACTTTTACACATTTTTCGGCAGTATTGTACCCAGGGGAGGTGCCGTAACTGTGATTTAAGCCAATTTAAGGTCGGGGAGCACATCCAGGTTTAGGTTATCTATACTGGATCTGGGAAGGCGGAAATTGGCAGCGGCGGCAATCATCGCCGCATTATCGGTACAGAACAGGGGAGGAGGGATCAATACCGGTACCGGGCTGGCTTCTCTCATCCGTTTCCGCAAACGCGAATTAGAGGCCACGCCCCCCGCTAACAAGACCTGTTTGACACGGTACTGCCGTGCCGCTTCGGCCGTCTTGTTCACTAAAACATCAACCACTGCTTCCTGGAAACTGGCGGCCGCATTAGCCTTATTCTCAATTTCTCCCGCCTTTACCATGCGCATCAAAGCAGTTTTTATGCCGCTGAAACTGAAGTCGTCAGTACCTTTCAGCCAGGCATGGGGGAGGGAAATCGACGGTATTCCCTCACGGGCTGCCCGGTCGATCGCCGGGCCTCCCGGGTAACCGAGGCCGAGGACACGGGCAGCTTTATCAAAAGCCTCGCCGGCAGCATCGTCGCGGGTCCGTCCCAATAAAGTATACCGGCCGTGTCCTTCCATAAGTACAATATCACTGTGTCCCCCGGAAACGATAAGGCAAATGAGGGGGAAAAGCGGCGGTGTCCCGTCATTGGTATTGGACAGCCAGTTGGCATAAATATGCCCCTCGAGATGATTGACCGGTATCAGTGGCAAACCACGGGCGAACGAAATCGACTTGGCTACGCTGACACCGACCAGTAATGAGCCAGCCAGCCCGGGGCCATTCGTTACCGCGACGGCATCGATATCATGCCAGGTTACTGCGGCTTCGTTCATCGCTTTTTGCAGCAGCGGCAGGATGGCCAATATATGCTGCCGGGAGGCGACTTCAGGAACGACTCCACCATACCGGGCATGGATTTCGACCTGAGAAGCGATCAGGTTCGATTCTATCTTCAAGCCTTCGACGACGACAGCCACCGCTGTTTCGTCACAGGAAGTCTCGATGCCAAGTATCCTCATAGGTCGATTATAACACAGGTATTTGTTCATTATGCCGCTGGCATACCTTACCCATGTTATGGTTTAATAACTTAATCCTGACATATATAGAAAAGAGAGTACCAGATATGCGTATTTCCAAATTGGTCAGCAAGACTCAACGGGAGATTCCTACCGAGGCCGATACCCCTTCGCATCAACTTCTTCTGCGTGCCGGAATGATCAGCCAGGTGGCCGCCGGTATTTACAATTACCTGCCGCTAGCCTGGCGCAGCCTGTGCAAGATAGAAAACATCATTCGCGACGAAATGGACGATGCCAGCGGGCAGGAAGTATTTATGCCTACCCTGCAGCCCCTCGAATTATGGCAAAAATCAGGGCGCGACCAGGCATTCGGCAGCACCCTGCCGGCTCTAACCACTAAAGACCGCAGGGAACGTATCCTGGTCCTCGGGCCAACTCATGAAGAAGTAGTTACCGATATCGTTGCCCATTATGTGAAAAGTTACCGTGACCTGCCGGTAAACATTTATCAAATTCAGAATAAGTTTCGTGATGAACCCCGGCCGCGTGCTGGTTTGATCCGTGTCCGAGAATTTATCATGCTCGATGCCTACAGCTTCGATAAAGACCAGGCTGGCCTGGACACCGCTTATCAACGAATGCTGACAGCATTCTCTAATATGTACGCCCGCTGCGGGCTAAAATCCATCCCGGTGGAAGCTGACAGTGGGGCTATTGGCGGCAAGGACTCGCATGAATTCATGCTCCCGGCAGAAACCGGCGAGGATACCGTCATCGTCTGCCCTAGATGTGGATATGCCGCCAACGCAGAAAAAGCAGTGTTCAATAAGCAAAATACCGGGGCACAGCATGCTGTACCCCTACTGATGGAAGAGGTAGCCACTCCCGGTAAGAAATCCATCGAGGAAGTTGCCGCCTTCCTGGGTATCAGCACGGCACAAACCCTGAAAGCGGTTTTCTATGTGGCTGACGGCGAGTTCATTTTTGTCGTTATCCGGGGTGACCTGCCGGTAAATGAAATAAAGTTAGCCCACGCCCTTAAAGTGAAAAACCTCCGCCTGGCAACTCCGACGGAAACGTCCGAACATAAAATCACCGCCGGTTTTGCTTCACCAATAGGACTTCAAGGCGTCAGAATCGTAGCCGATGATTCCGTCACTACCGCCGTTAATCTGGTAACCGGCGGCAACAAAGTAGACACCCATATCAGGAATGCCAATTACGGCCGTGACTTTTCTGCGGATTTCATGGCGGATATTGCCCTGGCCAAAGCCGGGGATATTTGCTCCAGGTGCGGAAACACCTTACAGGCCGTGCGCGGTATCGAAGTAGGACATATCTTTAAACTGGGCACTGTGTATAGTGAAAAGTTAGGAGCTTATTTCACCGATGAAAATGGTAATCCCCAGGTGATCACGATGGGGTGTTACGGCATCGGAGTGGGACGACTGCTGGCAGCTGCGATCGAACAAAACCACGATGATAAGGGCATCATCTGGCCGGCCAGTATCGCTCCATATCAGGTCCATCTTTGCGCCCTTTTTATCGATGATCCGAAAGTAGTGGCAGCCGCGGATTCTCTGTACAAAGATCTTACGGCTGCTGGAGTCGAGGTATTATACGATGACCGGGCAGAATCCCCGGGAGTGAAATTTAACGACGCGGACCTGTTAGGTATGCCGCTGCGGATCACGGTCAGTCCGCGCAATCTGGAAAAGCAAAGCGTGGAAATCAAGTGGCGTACGGAGAAAAAAGCACAATTGATGCCCCTGGAAGATATCGTTGCGGTCGTGCAGAAAATGCTACAAACCGGAAAATAGGAACCCCGCAGTAGGAATCGTACAGGGGGGATAGTCTTCTAAAGAGTTTATCCCCCCTTGCCTTTATCTAAGCGTTGCCCCAAATTCCTTTTCCAGTTTTGCTATCATCTGTTTCATGATGGCACTGACAGCATCATCGGTCAGGGTTTTGTTGGGTGATTGGAAGGTAATACGGTAGGCCAGTGACTTTTTCCCCGCTGGTACTTGTTCTCCCGAATACACATCAAACAAGGTAACTTCTTCAATAAGAGGAAAGCTTCTTATGATGTCGATCGCCTGCCGGTGGGTTACTTTCGTGTCGACGACAACAGCAATATCCCGTACCACAGATGGAAAGCGGGGTAATGGTTTATAGCTTTTCCAGGAAGCAAACATTGATACCAGGACAGGTAAGTCCAATTCGAACAGGTAGACCGGGCCGGAAATTTCAAATTTTTCGCGGACACGGGGATGGACCTCGCCAACAACGCCCAGTTTTACAGCACCGGCGATGACGGTGGCCTGTAAATCCGCCGCCAGTGTGGGGTCATCACCGGGGACAAAATCAGCCTTAATATTAAAATGCTGCAAAATTACTTCGGCCAGGCCCTTTACGGTGAAGTAGTCTGGTTTTTTTTCTTCATCCTGCCACCATTTTGTTTCACCGGCTCCGCTGATGACGCCGCATAGTATATCGCGCTCATCCGGAAGATCATTTTCCCGGGGTACAAACACTTTACTGGTTTCGACCAGGCGGATAATACCTTCCCCCGACCGCTGGTTGAGGGCTAATACCGACAACAGGTTTGCTCTCAGCGTCGGCCGCAGGTATTCCTGTTCCACGGTCATCGGGTTCGATAGCCGTAAGGCTTCGATATGGGTACCGGCGGGAGTCAGTTTGTTCAACATCTCCGTGCCGATCATAGAAGGAGTCATGATCTCATCAAAGCCGAAGCCGGTGAGGATGTCCCTGGCTTCCCTCTTGATTTTTATTGAGAGCAGCGGGTCCTGGGATGGGATAGGCTGGGATAATAAAGTCACCGGAATCTTGTCGTAACCATTGATGCGGGCAATCTCTTCCACCAGGTCTTCGGTAATCCGGATATCGCTGCGCCAATAAGGCGGGGTAACTACGACTGCGTTTCCTGCAGGATCTACCTTACATTCAAATCCGAGAGACATGAAGATCTCCGTCATGCGTTCACAGCTGACTTCAATGCCAAGCACTCGTTTTACCTGGGCTGCCGACAGGGTGATCGAAGCAACCGGTTTTTTACCTGGATAGACATCGATGATGCCTCTGGCGGCTTCGCCTCCGCCCAACTCCTTGATCAACTGGGTCGCCCGTCTTAAAGCAGGAATCGTCAAATCAGGACGAATGCCCCTCTCATAACGGGTAGCAGCTTCACTGGATACACCAAGGTTCCGGCCGGTATAGTGAATATTTGCCGGGTTGAAATTTGCCGATTCAAGGAGAATCGAGGTGGTGTTTTCGGTGACCTCAGTATTAGCTCCGCCCATGACACCAGCCACGGCGATAGCTCGTTCGGTATCGGCGATCACCAGGGTATTCGCAGTTAACTCACGGTCGGTACTATCCAGAGTTTGCATCTTCTCACCCGACTTTGCCCGGCGCACGATGATTTTATGTCCCTGTATCCGGTCAAAGTCGAAGGAGTGCAAGGGTTGTCCGTACTCCAACATCACGAAATTAGTGATATCGACGATGTTATTGATAGGGCGCATACCGCCGGCAATCAGACGTTGTTTCATCCACTCCGGCGACTCTGCGATATGAATACCCTTGATCAAAGCAGCCGCATAGCGGGGGCATAAATCCGGTGCTTGAATTTCAACGGTAAACTGCTGATCGATGGGGGGTTCTGCTTCATCATAGGCATCAGCGGGCAAGCGTACATGTTTACCGGTTAATGCAGCAATTTCACGGGCAATACCGATAACCGACAGGCAGTCAGGGCGGTTAGGTGTAATTTCCAGGTTATAGTAGGCATCACTCATATACGCCGCCAGGGGAACTCCCACCGGGGCATCTGGCGGTAATACCAATATCCCGGTATGATTATCCGAAATCCCCAGTTCCTTCTCGGAACAGATCATACCACTGGAAGATATGCCGCGGATTTTCGCTTCTTTCAACACTGCTTTTGTACCGGTATGGCCGTCGATTAACTCAGCCCCAACACGGGCGAAAGCAATTTTATCACCGATATTGAGATTCGGTGCCCCGCAGACAACGGTAGCCTCTTCATTTCCCAGGTCTACGGTTGACAACCGCAGGCGGTCGGCATTGGGATGGGGATTGACAGCCTTTATTTGTCCCACGGTTACCTTGTCCCAATTACCCCCGATAATCTGGGTACTCTTAACCTCCATCCCGGCCATGGTAAGGCTCTCCGCCACCTTAGCCGCAGGCAGGTCAATGTCTAGATAGTCTTGTAACCATTTTAAAGAAGTTTTCATTGTCCACTTTCCGGTGTAATGGGATATGACGGCAAAGCGGGGCTGATATTCATCCACTTCTCCACGAAATCATCAGTGCCGCGTACAGAATAAACCGAATCGCCGATGATTGCCATATTGGTGATATATTCCAGGGTACCCCCCACCGGTAATCGTACCGGTAACAAATATCCATCCCGGGCAGCCCGTATCTGCAGGATAAAGGATATTTGCGGTTTACTTAATCCGGAATATACGGTATCAGTATCATCCGCTTGCAGCCAGTTGGTCAACTCAGTTAAAGAATTGAAATGGCGGGGATATTTGATGGTTTTCAACTGGTTCGCCTGATCGGTAATAGTCTCCTGGTTAGAGGAAACCTGTTTGTTGAGCGAGGTTACCTGGTTTTCAGCCTCATTGAGATCTTGTTCCAATGAGGTGGATTTAGATTTTTCCTGGTTAAGTTGTGTCTGTAATGAAGATGCATTACCCTGTAAAGTCGTAACCTGGCCTTGTAAAGAAGCTACCTGGGCTTCGGACGCATTAAGATCCTTTTGTAGATTACCTTTCTGGACGGCAAACACAATAGTCGCTACCAGCAAGGCTATGACAACAACCGCTGCAACACCCATGGTAATCCATCTCGTCATCGGTTTATTTAGTTCTGCCATAATATACCTCCAATACCAAGTAAAAGATTAATATCCTGAGGGCTAAAATTGCCTGAGGAATCTTAAGTCTCCATTATAGAAGTGCCTCATGTCATCGATGCCGTACCGGAGCATCGGCAGCCGTTCCAGACCCATGCCAAAAGCGAAGCTGGTATATACCTCCGGGTCGATGCCGCCGCGACGTAGGACATCGGGGTGCGTCATGCCGGCGCCGAGTATCTCCAACCAGCCGCTCTCGCTACAAAGTCGGCATCCCGAGCCGTGGCAGACTGCGCATTCGATGGACATTTCGACGCCCGGTTCGACGAAGGGAAAATAGTCACAACGAAAACGAACCTTACGTTCCCGGCCGAAATAACGCCGGGCGAATTCGTATAACGTCCCTTTCAAATCAGCCATGGTGATACCTTTATCTACAGCGATCCCATCGACATTGTGATAGGCATTTAAATGAGTCGCATCCGTAGCTTCATACCGGTATACCATCCCCGGTTCGACCGTCCTGATCGGCGGTTTCATATTATGGACTACTCGGGCACTGACGGCGGTACAATGAGTTCGCAGCAACATCGGCCGTTCGCCCCGATCGTTTTCATAGTCCACCCAGAAAGTAGACATACCGTCCCGTGCGGGATGCTCTTTCGGCATATTTAGGGCTTCAAAATTATAGTAGTCCCATTCCGCATCAGGGCCCAGGGCCACCTGAAAACCCATGCTCCGGAATATCTCGGATATCTCATCAATCGCCTGTACCAGTATATGTTTGTGGCCCAGTACAAAGGGGTATCCGGGCAGGGTAATATCGATTACGGCGGCTGTAGTTTTCCTTGTGACTTCGCTGGCAGTAAAAGTGTCCAACTTTTCTTTATACCTGTTTTCGAGTGTTGTTTTCGCCGTATTGGCGCGGGCGCCTGCGGCTTTTCTCTCTTCCGGTGCTAAACTACCCAACCCCCGCAAAACTTCGGTTATTACACCTTTCCGCCCCAGATATTGGATACGCCATGATTCCAGTGTCCTGGCATCATTCACGGCCTCGAGTTCATTTATCGCTCTAGCTGCTATTTCATCAATCGTGGACATTTCAAAGCCTCATGTCTTAGTAATTAAAGAACCCTCCATGTGGAGGGTTCGATGATGTCCGGTTTAGTCTTTCCTACGGTACTTAAGCCGTAAATTAGCCCCCCACGCGCCAATGGCGCACAGGAAATGTGAATTCTGCTGCGAATTGACGGTTTAAGTTTTCAATTTCATTCATCATTTGAAGCAACCTGTGCGCGAAGTCTAACATGGGATTATGCCTTTGTCAATTTTACTATAGTATCATTTTGGTTAACCATTACGGCCATTTTCCCATACTAAGGTTAACCTTGTTTTCCCTAAGCCTGACTCTTAGCCCGTACCGTGGTCACCAGGTCAGCAAAGGCTTCCGGCTGGCGTACTGCCATATCTGCCAGCAGTTTACGGTTCAGGTTGATGCCGGCAGTATGCAGGCCGTTGATGAATTGGCCGTAAGTCATCCCATTGGCCCGGCTGATAGCATTGATACGGGTGATCCATAAACGGCGCATATCACCTTTGCGCTCGCGGCGGTGTGCCGTTGCATAGCTTAATGACTTAAGCATCGATTCATGAGCACGGCGGTATAAGGCATGCTTGGTCGCCCGGTGACCCTTGGTTAATTCCAGTACTTTCTTATGTCGATGATGATAAGTAACGCTACTCTTAGAACGTGGCACCTTATTTCTCCTTGAGATACTTCAGGGCAAGTTTTATCTATGCACCATACGGTAGCAGGCTTTTCAGTCTTTGCTCATTCGCAGGACTCAGCACCAGCTTGCCATGATATAGTCTTTTGGTCCGGGCTTTTTTATGCATGCGCAGATGGCTTTTGCCGATCTTGGCATGTACTATCTTACCGCTACCGGTTACGTGCAGCCGGTCCTGGGCTCCCTTGTGGGTCCTCATTTTTGGCATCAGTAACTTCCACCTCTTGCTTTACCTTGGGGGCTTTGGTTTTCTGAACGGGTACCGGAGAAAGAATGATATTCATCCTTCTTTCTTCCATAATCGGCTGCCCGTCAACCGTACCAGCATCTTTCAAAGAATCGGCCATTTTTTGCAGGAGTTTCCAACCTAAATCAGGATGGGTAATTTCTCTACCCCGGAACATTACCGTGACCTTTACTTTATCACCGCCGGTAAGCAGCTTCCTGGCGGTTCTTGATTTCGCATCGAAATCATGGTCGCCAATCTTCGGCCTCAGCCTGATCTCACGTAATAATACAATCTTCTGGCTTTTTCGTGAGTTACGCTCCTTTTTGGCCTGTTCGTATTTGAACTTGCCATAATCAAGCAAACGGCATACCGGTGGCACTGCAGTGGGTGCGACTTCGACAAGGTCCAGGCTATGGCTCTTCGCCACTTCTCTTGCTTGATATAACGGTAAGGTACCTAGTTGTTCGCCGTTCTCTCCGACGAGACGCACCTCCCTGGCCCGAATTTCTTCGTTGACGCGGAGTTTCTTAATTATATGCTGAACTTCCCCCTCAAAAAAATAGCAAAATTCAATATAACATACCTTGACCGTACAAAGCAACCTATAGGCTCATAAAAGTCTGAACCTATAATTATAATTCGAGTGCTTTTCGCTGTATGATATCCAGAATCCGTAATGTAAAATCACCGATAGGCAGGGCGGGCAGCTGTTCCCCGGTCCGTAACCTTGGTGCGACCTGGCCGGATTCCATTTCTTTATCTCCGACCACCAGCATATAAGGAATCTTTTCCAACTGTGCCTGGCGGATCCGCTGGTTCATCCGGTCCGAAGTATCATCTACCTGGACACGAACGTTAGCCGATTTCAACTCAGCAGCCACCTTTTGTGCATAGTCGTTATGCCGTTCGGCGATCGGAATGACCATAACCTGTACTGGGGACAACCAGGCCGGGAAGGCTCCGGCATAATGCTCAATCAGGAAAGCCATCGTCCTTTCGATGGCCCCAATCGATGAACGGTGAATGATGATCGGTTCTTTTTCCTGCCCATCTTTATCCCGGTAAACCAGATGGAAGCGCTTGGCGCCTACAAAATCATACTGCACAGTAAAAGCAGTATCTTCCTTACCGGCAAAATTTTTCATCTGAATATCTATCTTGGGCCCGTAAAAAGCGGCTTCGTTTGCAGCTTCGAAAAAATCAGCCTGACGTTTTTTCAGGACCTGCCGGAGGACTTCCTCGGCATAATCCCACGCAGCATCATCTTTATAGTATTTGTGTTCATCATGACGGTCACCCAGGGACAACCTGTAGCGCCGTCCTTCGTCCAAACCCAGGACTTTGGCGGAATACTCGATTAGATCAAGAACCGTCATGATCTCATCGACGGCCTGTTCTTTCTGGCAGATGATGTGGGAATCAGCCAGGCAGAAACTGCGGACCCGGATCAGACCAGTCAATTCACCTGACCGCTCATAACGGAACTGCTTCGCCAATTCGGCGATACGGAAAGGCAGTTCCTTGTAGGAACGCGGCCGGCTGGCATACAACTGGTAATGGTGGGGACAGGTCATCGGCCGCAGCATCAGCTCTTCATCATCTACTTTCATGGGCGGATACATCGTTTCCTTATAATACGGATAATGTCCGGAGGTTTTATATAATTCGATATTTGCTAAATCAGGGGTATAGACATGACGGTAACCCCGTTTGATCTCCTCATCGACTACGAACCGCTCCAACTCACGCCGGATGACCGAACCCTTCTCGGTAAACAACGGTAAGCCTTTACCAACCAGGTCGGAAAAAACGAACAGATCCAGGTCTTTACCTATCTTACGGTGGTCCCGTTTCTTGATCTCTTCCTGGAATTTCAAGTATTCTTCCAGTTCTTTCCGGGAACTGAAACAAAGACCATAAATCCTTTGCAGCATGGGGTTTTTTTCTGAGCCCCGCCAGTAAGCTCCGGCAATACGTTCCAGCTTTATCGCTTCAGGATGTATTTCTTTTGTTGTGGCCACATGAGGCCCGGCACATAAATCAACAAAATCACCGGAACGGTAAACTGAAATAGCATCATCGGATAGATCCGCGATCAGTTCCAGTTTATACGGCTGGTCCTTAAAAAGCTGCCGGGCAGCTTCTTTGGTAATATTCTCCCGGTTAAAGGTAAGTCCTTTTTTGATTAATTCCCGCATTTTCTCTTCAATACGTGGTAAATCCTCCGGGGTGAGGGGACGCGGGAGATCGAAATCATAATAAAAACCATTTTCGATCGCAGGGCCGATGCCGAATTTCACATCGGGGAATACCGACCTGACTGCTTCGGCCATGATATGCGAAGCAGAATGACGGGCTGTTTCCAGCTTGTTATGATCACTATTTTTTTCTTCAGCACCCATATTTTAATCCTTCTTGATGTCGGGCTTATTATCCGGAGGATAAGATCTGAAGCATATGCAATACTTCAAGTCATCCGCAATAAGGTAAGGCTATTATATCAATCCGCGTTTTGAGGTGCAATCGAACTGAAATGAATGATCATGTGTTTTCGAGTTTTTTCATAACTTGACGTGCTTAACGGCCGGATGTTACATTAATGAACGTGTGTGAATTAGAGATGAGGAGGTACCGGCGCGGTGGACATGATTGTGTGCTGTAAGCAAGTCCTTGACCCGGAAGCACCACCGGCAAGTTTCAAAATCGACCCTGCAACAAATAAAGTAATTCCCCCACAAGGGGTTCCCCCCGTTATCAGCCCATTTGATGAGCAAGCGGTAGAAGCAGCTTTACGCGTGAAAGATGCTAAAGGCGGAAAAATTACCGTCATCAGCCTGGGCATCAATCTCTTGAGAGACGTAGTGAAAAAACCTTTATCGATGGGTGCCGACGAACTGGTCTTATTAGAAGATCCCGCATACGTGGACGGGGATTCCTGGTCGACGGCCTACGCCTTGGCAATGGCCATTAAGAAGATCGGAAAATTCGACCTTATTTTCTGCGGCCGGCAAGCCGCAGACTGGGATTCGGGACAGGTAGGTTCCGGAATTGCCGAAATTCTCGGCCTGCCCAGCGTGACTATCGCCAAAAAAGTTGAAGCACTTGATGGCAAAGCACGCGTAGAACGTATCACCACTGATGGCTTTGAAGTAGTGGAAGTTGCCTTGCCGGCGGTAATCACGGTAACTAATGAATTAGGGGCGGCTCGTTATCCCACGATCAAGGGGATCATGGGTGCCAAACGGAAAGAACCGATCATCTGGAAACCCGCCGATATCGGCGCCGATGCAGCTAAATTGGGTGCCGCCGGAAGACGCACCAAGATAGCCAAATTATTCCAGCCGGTCAAAGAAGCCAAATGTGAAATAATTACCGGTGAGACTCCGGAGGAAGCAGCGGTGAAGCTGGCCTTAAAGCTACGGGAAGCAAAAACACTGTAATAAATGATGCCGGTTATACCCACGAAGATGTGAAAACCGGTAGTTTACAGGAGAGAATAGAATGGCGAATGGAATATTGATATTCAGTGAAATTATTGAAGGCAAGCTGGCTTCGGTAACCACCGAACTACTCGGCTGCGGGCGTAAGTTGGCTGGTGAAACCAACCAGGGGCTTTCTGGCGTACTGATTGGAAATGGGGTAAGTAATTTCTCTGCGCAACTCATAAGTTATGGAGCGGATAAAGTATATCTGGTCGAAGACCCCCTGCTGACCGATTACCAGACCGAAACATACCTGACCGTCATGGAAAAAGTAATTAAAGAGGCCGATCCCCAAATCATCCTCTTCAGTCAAACCGCGATCGGCCGTGACCTGGCACCCCGGCTGGCATTCCGTTTGGGTACCGTTGCTACCATGGACTGCGTGGCCGTCGAAGTAGACCCGCAGACCAAACGGCTGCTGCCGACCAAACCGGTCTATGGCGGGAATGCGCGGGCAGTATACAGTTATGATTCTGACCCCCAGATAGCGACCATCCGGGCAAAAGCCGTGTCTGCCCTGGAACCGGATGCTAACCGGAAAGGCGAAGTGATCAACATCGCTGCCGGTATCGAACCGGCTGCGGTACGGGCAAAAGTGGTCCAGAAAGTTAAAGAAGAAGTTAAGGGGGTAAAACTCGAAGAAGCTCCCGTCATCATTAGCGGCGGACGCGGCATTGGCGGGCCAGACGGTTTTAAGGAATTGGATGCCATCGCCAAATTGTTAAAAGGAGCTGTCGGAGCCAGCCGCCCGGCGTGTGACAGCGCCTGGATGCCTGATACCGCCCAGGTTGGCCTGACCGGTAAAGTAGTCACCCCGGACCTCTATATCGCCGTTGGCATCTCCGGCTCGAGCCAACATATGGCTGGATGCTCAGGTGCTAAAGTTATCGTAGCGATCAATAAGGACCCGGAAGCGAACATTTTTAAAGAAGCCCGATATGGAGTCGTTGGCGACTGGAAGAAAATTATCCCCGCTTTCACTCAGAAACTAAAAGAGTTGTTGGCTCAATAAATTAATGGGAGTTCCGTACTGCTTAATTGACGATAACAACAGCACGGAACTCCTCCTTTATTACCATTAGTTCATATTACATTTGAAGTTAAACTCCCGATGTTTTGTGGTATGATTGGTCAATCATTCACTGTCTGTTAATCTTGCGGAAACCGGAGAAAGAAAATGGTAAAGTACACGCGGCAAAACGAATCGTCATCCTCCGTAAAAAAAAGCCGGATACTGGATAAAGCCGGAACCCTGTTCTGGAGAAAGGGTTATCACAGCACCAGTATGCGAGACATCGCCAGTGCCTGCAACTGCAAAGCAGCCAATATCTACAATTATTTCGCCGGTAAAGAAGACATCCTTTTTGAAGTTACCCGGGATATCCATGAACGGGCGGTAGCCTCGGTGAAACACCTGGATGAGGATGAGGTGACCAGTCCGGTAGAACAATTACGCTCGTTGGTCAAGAGTCATTTTGGATTGCTGGTACGCATGAAACGTTCCAGTATCCTGATATCAGATACCGGGCTGAAAGACCTATCGACCGAACACCGTAAAGCAATTGTCCAGCTTCGTGACATCTATGATAACATCATGGGTAAGGTCATTGAGCGGGGTATTAAACAAGGAATTTTCGAAGTAAAGGATATTAAAGTAACGATCTACTTAACTTCTTCCGTGATAATCAGAAGTACTATCTGGTTCTCACCAAAAGGCCGGTTATCAGTCGATGAAGTCGGTGAAATCATGTTCGATTACGTATATCGCGGCATAAAAGTGGAAAAGAAATAACGGAGACCTTTTTTTCAAAAGAATAAACTCGACCGGCTCGGAGGGTGTAATGCTGGAAATTGCCGATACCATGCTCCTGGTAATTGATGTTCAGGAAAAACTATTCCGGGTCATGCATGATAAGGAAAACCTGTTGCTAAACCTGCAAAAATTATTACAGGGAATACAGGTTTTGGAAGTTCCAGTATTAGTGACCGAACAATACCCCCAGGGACTGGGTCCCACACTTCCCGACATCTCATCAATAATTCCGGGATTCGATCCGGTCTCCAAGATTAGTTTCAGCTGCTGGCAACATGATGAATTCAAAAACCGATTGATCAAGCAAAATCGTAAACAAATCCTTATTTCCGGTATCGAAGGACATATCTGCGTTTATCAGACTGCCTGTGATTTGATCAAGAACGGATATCAAGCCCATGTAGTAACGGATACGGTATCGTCCCGGACTTCCTTTAACCGCCAGCTTGCTCTTGATATGATGCAGCAAGCCGGTGCCCGGTTGACCGGAACCGAGACCGTGCTTTTCGAATTACTCAAGGCCGCCCAGGGAGATCAATTTAAAAAGATCAGCCAGATTGTCAAGTGAAAGGATAGTGACTATAATCATTAACAAAACATAGCAAGTTAACTCCGGGCAATTTTACCGATACCCTTTGATGATAACGACTAAATGACATCGATTTGACGAATACTAAAGGAGAAGGAAGAGCCATGCCAGCAAAAAAATTTAAATGCCTCAACCCTGTCGGTATCCAGGAACCAATCACGCTTTACCCTCTTGCACCGCGGCTAGATAAGCTTGACGGTAAAACGATCTATGTCAGCATCAATGCCGGCGGCGACCAGGACATTACGATTCCCTTACTCAAACGGCTGCCGCAGGACTATCCTAATGTCAACTGGAAAATCAAGCGGCAGTTCGGATTCAGTGCGGAATTAACCGACGAAGAAAAAAAGGATGCCGATGCCGTCATCGCCGGCGTCATCTGGTGACACGGTGCGATCTGGGAACAGTTGTTCCAGGTTGCCGACAACGAACAGTCAGGTATTCCCACAGTGTCCATGCTGTATGCTGACCAGGATGAAGCCTTCGTCCAGGCCGGGAAAATGAGCGGTTCCCCCCACCTGCGCAGAATTCACGTTTCCCGCACTTTACCCGGGCCGGTGGACGTGGATGGCTTTATTGGGTCTTTACTGGACGGCTTGGTCCGGCCTCTAACTAAAGAAGAAAAATCCGGTGGTGTGTATGAGATCAATAATGACCGGATACTTTTTGAAGGAACGCTCGAAGCAGCCCAGGAATTTTACATGCAGTCCGAGAAGATCCCCACTCTCCGATATAATGCTCCGATCGCGAAATATACCGACGGCCTGCCCATCATCGTGCCCACGGAAGAACGGGTAGCGGCCATGCTCAAGGGTACCAGCCATAAACCGGACGAGTTTATCGTGCATCAAACCGACCGGGCGGAATTTGCTTTCCAGGCGAAAGGGCACAAGATAGAAAAAGGTACGCCGGTTAAGTTTATGCCGCTGAAACGTACGGCCACGGTCGAAAGAGTCGCCGTAAACGCGGTGATGGCCGGGTGCCGGCCGGAGTATTTCCCGGTAGTGCTGGCAATCGCTGAAGCGGGTGGGGGCGGTGGTTCAGATGGGCGGGGCAGCCAGGGCTACGTGGTCAGCGGTCCGATTTCCAAGGAAATCGGCATGAATTTCGATGTCGGTATCTTTGGCCCGGGTAACCCGGCGAACCGCAGTATCGGCCGGGCGGCCGAACTGATGTGGCGGAACTTCGGCGGCAACGTCCCGAATGTCACCAATGTGGGTGTAATGGGGTCACCACTGTTCAACTGCATTCCGGAAGACCTCGATAACCTCCCGCCGGGTTGGCGCGGCTTGAACGAAGAGTACGATTTCAAGCGCAGTGAAAGTATCATTTACGTGATGAACCTCGGCCGCGGCGGCACGACTAACATCCACCGCACCGAATTTTCTCCCGGCGGATACCGTGCTTTCCAGAAATCCGGCCACGGTGGTATTGCCCGGCGCCTCGGGGTCAAAGGTGTACCCGGCTCTAAGAACTGGTTGGGCTATCTCATCCCCGGTGTCTGGCATGATCGTGAAGGCGGTATTACTTTCCTGATGCTGCCCCAGATGGCCCGCCATCTTTACGAAGCCGGTTTCAAGACCAAGGACGAGGTCTATGAGTGGATCTACAAGCAGAGCTTCCGGCCGCTGCGCGAATACCGGACGCATTCCTGGGTCGATGTTAATACGGCCTCCTGGACAGGTATCGAACGCACTTCCGGCAAACCCTGGAAGGAATTATCCGACGATTACCTGGTTCCCTTTGTGAACGATCCCTGGGAAAGCTGCATCATTGTCACTGGCGGCGGCGAAGAATATCCGCAATGGGTGGGTGCCCGCCGTCCTGGTATTAAACCTATCAATATCGACTACTGGCGCTAACAACACCGATTTGTCATCAAGCAAGAAGCTGGAGGGAAAAATCCTCCAGCTTCTTTTTTCTTTGCCGGGACGATAGTGGCTTTTCGATTTTAACATTACCAGAAAGCCGCATTGTAAAGGTGTTGGATTGGCGATATAATCATTACAATTTTCACCAACATTGTCATATTATCGTAAATGTTTGTAAGGATTTTAAGGAGACGGAATCACTATGCCAGAAAGAAAATATAAGTGTCTGAATCCTGTTGGTATCCAGGACCCGGTAAAAATCTATCCTTTAGCTCCCAGGCTTGACAAGATCGACGGTAAGACCATCTATGTCTGTATAAATGCCGGCGGCGACCAGGATATCACGATCCCGCTGCGCAAGCGGCTGCCCGCTGATTACCCGAACGTCAACTGGAAGATGAAGCTGAATTACGGTTTCAGTGCTCAATTGACCGATGAGGAAAAGAAAGATGCTGACGCTGTGATTGCCGGCGTCATCTGGTGACACGGCGCTATCTGGGGACAGTTGTTCCAAGTAGCGGAAAATGAACAAGCCGGCATTCCAACCGTATCTCTACTATATGCCGACCAGGATGAATGTTTCCACCAGGCTGCGCTGATGAGTGGCTCTCCCAATCTCCGGCGCGTGCACGTATCCCGAACCCTCCAGGGGCCGGAAGATGTCGACCGTTTTCTGCCTGTGATGCTGGAGGCCCTGGTCCGTCCCTTAGCAAAGGATGAAAAGGCAGTTGGGAAGCTGGAACTGGCAGACGACAGGGTACTCTTTGAAGGTACCATGGAGGCAGCATATGAATTCTATACGCAGACGGAAAATATTGCTGCTCTGAAAAATAATGTACCGATCGCCAAGTATACCGACGGCCTGCCGATCGTGGTTCCTACGGAAGAAAAGGTGGCATTAATGCTCAAAGGTACCAGCCATAAAGCGGATGAATTGATCGTGCAAACCAGGGAACACGGCGGCTTGCCAATGGGCATGGGGGTACCCCGGAAGAAAGGCGACCCGGTCTTATTCCAACCGCTTAAAAGAAGAGCGACAGTGGAAAAAGTAGCGATCAATGCCGTGATGGCCGGATGTAAACCGGAATATATGCCTTTATTGCTGGCGATCGCAGAAGCGGGCGGGGGCGGCGGTGGAGACGGCCGCGGCAGCCAGGCTTTCATCGTCAGCGGCCCTTATTCCAAAGAGATCGGTATGAACTGCGACGTCGGCATCCTCGGCCCGGGCAATCCGGCCAACCGGAGCATCGCCCGCGCCGCCGAACTGATGTGGCGCAACTTCGGGGGGAATATCCCTGCTGTCACCAACTGCGGCGTGATGGGAGCGCCGCTCTTCAACTGCATCCCAGAAGACCTCGATAATCTACCGCCGGGTTGGCGCGGTCTGAATGAAGAATACGATTACAAGAAAAACGAGAGTATCGTCTATGCTGCTAATATCGGGCGGGGCGGTTCTACCAACATTCACCGCACCGAATTCTCTCCGGGCGGCTACCGGGCTTTCCAGAAATCCGGCCACGGCGGGATTGCCCGCCGTTTGGGCGTCAAAGGCAAACCCGGTCCCAAGAACTGGCTGGAATACATGCTGCCCGAACTCTGGGCCGGCCGTGAAGGCGGCATCACCTTCCTGATGCTGCCCCAGATGGCGCAAGCCCTCTGCGATGCCGGTTTCAAGACGAAGGATGAGGTCTACGAGTGGATCTATAAAGCCAGCTTCCGGACTGTCCGCGAATACCGCGCCCATTCCTGGCCTGATGTGCAGACCAACGCCTGGAATGCTGTAGAAAAAGTCTCCGGGAAGCCCTGGAAAGATCTGTCCGACGATGCCCTGGTGCCCTTTGTCAGCGAGCCTTATGAAAATTGTATTATCGTGACCGGCGGTGGCGAAGAGTATCCCCAGTGGCTGGGGGCCCGCCGGAACATGGGCAACCCGGCATACAGTATCGACACCTGGCGATAATATTCCCCTACAGACGCAATGAAAGTAAAAAAGACCGGGGGTAACTCCCCGGTCTTTTTTTACGGCAAATCAACATATTCCAGAAGGAGTTGTTAATATTGCCTTTTATATTCTTGTTCCTGATTTTGTCACTGAGGATCAGTTCCTTTTCAACCGTTTGATCTTTTGGGCTAACTTGATAACCGCAAATACCAGCAGCATAATTACCACGAGATAGAAAAGCTTGATACCACCCCACCATAACCCCGGCCCCTCGTTGATAACCTGTCCGCCAAAGACCGACAATAATAGAATTATCATGAACCCCGTAAAAGCCAGCGCCCTGTTGTATTTGGCGATTTTCGATTCTACATCGGTAAATATCTCGTTTACTTCCCCGGGTTTCAACTCCTTACGGAAATATTGCCAGGCAGATAATTCCCCGATATGTTCCCAGCCGGCGTCCTGAAACAACTGCAAATATTCCTTTTTGTCCTTCCTGGTAAAAGACTGATAATCCATACGGTAAACGTATGAACGTGGTTCAGCCACTTGAAAGGTATATATGCCGGGGATGCACACTGAATTAAGGTGAAACCCTTTACCGGACATCTCTGCCAACCAGCGCTCTTCGGCCTCGTCCTGCCAAGCCCAGAACCATCTGAATCTGGTGACCTGCTGCTTTGCCATGATTTTTTTACCCTCTCCCTGCCGGGTTGTGTCTATATCAGCCGGCTTAACACTATAAGCCCGCTGCGACTCATCGTACCTAACCGTCTGATCTGGTTAAGGAGGACGGACTTTCCCTTAAGTGTCAACTGGTATAATTTCCGGCGTTCTTCCTCCCCGGTTTTTTCAATCAATCCTTCCCTTTCCAGGGTGCTGAAGGCGCCGTATAAGGTTCCCGGGCCCAATTTTACCAAGCCGTTGCTGATCTCAGCTACTTTCTGCATTACACCGTAACCATGCAGCGGATCGACCAGGGCCAGCATGATATAGTAAGTCGTTTCGGAAAGAGGTAGATATTTACTGATGTTATCCCGGGATAACATACACTTTATCCTGAAATAATAATATATCGTTAGTCGTTATATCGACTAACGATATATTATTATGAGCTTAAATATTTGTCAATAGCTGATTCGAAAAAGGGTAAGAACACAGTGATACCCGGTAATACCAAAAGGGGGAGATAATTTCTCCCCCTTTGTAATATTCATCGAAATTATTACTAAGCGGTTGTTTTTTCCTGCTGCCGTTCGGTGATGATTTTCTGTACTACCAGAGCAGGCGTTTCCTGGTAATGATCGAAAGTCATGGAAAAAGTTCCCCGGCCCTGGGTAATAGATTTCAAGTCGATGGCATAACGCTGGATTTCCGCCAGCGGCGCCTGGGCCTGGATGACCTGGATGTGGTCCTCCAGGGCCATACCCTGCATCTGGGCCCGCTTGGTATTCAAGTCGCTGATGATATCGCCGGTGAATTCCTCAGGGACCCGGATAGTCATATTCATGATCGGCTCGAGAATAACCGGTTTACCGTCAGTCATGCCCTTCTTCAAAGCCCCGGCGCCGGCAATCTTGAAACAGATTTCCGAGGAGTCAACAGGATGGAAGCTACCATCGACGAGTATCACGCGAACATCGTCGATGGGATACCGTGCCAGGACACCTTCGGTCTTCGCTTCATTCACCCCTTTTTCTACGGCCGGGATATAGTTCTTGGGGACGGAACCACCGACGACACGGTCGACGAACTCAACACCGCTGCCGCGGGGGAGGGGTTCGAGTTCGATAACGACGTGTCCGTACTGGCCGTGGCCGCCGGTTTGTTTCTTATGTTTATATTCCGCTTTGGTTGGCATGGAAATGGTCTCTTTGTAAGGGACTTTAGGTGTTTCCAGGTTAACCCCGACGCCGAATTTACGCTGCATCTTTTCGGCGGCGACATCAAGCTGAGTCTCTCCCATGCCGGAGATGATGGTTTCCACGGTATCGGCATCACGGCGGACCTGGAGGGTGGCATCTTCTTCGACCAGCCTGGTTAAGGAACTGCCCAATTTATCCAGGTCAAGCTTGGTCTTGGGATAGACGGCTTTACTGAGGATCGGTGCCGGGAAAGTAACCGGGATTATTTTTATCGGTTTTTCTTTGACTCCCAGCGTGTCTCCCGTCGCCGTCAGACTGAGTTTAGCCACTGCTCCGATATCCCCGGCGCGTATCTCGGTAACCGGCTCCTGGTTTTTCCCGGAAACCTTGTATAACTGGCCGATGCGTTCGATATCATTACGGTTCAGGTTCCACACCTGGGAGTTACTGCTGAGGACACCGTTATAAACACGGAGGTAGGTTAGTTTACCCACATAAGGATCGGCGCTGGTCTTGAAAACCAGAGAACATAACGGCCCATCTTCACTGGCCTGTAATTCCTGCGTGCCTTGATCGGCTACCGCAATAATCGGCCGGTCATTCGGTGTTGGCAGATAATTGACGATAGCATCCAGCAGCAAACTGGTACCTACATTCTGCAGCCCGGATGCCGCCAGGACCGGTACGATCTTACGCGAGGAAATTGCTTTCTGTAATCCGCTGGTAATTTCCTCGGGAGTCAGCTGCTCGCCGCCCAGGTACTTCTCCAGCATCTTGTCATCCTGTTCGGCGATACCTTCAATCAACTTCTCCCGGTAACTGTCAACCTGGGCTTTGATGCTATCCGGTACCGCCCCTTCCTTAGCAGGAGACCCGGTATAAGCTTTCATGGTTAAAAGATCGACGATTCCCTGGAAGGTTGTATGGGCGCCGATCGGGACCTGGATCGGTAAAACCTTGGTACCGAACTTTGCCTGGAGTTGATTGATACTCTTGTTGAAGTCCGCATTCTCCCGGTCCATTTTATTTACGACGAAGACCCGGGATAATTTGGCTTCTCCCGAATATTCCCAGGCCTGTTCCGTACCAACTTCAACGCCCGAGTTGGCGCTTACGGCGATCAAGGCACTCTCACTTACACGTATCCCGGCTTTGATCTCAGCGATAAAATCGGCATAACCGGGGGCATCCAGGATATTCAACTTGGTAGATTTCCAGATGCAGGGTAACACCGAAAGACTGATACTGATTCTTCGCTTGGCTTCTGCCGGATCATAATCTGAAGCAGTAGTACCATCGTCAACCTTGCCCAGGCGGTTGACGGCACCGGTAGAAAAAAGCATCGCTTCCGATAGTGTCGTTTTTCCGGAGCCGCTGTGCCCGAGTAATACCAGGTTGCGTATGTTGGTTAGACCGTACTTATCCATTCAATTCACCCACATTCATTGATATTGTAAATACTCTTTACCGCTTGTCTCTAACGCGCTTGCTCATTATACATGATGCTACAGGTCAGGTAAAACAGGGTTGTCATGATACCGATCCGAAGAAAAAATCACATGGACCAACGCGCCTCATCTCAAATAAGCAGGGCTGTTACTCCGCGAACAGGTTCTATTAAATAGGTCGCGTTATACTGTTTTTGACAAGATGACTGCCAACACAATGAGGATAACTAACGCAACACCAGCCAATATTCCGATCGTTTTCAGTTCCCGGGGAACATTAGTGTAAGAAGCCAGGGCAGCTGCGGTGGACGCCCGGGGTTCCGTTGGCCGAGGGCTGCTCGCAGATTGGGCTCTTATCTCCGGAGCGGCCGCAGTAACCTGCGGACGGGCGGCCGGTACCGGATTACGGCGCTGCCCGGCATATTTATTAAATTTTCGTCTTGATTTTGGGGACATCTGATCTCTCCTGATGATTACTTAGCCCGGGGATGAGATTTATCATAAGTCCGCCGGACGTGTTCGGTAGTCAGGTGGGTATATACCTGGGTCGTGGAGATATTGGCATGCCCAAGTAATTCCTGTACCGACCTCAAGTCGGCCCCACCGCTTAACATGTGAGTGGCAAAGCTATGCCGCAGTGTGTGCGGGGTTATTTCGCTACCGAGGTCGGCCTGTTTAGCATAACCTTTCAGTATCTGCCAGAAACCCTGGCGGGTTAAGCGGTCGCCGCGCCGGTTAAGAAAGAGGCCTTTCTCATTATGGTCCTGTGTCAGCTGCGGCCTTCCGTTTTTCAGATAATCATCAACCGCATCTAAAGCCCGCTGGTGTACTGGAATGATTCTCTCTTTATGCCCTTTGCCAAAACAGCGCACATAGCCGTCGGCTAATACATCTTCGATATTAAGGGAAGTCAGTTCGCTGACCCGCATGCCGCTGGCATAGAGCAGTTCCAGCATGGCACAATCCCGTTTACCTTCCGGGGTATTTTGTCCGGCCGGTTGTTCCAATAGCCTCCGTATCTGATTAACCGTGATCGGTTTGGGCAACGGCCGCCCTACGTTAGGAGCCCCGATATTCTCCGTGGGGCTGACTTTTAGACGTCCTTCTTTGACCAGAAAACCAAAGAAAGACTTGGCGGCCGCGATTTTGCGTGCCTGGGTAGTCGCGGCATAGCCGCGCTCTTTCAGATGCAGCAGGTAGCTGATGATATCCTGGCGGTTAAAACCTATCCAGGACGGCATATTACCGCGTTTATTCATTTCTTTTTCGGCGAATTGCAGCAAATCGTTCTGCAGGTCATTGCGGTAAGCTGCCAGGGTATTATCGGAAAAACCTTTCTCTACGGAGAGATAGGTCAGAAATCTTTCAATATCTTCTTTCACACTAACTCCAGATGAAGAGTATTCGGGAAACCAACGAGATAACGGAATTCTACTACTTCCGTTATGTATAGTCAATTTTTTTTACCCGCTTCTGCGGCTGGCGACTTTCAATGCACCTGACAATTCGGTAGAATAAGCTGTCATGAATGATGTCACCCCCATCCGCCGCCAGTATCTTAAGGTAAAACAGCAGCATCCCGGTAATCTGGTGTTGTTCCGCCTGGGCGATTTTTATGAAACCTTCGACGACGATGCCCGGATCGTCGCCCGGGAACTGGAGATCGTACTTACCTCCCGGGAAATGGGCAAGGGCAACCGTGTCCCCATGGCAGGGATTCCTTACCACGCCCTGGATAATTATCTGGCCCGGTTGGTTAGCCGCGGGTATAAAGTTGCCATCTGCGAACAAATGACCCCGCCCACTCCCGGCCGGGGTATCGTAGAACGGGAAGTGACCAGGGTGGTAACTCCCGGGACCGTGGTCGAACCGGCTTTACTGGACAGCCAAAAGAACAATTACCTGGTCAGCCTGGCAGCCGATGATACCCAGGCCGGCATCGCTTATATCGACATCACCACCAGTGAATTCGCCACCACCCAACTACCCCTGAACCAGGCCAGGCTGGAGATCAACCGACTGGCTCCAAGCGAAATAATCACCCCACAAAACAGCCTGGGTGGTTGGGATATCTCCGGACTGGCGGGGGTCACCCGCCTGGATGATTTCGTCTTCAGTCCCGAGAATGCAGCCCGCCTCCTCCAGGAACATTTCGGCGTTACCTCTTTGGAAGGCTATGGATGTGCCAATCTACCACTGGCAGTGAGTGCCGCCGGTGCGGTCATTCATTATATCCGCCAGACCCAGAAATCATCCTTAGCCCAGATAACCCGGTTGTCTACTTACCACACCGGTTCTTTTATGTCCCTGGATGAGCAGACTCTGATCAACCTGGAAGTACTGCAAAACAGCCGTACCGGCCTTGCCGAAGGTTCTTTGCTGGGTGTCATCGACCTGGCCAAAACGCCGATGGGCAGCCGCTTGATGCGTAAATGGTTGAGTCAACCCCGGTTGGACCTGCCGGAACTGCTTAAACGGCAGGAAGCGGTCGCCTGGGCAGTCGAAGAAACGATGGTTCGGGCCAGCCTGATATCACTCTTCAGCAAATTTTCCGATATCGAACGGCTGATCAACCGTATCGGCAGCAGCGTTGCCTTGCCCCGGGAGGTAGTAACCTTACGCCGCAGCCTGGAGATGATCCCTTCCCTGGTTTCCAGCCTGGATAATGCCCGGGTGCCGCAGTGGCTGAGGGAAGGGCTAAGGCCTTTTCCGGAGACCGCCGCTTTGATTGCAGGGGCGATTCTTGATGAACCATCATCCAGCCCGGGTGACGGCAACGTTATTAAACCGGAGTTTTCCGAAGAACTGGACAACCTGCGCCGTACCTCCAAAGACGCCGCCCAGTTCCTGGCCAACCTCGAGCGTGCAGAACAAGAAAAGACCGGCATCAAATCACTGAAAGTCGGCTACAACAAGGTTTTCGGTTATTACATCGAAGTCTCCAATGCCAACCTGCTCCAGGTGCCACCGCAATATATCCGTAAACAAACCCTGGTCGGCGGGGAGCGTTTTATCACCCCGGAACTCAAGGAATATGAGTCACTGATATTGAATGCTAAAGAGCGGATCGAAGAGCTTGAAACCAGCCTTTTTAAACAGGTCTGCCGACAGATCAACGGGGAGAACGAGCACATTTTAGCTCTGGCCGCCGCCATTGCCCGGTTGGACGTGATCGCCAGCCTGGCGGAAACCGCCGTCCGCCAGAACTTTATCCGGCCTGAACTCGATGAAGGAGCCCGCATTGAGATCAAAGACGGGCGCCACCCGGTGGTGGAGAAGAGCCTGGGCGGGGGTAGTTTCATACCCAACGATACGGTGCTTGATAATAACGAATCCCAAATCGTGATTCTGACCGGCCCGAACATGGCCGGCAAATCAACTTACCTGAAACAGGTAGCCCTGATCGTGCTGTTAGCCCAGACCGGCAGTTTCGTTCCGGCAGGTAAAGCACATATCGGCCTGGTTGACCGTATTTTCACCCGTATCGGGGCGCGCGAAGACCTGGCCTCCGGCCAGTCTACCTTCATGGTGGAAATGGTGGAAACCGCCAATATCCTCAATAATGCTACGCCCCGCTCCTTGCTGATCCTGGATGAGATTGGGCGCGGTACCAGTACTTACGACGGATTGTCGATTGCCCGGGCGGTCGCCGAATACATCCATAACAACGCCCGCATCAGTGCCAAGACACTCTTCGCCACTCATTACCATGAAATGGTAGAACTCGCCGATTATCTGCCGAAAGTAAGGAACTATAATGTGGCCGTCTCCGAAAATAAGGGTGAAGTGGTTTTCCTGCGGAAAATTATCCCCGGAGGAGCCGATAAGAGTTACGGCATCCATGTTGCCCAGATGGCGGGCCTGCCCCGCGGCGTCGTCCACCGGGCACATGAAGTATTGATTGACCTTGAAGCCAAAAGCACGAACAAGCCCCGGCCGGGGTCGAAGGGCCGCCGTCCCGCCCCGACTACCCTGCAGATTTCCTTGTTCGGCGAGAAATCACCTGTCCTGGAAGAACTGGAAAACCTGCAGGTTGATTCCCTGACCCCGCTGGAAGCCTTGAACAAGCTATTCGAACTGCAAAAAAAAGCCCGGGGGCAGTAACCAGGTAGGGGATGGTCTGTGGAGGCCGTCTCAAAATGACATTTCAGGAATTCTGAGACAGCTTCGAAGAACCACCCCCTATAAAACAATAGCCTACTACTGGATTACCGTGCTTTTCTCCGCCGCCGTACCACGATAAAGATGATGATGCCGGCGATGATCCATACCGGGCTGAAGATACCCAACCATATTGCTATGTTAGTTAGTGCCCGGCCGAAAGCTGCTAAACCATTCCAGGCATTGCTGACGATATTTCCTGCCGACCAGCCAGCCTTGACATTCACATAATCAGCCATGGTTTCGGCAACCGTATTGCCGCGGTCATCGGTCACGGTGAGGGTCACCGTATATTCACCGGCTGCCCGGTAGATATGTACCGGATAATCTTCATTGCTGGTTTTACCGTCGCCGAAATCCCATTGATAGCTGTATGGGGCAAAACCACCGGCAATGCTGGGATTAAACCTGACCGACTGCCCTGACTTGATGAACCGGCCACTGGCATTGAAAGTGACGTCCAGCCGGGACTGTTCCAGGCTAACCTCGATCAGGGACATGGCGGAGGTCTTTTCCAGGTACTGCATGCGGCCCTTGGTCTGTTCGATCTGGGTACGGATATCGGTCAACTGTTTCTGCACGGCCAGAATGTCCTCGACTTTTTCCGCTTTGCCCATAATTATCAATAACTGCTGTTCCGTGGCTTCCAGGGTACTCAACTTCGCCGTCAGGTCGACATACTCCTCGGTCACATCCTGGCTGGTGGTGGTCTGGGAATTAACCTCTACGGCCAGATCGCCGATCATTTTCATGATACCGGCAAAATCACCGGCGGGCACTCTAATGGTAATAGTGCCGTACAGCCGCTCGCCGTCCCGCCAACTATTCGAGGAAACGATATATCCATCTCCGGACTCAGCTAGATCAGCGATACGGCTGATGGCGGCAGTCACATTATCTACGACCACCGACATGTAGCCGGTACGGACGATCATACGGTCTTCTGGGACCGTTCCTGACATACCGCCATAGGGAGTAGTACTTTCATCCGTGGTATAAGTTGGTTTATGCGTTGCTTGTGGTACCGAAGTTGTAGGCCTGGCCGGGGTCATTGTCGGCTGATTGCCTCCTTTTCCTTCGGTATCTACCCCCCCATTTTGATATGCATTTTCACTCATGACGGCACTTCCACTGCCGCAAGCAGCCAGCAATAATAACATCCCTGCTGCCAGCAGCCCGGCCAGTACTTTTATCCGTGATTTCATAGCTGCCCCCTTATTGCAGAATCAAGCTGAGTGCTAATTGTTTATACGAAAAAGACGAAAAAGTATCGCCTTCGTTTATCTGTAGCATCAATATATAACGTGTCCGGGGGAAAAAAGTTGTTCCCGCAGTTGTGAAAGCGTGACTAACTCCGGAATCCCGGCAGGACGCCGGTAACCCACAGAACGATCAAAGTAATGATCAGGACAGCCATGATGAGGGTAACCACAAGGCGGCGCCGGCGCGTCCGCAGTAGAGATAGGAAAGAAGGCCGGTAGGCTTGCAGTTCCGGCTGCAGCTCTCTCCAGGTGTCCCGGCGGTATCCCGCCTGCGAAGCCGCGGCATGGAATGCCTGGCGCAGGTTGGTCTGCGCTTTCGCCAGTTCATCTAATTCTTTTGAACAGTCCGTACACACCACCAGGTGGGCCTCGATTTGACGGCGTTCTTCTGCTGTCACCTCGTTGTCCAGGTAAGCAGCCAGCAGTTGTTTTACTTCTTTACAGTCCATCTTTTATCCGTTAATAATGTTAATTATCTCACGATTGCGGCCCGAACCGCTGCCGCAGTGCCTTCAATCCGTGGTTTATTCTCGATTTTACCGTCCCCAGGGGAATGCCCACTACCTGGGCTATTTCCTCATAAGATAGATCGTTGAAATACCGCAGGACCAGTACGGCCCGCAGCCGCCCGTCCAGGGTATTCAAGGCCCGCATCATATCCTCATTTTCAAAATGGGCCAGCAACTTCTCATCACGCCCGCCGCCCGCCTCCGGCAGTTGTACCTCGTCGAGGGGGATCATGGGGGGATTTTTCCGCCGTTTCCGTAATGATTCATTTACGGTGATACGGTGCAGCCAGGTACTCAATTTCCCCTTTGCCGGGTCATAAGTATGGCGGGACTTCCAGACCGAGGTAAATACCTCCTGTAAAATATCTTCGGCATCCTCCCGGTTGCCTGTAATGAGATAGGCATTATTAAAGACGGCTCTCTCGTATTCACGAAAGAAGTCCTCAAAGGCCGCGATATCGCCGGTCTGCCATTTCTCCATCAGGCCGTCCCTAATCAGCTAATATAGTCGTTTCCTGTCATGATTTGTTCATGATCGATAAGGATGGAGCAAGATTACTACTTTTATCCTGTTGATACAACCGGAAATCGAACGGCATCCCGAAAATCAATAGTCCTCTCGTTGGATTTACATGCAGGTATTGTACCTTCTCCATTTGTCAGTTATAGTGGTATTGGCCTTTCATCTGACTCAACCCTGACTATTATAAGCAGCCGTGTGGGAGGAGCAAAATGATCAGGCATGTCATCATGGGGAATTTTAAAGCCGAAATCACCCCGGAATGGAGAGACAGGTTCATCCAGAAGGCAGAAGAAGCTTTGGCTAAAGTACCCGGGACGCATAATGTATACATGGGCAAGGCTTCGGAAATCCAGGGGAAAAACCGGTACGAGTTAGCTCTCTTTATCGATTTTGCTGATGAAGCCACCTTTCAAGCTTATCAAGACCATCCGCTGCATAAAACTGTTGCCGAACAAATACCGGCCGTTCTCAGCGAAGTAGCACGGTTTAATTATGATCTCCTGGATTAAATCGTATGACGCGGATGGCTCAGGAGGGAATTTTTTTGGATGTAGAGGATCACTTCGAATATAAAACGTGTCCGTTCTGCGGCCAAAGCGCCTTATATGTATATCCGGACGGCTGGTATGTCAAATGCCTGAATGAGAAATGTAAGATCACGGGGATCATCGCTCAGGACGGCGATGCGAGATTTGTCGTCAAGAGCCCGTCGTAAAACATTCAGATGACAATCGAGTAATACTCCAGAAGTAACTGAAGAGAACTGACCCGGGCTGGAATTCAGCTAACTCATCCAAATCGATCCGGTAGTACCCGTGACTGTCCAGGTATCATTTATCATCTCGACAATAAACGTGGTACCGCCGCCACCCGTTCCCCCGTAATAAAGGCTGGCAGTTACCTGGACAGAGTTATCTTTTTGAAGATGGATGTTTCCCAAAATAACCTGGCAGCTTCCCCCTGCAAACACGTCATCGATCGGAATTTCACTAGCCTGACTCACCCAAACATATATTCTCTTTGTGTCAGTTAATTCAGAGATTACCGCCTGTTGCAGTAATTCTGGAAGAACCATCGTGTTGGCTTCAACTTGTGGAACACCACCGCTGTCGTCAGTGGATTTCATAATATAGACGGTCTGCGGTCCTCTTTGACCGTCCCCGAAATCTTGATACAAGCGTTTTATCACCGCTGCATATATCCTGGCTTGATCATCCAGCTTAATAACAAGCGAGTTTTTACCGCAGGATATTAAGGCTAATGATAGCGCCAAACAACTCATAGAAATAAGCCTTAAAACTCGGTTCTTTTTCATATTTTCCCCCAGTTCTTCAGCCGAGTGAGATCTGACTAATATAGTAATGATTGGTCTGGAATGTTCATAACATTGATCAACCGGTTTTTTATAATATCATTTTGAACTTGTTTCAGAAACCAGAAGGTTAGATCAGGATAGATTCTGGTTTTCGCCAGAATGACATAGTGTTGAGCAAGACACTCCTTATTTTGCAATGAGTTTCTGAGAAAGGATACGAGTTCCCAAGAACAGTTCTAGTAATGCCCTGGGAATTGTGTTAGACCTTTTAAACGCGTTACGAATATATAGATATCGGTTTGAGTTTGTTTGGATGGAGCGGAAGACGAGATTCGAACTCGCGACCTCCTCCTTGGCAAGGAGGCATTCTACCGCTGAACTACTTCCGCATGCGGTTAACACTAATATTAAACAGAGAAACGCGCTCCGCGTCAAGCGAACCGTCACCACTACTCATATTTTGGTAACACGAAACATACTATCAGCCTGTCCTTGAGTTCCGTACTCAAAGACAGGCTGATTCATAATTACACAAGATAAAGTACGGTATCTTATTTCTTCGCTTTCTTGGCCGGCTTGGCTGCCGGTTTGGCCGCGGCGGCTTCAGTAGCGGCCTTGGCGGCTGCTAATTCGGTCGGGGTGCCGTATTCCTTGGTCGCCGAAATCTCCAGGAAGACGAAGGGTTTGGTAATTTTGGTTACTTTCAACGGGCAGTGCTTCATCCCCGGCGGGATGGAAACGATGGCGGCGCTGGTGATGACATGTTCTTCCAACTCGTCACCCAGGCAGATATGGACCTCCGCTCCCAGGTCATTGATATGTTCCGGGTCCCCGCCGATGAAGCACAGCAGTTCATGGAAGTCATGCGAATGGGTCATCGGAGCTTCATAGTAGTCATTGATGCAGTGATAACCCAGCGTGGTGCCGTTCTTATATTCATCGTGGTGCGCCCAGATCGATAAACCGGTTGTCCCCGGTTCGGCATTGAGATAGAAAGGCCCCCGGGTAACCTGTCGCCAATATTTTTTTTGTTCCATTACAAGAATCCTCCCTCAATAGTATTAGTTATTGTTATAACATGCGCTGAAGAAACGGCCTTATTCTATCACACCTGAAAAAAGAGGAACAATGTGCATCATTCCCTGGATTGATCCCTGATAATGTTCCTGTATGTTCAGAACAGCTTGAAAACAAAAATCCTACGGTAATCCTGCTTAAATTATAAGATTTCCCGTATAAGCTGTTATACTCCTGTCTGTTATTTTATTAGCTAAAGACCTCAAAAAAATGTTGTTATTAAGTCATACTGGAATCACTCTGGCCGTTGCGGCGATTATCTCAAACATATTACCTGTGTCTAAACAAACTGACATTCCGGCACACCCGGGGGATATCAATTCCCACGCTGCGGTATCCGGGGCTACTCATCTGACTTTTTTTGATCGTTTAGCACATTATGTGGATATGCGGTTGATATTTGTGGGATCCATGCTTCCTGACATTATCGATAAACCCCTGGGGCATTTGATATTCAAGGACCAGCTGAGTAATGGACGTCTCATGTGCCACTCATTACTTTTTTTCATCCTATTAAGCCTGTCGGGTATTTTCCTGTGGCGTAAGTCGAATAAAAGATGGCTGATGGCTGTATCCTTTGGTGTCATTTTACACCTGGTCCTCGACCAAATGTGGTTAAACCCAGGAACATTGTTCTGGCCTGCTTTGGGTTTCCCTTTTGAGAAGATCGACATCGAAAATTGGATGCCGATTATGTTACATAATATGGTTACAGATCCTGCACTTTATGTTCCCGAACTGACCGGGCTCTTTTTCCTGTTATGGTTTGTTTGGGTGATCTTTAGAAAAAAGTCGGCCTGGTTTTTTATCAAGTCCGGAGCAATTCGAAAAGACCGCTGAAATTATACGTTGTTACCCGAAACTACATTACGTAACGGCGGGAGTCTGCCGGTTCTAAACATTTTTCCGGCAATTCCAATATAATCCCGATCTTGGTAATAAAGACTTCATAACACCTTGGTTGTTCTTTACAACATTCACTGTTCGGTGAGAATACGTCATCCGTATTAGCGATATATCCGATCTTTTCGTTATATGTCAAAAATTGAGATGGAATTGAATTGTTGATTTCATCATCACAACTGGGTACGACGACCTTAACCCTCTGTCCGATCGTAAAGCGGGGAACTTGCTGTTCACTGATCATTATGGTTCCCTCCTGATTGTATGCACTACCGTAAACCTATTGGAGGATCCTCTAATACGACAGTACCAGCCTGCTTCATCGTCGTCAAGATTAATTAAATTACCTTAAGTTACCTTATATTCTTAACTTTTAGTACTAATAGGTCAGGACTATCGTCACCACGATCGAAAAAACCAGGCGGGCACAAAAAGATAGATTTCCCCCCGTACCGATGGACTGGTGCTCAGCATATCCTGAATTGAGTTTTTGCCGATTCGGATACTTACTGAAAAGGTAGTATAATCACTGCGGCCGGATAAAAAAAGCAGCAGAATCCTGCATTAAGGGAGGACCGTATGACCAAGTGGCATGATCTAGTGGAAAAAGACGGCACAGTACCTTCGTGGCCGTACCCGATACGCTACGACCAGGAACAGGAAACTGAAACCGATGTATTAATTATCGGCGGAGGCATTGCCGGTTGTTGGGCCGCCATCAGCGCTGCCCGGACCGGTGTTAAGGTCACCCTGGTGGAAAAAGGCGACACCATCAGGAGCGGCGCCGGCGGGCCCGGTTGCGACCACTGGTGCAACGTGCCGGCGAATCCTCATTCGAAAGTCGATCCTGATGATTGGGCCAGGCAGATCACAGAACGGCCAGGAGTTATGGGGCCGCTGGCCGCCCCGGTAAAAATATCCTACGCCAACGGCATCGGGAATCAAATCCAATGCCGCGAGGACTACGATACCTTGCTCGAGATGGAGCAAATGGGAGGCAAGATCAGAGATTCGCAGGACGAATATGTCGGTGCCGAAGGCCGGTACAACGATACCAAATTTATGCTCTCGCCGCGTTACAGCCCGAACCATGCTACCGAGGTCGTAATCCGTATCTGGGGCACGACTTTCAAACCAGCTTTGAAGCGTGAATGCAAGCGGTTGGGGGTGAAAATATTCGACCGCGTCATGGTTACCAGCCTGCTGACCGAGGGCGGCATCCAGGGCAACAAAGTGATTGGTGCCACCGGTTTCAACAACCGCACCGGGGAATTCATGGTCTTTAAGTCGAAAGCGGCGGTACTGTCGACCGCCGGCAATTATTCCCTGTGGCAACTTAATACCGAACTTGCCGGGCATAATACTTTCCGTTCCCGTACCATGACCGGCGACGGCATGGCGATGGCCTGGAAAGCAGGTGCGGAACTCACACTGATGGAACGCAGCGGCATCTTGATGCTGGGGACAGGTTATAAACATACCTGGTACGGCGGCGCCGGCGATGCCAGCTATGAAAATATTCAGCTTGTCGATGCCAATGGCAAGAAATTACCCTGGCCGACCCAGGGGTGGCCGGATGGCGGCGCCATGGGACCGCCGCCGGATGTCCGCGAATCTATCCGTAAGGGGATTCAGACGGGCGAGTGGGCTCTTCCCTTTTATGGCGACTTCCCGGCCATGCCGGAAATCGAACGCCGGGCAACCTGGAAGCTCATGCTGGGCGAAGAATCCACGACTAAGATCATCACCGATACTTACGAGCGGGCGGGCTTCGACCCTGCCAAACACCTGCTCCAGAATTATACTTTCATCGAAGGTACCAGTCCCCCCCACTGGCGGATCGTCAGCGGCAGCGGCCCCATCGTCGACTGGGACCTCAAATCCACCCTTGATGGGCTATATATCGCCGGGGAGCAGATGTTCTCTCACGGCGACCACAGCTATGCTGCCTCGACCGGCAGGTATGCCGGAAGAAAAGCTGCTGAACACGCCCGGCAGACCGGAGAATGCGCTGTTTCCCGTGACCAGGTAGCCCTGGAAAAAGCCCGCGTTTACGCCCCGATAAAACGGTCCGACGGTATTGATTGGAAAGAGTTGAATGCCGGCATCTCCCGGACCATGCAGTCTTTTTGCAGTGAATTTAAGACCGCATCCCTGTTGCAGATGGGACTTGATTCCCTGCAGGAAATAGAGGAAGTATTTGTCCCCAGGCTCTACGCCCTCGATCCGCACAAACTGATGCGCAGTATCGAAGACCTCAGCCTGCTGACTCACGGACAGATCATTTTGAATGCGTCCCTGGCCCGCAAAGCCAGCAGCCAGCTGCTCAACTTCTTCCGCATCGACTATCCCGAAGTGGACCCGCCGGAGTGGAATAAATTTGTGACCGTCAAAATGGAGAATAACAAGGTCAAGGCTGGGGCATATCCGCTTAACTATTGGGGCGATATGAAAAAGAATTACGAAGCCCATAATAAAGACTATACCGGGGTCTACAATTACAAATAAGGAGATTACGATGACTGAGAAAAAGGTATATATGCTGCCGAATATTACCACTCCCTCAACGCCGGTAGTCTTTAATGATAAAGTCTGTAACGGATGCAACCACTGCGTTGAAGTATGCCAGGTCGATGTTTACCTCCCGAACCCGCAAAAAGGCAAGCCGCCGGTGATACTACATCCCGATGAGTGCTGGTACTGCGGCTGCTGTGTTAATGACTGCCCTCGTCCCGGGGCTATCTCGTTCAACTGGCCGCTTCAGCAAAGGGGATACTGGAAGGATAAGGCCACCGGTAAGGTTTTAAAAGATAATTATTAGTTTACATTTTCCGGGTCAGGCATCGTCCTTGTCCCGGCATATCGGTGTTCCCCATCAAGTAAAAATGGACTGAGAAAAAGATAAGAGGCGGGTTCGCTGCCCTGCCTCTTATCTTTTGTGTAATATTATAGTTGTGGAAATAGAAAATAGAAACCGCTTAGCCGCCGAGGCCAGCCCTTATCTCCAGCAGCATGCCCGGAATCCGGTTGCCTGGTATCCCTGGAGCGAGGAAGCTTTTACACGGGCACAAAACCAAGACAAGCCCATCTTTCTCTCCATCGGATATTCAACCTGTCACTGGTGCCATGTCATGGCACATGAATCATTTGAAGACCTGGTGGTAGCTGCTTTGCTGAATGATGCCTTTGTCTCAGTCAAAGTAGACCGTGAAGAACGTCCCGACATCGATATGCAGTATATGAAGGTATGCCAGATGATCACCGGCAACGGGGGATGGCCACTGACGATCATCATGACTCCGCAAAAACAACCTTTTTTTGCCGCAACTTATATCCCCAGGGAGGCCTCATTCGGACGCAACGGTTTGGTGGACCTGATACCCCGTATCAAACAATTATGGCAAACTCGCCGCAGCGAACTGTTGGCTTCTGCGCAACAAATAACAGATACCATCCGAGAAAACACGACGTTTTCCGGTGAAGAACTAGCCATGGCCGATCTGCACCAGGGATATCAAGAGTTGAAAACAGCTTATGATCCGAAGTGGGGGGGCTTCAGCATCGCACCTAAATTCCCTTCACCCCATAATCTACTGTTCCTGTTAAGATACTGGCGGCGGACACAAGAACAAGATGCCCTCGACATGGTGAAAAATACGCTTAATTGCCTAGCCCGGGGTGGGATTTACGATCACGTCGGCCATGGATTCCACCGTTATGCCACTGACAGGCAGTGGCTGGTACCTCACTTTGAAAAAATGTTGTACGACCAGGCACTATTGATCATGGCTTTTACTGAAGCATACCAGGCTACACATGATGACCATTATGCGCTTGCTGCCCGGCAGACGATTGCGTATATCCTGCGTGATATGACTCATCCGGGAGGCGGCTTCTATACCGCCGAGGACGCCGATAGTGACGGTGAAGAGGGTAAATTTTACCTTTGGACGCTTAATGAAATCAAGGATATTTTAACCGGGGATGAAGCAAGCTTGTTTATCGAGTTCTTTGATATCCGCGAAACCGGGAATTTCCAAAACGACTTCGCTGAAGGGACACGAGGATTGAACATACCTCATCTATCCCGTACTCTTGAAGAAGCCGCCGCCGCGAAAAATTTACCGGTGGATTTCGTTAGAAATACTCTGGAAGAGGCACGCCAAAAATTATTCGTTCAGCGGGAAAAGCGTAATCACCCATTTAAAGATGACAAGATTTTGACTGACTGGAACGGCTTGATGATTGGCGCCCTGGCACAGGCGGCCAGGATGCTGAATACCCCGGCTTTTTTGGCTCCAGCCAGGCAAGCGGCTGACTTTATTCTGGAGCATATGACTGGCCCCGGTGGCAGCCTGCTGCATTCTTACCGTGCCGGCCAGGCATCTGTAACCGGCAATCTTGATGATTATGCTTTCCTGGTTTTTGGCTTGATCGAGTTATACGAAGCAACTTATGAAACAGTTTATCTGAAACAGGCACTCAAGCTAAACGAATATATGTCCACGCATTTTTGGGATGAATTGGGAGGAGGATTTTACTTTACCCCAGACACCAGCCGGGATGTAATCCCCAGGATAAAAGAATTTTATGACGGGGCGGTGCCGTCAGGCAATTCCATGGCCGCATTTAATCTGACTAGATTATCAATGATAACCGGTGATATCACGATCATGAAAAAATCCGCCGCTTTATGGCGGGCTTTCACCGGAGCAGTCCGGCAGTCGTTATCGGCACATACTTATCTGCTTGCCGCATTTGACCTGGCCGCTGGGCCGTCATACGAAATATTCATCGTTGGGAAAAGCCCGGCCCCTGCGCAATCAGAACTATTAAGGGCATTACGCTCAACCTACCTTCCGCACCAGGTAACACTGTTCCTTTCCGGTAACGATACTACTTTGGAAATAAGTCAATTGGCTCCTTTTACCGCAGGCATGGTAAGTATTGACGGAAAAGAGACGGCCTATATTTGTACCAACCAGGCTTGCCAGGCCCCGGTTACGGACCCGGCAGTAATGCTCGAAATACTAACGAACCGCCGGTTGTGATTCTGTTTAAGCCTGGATCAGGCATACATGTTCAGTTCTCCCCATTCCTCTGTTTTATTGTATTTCGGCTTATACGAAACGAAATGAACCGTGACCTGAGTCTGTTTTACTACCGGATCTGTTTCAAAGAAGGCGCGGTCCCCATACCTGATGGCTTCCAGGACAAGTGGTAATTCGGTCTGGAAGATGCGGTAACGCCAACCGGCTGTACCAAGGACGACTCCTCCACTCACGTGACAGTAAACATGAAGCGTTGCACAATCACCATCACACACTAATTCCGCAAATATCTCGTCACGCATCAAACGGGTGTAAAGGCCGGAAACCTGCTTCATGTCATACTCCCCGCCAATCGTCAGAAACAGGTTTCCCGTACGGTCGGAATGGGTCAGGGTATAATAACGTGGGAAAGCGCTACTACCCGTATTACTGTTATCAATATATTTGACACTTAACTTATCCGGATCTAGCCGCGGCGTCTTTTCAAATGATGCCTGCCAGTACTTTGGCATCAGCGCCGAAATATACTTTCCCGTTTATCCGGACTACCGGCCGGCGTACCAGGCGCGGTTCTTGCAGCATCAGGTCGATCATCTTTTTTTCATCAAGTTCTTCTTTAGTCAACCCGGTTTTCTTGAAATTCGGGCTTCTGAAGTTGAACATCTCCGTAGCGGGTTTACCTTGCAGTAAATCTTTAATCTCGTCCCGGGTGAAGGGGACTCTAAAAAAATCCCGCTCTTTAAGTGGTATGTTTTTCTGCGTAAGGAACTCCTTCGCTTTACGACAGGTATTTCATTTTGCCCAGCAGTAGAATTCAACTTCTTTTGCCATTGTCTCGTACCTCCCGAATATCTCCCTGAATTGATTGTTAAATGCTAATTCGGAACGAAAAACCTTACCAAGGAGCATTTATTTTATTTGGTCGGATATTTTCAAGAGCAGCGCCGCCAGTGTTTCCCGCTGTTTTTCGTCGGCGGCGCGCCACATCGTTTCCATGATTGCTTCTTCCGGGGAAGAAGCACATACTTTATTAGTTAAGTAAGTATCGAGTTTATTGACTAATAATTGAACGGCTTCATCATGGTAATAAGTATGGCTGTTTTTGATCGATTCCTTAAGGCCGTTCCTCCAGTCAGCCCAGCATACGGAAAAATCCATGGCTGCGGTACATTTGTTGACGGTTTCCATTCATCCCCCCTATCGGTTACTTGAACCGTTAACTATTATCTTTCCTGTTTCAGTGCCTGCATCGCTGCATGATAACCGCACATGCCGTGAACTCCCGGCCCGGGCGGCATGGAAGCTGAGCACAAATACACCCCTTTTACAGGTAGTGTATATGCCCGCTGCCGTCCAGCCGGCCGGAGCAGGTTCATGATGGGGTTTTGCCTCCCCCCGCCGATATCGCCCCCCACATTATTGCTATTATAATGTTCCATATCCTGCGT
>CAZSHH010000005.1:0-17170 GCA_964606525.1 uncultured Dehalococcoidales bacterium
ACATAAAACGACCCGGCGGCGATATGGTCTTCAAGATGCATCACGCGCGCGCCCTTAACTGTGGAATCAGGTGGGGGTTTGGGAGGCTGGCCGGTACCGGCCCCGTTAAATTCAACAACTTCGGTAATGATCTTACACCGGGTTTCTGTGGTTGGAGGGAGGTTGTCAGCAACGACGCTCCGGGTATATTTCGTGGTCGGCGAGATGGTAGCAAAGAAGACCGGTGAATCGATCCGGTTAAAGACGACCGGACAATGCCGGGCCCCGGCAGGAACGAAGATCAAACAGGTCTTATCCAGGACATGCTTTACTCCATCCAGCCAGATGGTGATCTGCCCGCCCAGTTCCTGCGGGTGGTCCCGGTCGGAACCGATAAAGGCGATCACTTCAGGGAAATCATGGATGTGCGGTTCTTCCACTTTTTCAGAAGAGGAGCCATGCCAAAGCCAGACACAATCGACATAAAACATATCTTTAATGATTTCGCCGTCGACAGACATCAGGTGCGTGGATTCGATGGTAGACTTACTCTGCGGCCGGGCAGCGGCGAATTTAACCAGGACTTCAGGGGGAACGGGTTTAGGTTCGGTGACGATGTACTGGGAGTATTTCAGGGAACTGCTGCGATTATTCATCTGACCCTCACACTTTTATTCCCGGATGTTTCCGGAGTGATTATAACATAGTGAAAAATTATTAGCTCAGGGCCGGAGCAGGGTTTTAAAGCCATGATATACTGGTCACAGCGGGACAAATAAGATATCGAAAAGCAGAGATGGGAACAACGACGATCGGTACCCTGAATGAAAAACCGCTGCATGAAGCCTTAAAGCGGTGGTATGCCCATACGGGGGACCGGTTCGAAGTACCGGTAGACAGTTCCGTAGTGGATATCGTACGCGGAGATATGCTGATCGAGATACAAACCCGGAATTTCAGTGCCATCAAGCGTAAATTAAAGAAATTATTGGAGATTCACCGCGTACGGCTGGTCTACCCGATACCCCGGGAGAAATGGATCGTGAAATTGCGGGAAAGTGGAGGCAGTGCCTTCAGCCGCCGTAGATCGCCCAAACACGGTATGTATGCACATGTGTTTGAGGAGTTGGTCCGTCTGCCCGATCTATGCATGAATCCGAAATTTTCGCTGGAAATACTGTTGACCGAAGAAGAGGAAGTACGCCGTTATGACGGTGTCCGGGGGTGGCGCCGGGGGGGATGGGTGACCGAAGAGCGCCGGCTGCTGAGGGTAGTAGAAACCAGGGTGCTGGCAGCATCTACAGACCTGATGGATTTCGTCCCGGAAGACCTCGTGGAGCCGTTTTCCGTAACTGAGCTGGCGGCTGCAGGAGAGTATCCACGTAGATTAGCCCAGAAAATAGCCTACTGCCTGCGGGCGACCGGCGGCCTGGCAGCTGTGGGGAAACGGGGAAATGCGGTGCTGTACAAGCGCCGGTTGTCTCCAGCCGGTATTAACTGAGAGGACGATACGGGAAATACCGAGAAATCAGGAGGTCTGTTATGGATGTCTGGGAAGCGATCGAGAAGAGGAGAACCATCCGCCAGTTTACGGCCAGGGTCCCGGAACCGCTGCTGCGCCGTTTGATCTGGGCGGGGGCAAAAGCACCTTCGGCCAGCAATACGCAGCCCTGGGAGTTCATTATCATCAACGACCAGGGCATCATCGACGGCATCGCCGAACAAAAAGGGAAGATGGAAGGGCTGCGGGGTGGGGCGAGACGGGTAGCGATCGAGAAGGGGTTGTATCATAACTCCAGCGTGGTAGCTGTCTGCATCAAAAAAAGCGGGATGAGCACCGCGGCTGCATGGACGGCAGCAGAGAATATCGCCCTGGCGGCGACGGCCGAGGGATTGGGCTGTGTCATGTCTATCTTTGGTGGAGAATATAAAACGGAAGTGGAGAAGTTGTTAGGACTGCCGGACACGCACGAACTGGCAACAGTGATGGCCCTGGGAGTCCCGGAACGGATCCCGCCGAAGGTCGGGGTGGACCGGCCTGAATTCAGCTGGCTGCACTTTAATAAATACGGCAACCCGGGTTGAAAAAAACCGGCAAGCGAAAATCAACGAGCGGATTCCTTCAACACCGGTTGACCGACTACGGTCGACCTACACCCGGGAGGCATGCTGAGATATTCATTTTTCAGGAGTTTGTGCCCAGTTTTTTCGCCAGTAGTTCACGTATTATCTTAGGATTAGCTTTACCATCGGAAGCCTGCATCACCTGCCCTATCAAGAAGCCCATAGCTTTACCCTGGCCACTGCGGACATCGGCGACAGCAGCCGGTTGTTCCCGCAGGACTTTCTCGATGATAGCATCGATTGTGCCGGTGTCGGAAACCTGGCGGAAGCCATGAGCCTGGACCAGCGCTTCCGGGGTATCGTCACTATCAAACATCAAGCCCAGTATTTCCCGGGCGGCATTGGCGTTAATCTCATCCTTCGCCAGCATTTGGAGGAGGCCGGCAAACCGAGCCGGGGTGACCGGGGAGATGTCCAGTTCTTGTTTACGTTCTTTAAGCGCAGGTAATAGCTGGGCGGTGAGCCAGTTCAGGGCGGGGTGGGGGTTAATGCCCTGTTTCACCAGGACTTCGAAATAACCAGCTGTTTCGATATCAGAACTGAGGAAAGCAGCCTCATCACCAGTCAAACCGTATTGTTGGACGAAGCGTGCTGCCCGGGCGGCGGGGGTTTCGGGGAGGCGGGAGCGCATTTTTTCGATCCATACCGGAGATAGTTCGATAACAGGGACAGAGGGGTCGGGCACGCAGGGACCTTCGAATTTAGCCCGCATAGGAGAAGTGACTTTTTTATCCGGGTCCCAGAGCCGGGTGTGCAGGACCACGGCTTCGCCTGCCTGCACTGCAGCCGTCTGGCGGCTGATCTCGTAAGCGATGGCATCGCCGACGTGGCGGACGGAGTTCATGTTTTTAACTTCAACCTTGGTATTCATCTGGTCGGTACCTTTCGGCCGAATCGAGATATTAGCGTCGACACGCATGGTGCCGTTTTCCATACTGCATTCGGAAGAACCGATATAGCGTACCTGGGTACGCAGGGCTTTGAGAAATTCCATTGCCTGGTAGGGAGTGTGGAAATCAGGCTGGGTGACGATTTCGACCAGCGGAGCGCCGGCGCGGTTGAAATCCACCAGGCTGACCGGGAGACGGCCTTCCATTTCATGCACCAGCTTGGCAACATCTTCTTCCATATGAATATGATGGAGGCGCAGCCTTTTCGGTTGCCCATCTTCATCGATGATATCGATACCGCCGCCGCGGGAGAGGGGTAGATGAGCCTGGGACAGTTGAAAACCCTTCGGCAGGTCCGGGTAATAATAAACCTTCTGGTCGAAGGCACTGACAGGTTGTAATTCGGCACCCAGGCCCAGGCACAACAGGGCGGCCTTTTCCAGGGCATCCTGGCTTAAGCGGGGGGCGGCGCCGGGAAACCATAAACAGGTGGGACAGGTATTGGCATTAGGCTCGTCGCCGGGGCGGTTAGGACAATCGCAAAACATCTTGGTGTTGCACTTAAGTTCAACATGAATTTCCAGTCCAATGACAGCTTCGAATTCCACGGTTAACGGCCTCCCTGGCGTATTTTCAACAGATAGTCGCCCAACGCAAGTATACGGGCATCACTGAGCCGGGGTCCGGAGAACTGCAGCCCGGCCCCCCCGGCCGCTACCGGCGGCAGGGACAATACCGGTTGGCCGGTGACGTTGGCAAATACTGTCATGGCGAATTGGGTATACAGGCTGGAGATGGAATCGGCATCACCGGGGGAAAGGCAGTCACACAAGGGAAAAACCAGGTAGTCAACCTGGGTACACAGGTGCTGCATGGCTTCCAGCAAACGAGCACGGATGCGGCAGGCATCCTCAAAAGCGGCATAATTTTCGAACTGGAAGTAAGCCCCCTGGAAGAGATAGCTTTTCAGCAGCGGGCTGAAGGCAGCGCCGCGGGAAAGCAAGTACATCTCGTTCCAATTTTTGGCACCCGGTGCCCGCTGGCCGTAACGGACCGAATCATAACGGCCGGCGCAGGATGATGCTTCAACCGAACCGGCTATCTTATGGACGAGTGAGAAAAGGGAGAAGTCCGGCAGAGACAATTCTTTAAGGTTAAAACCTGCCTGCAGGAGTTCCTGCAAAGATGATTGGAATTGTTGTTTTGCTACAGCAGATAAATCGCTTAGCGCTTCAGAAATGGTGCCGATGGTGGTTTGTGCCGGGTCTATTTGGAAGGAAGAGAAATCCGGGGCTGCCGCGTCGGGGAGAGAATAATCCAGATCGTCCGAACCGGAGACCGCTTTCATAATTTCCCTGACTGTAGCCAAACCGGCGGCAAGAATACTGCAGCATTCCATGGATGGGATCAAGCCAATCAGGCCAAGGCGGGAGAGAAGCCCATAGCTGGGTTTGAAACCAAGAACACCTGCCCGTAATGCGGTCAAACGGCTTTCGCCCAGGAAATCCAGTACTAATTCCCCCGCGGCATAATGCTGGCGGACAGCTTCGCCGGCATTACTGCCGGAAAGCCCGAAACCGAATTCGCCCATGCGGGTCGAACCGCATAAAGAAAACCCGGCCTGGCGCAGCCGCTTGATGATAGTGGCGTCTTCCAGGGCTTTAAAACCGGTAAGGGCTTTAGAACCTGCCTCCGCAGGCCAACCGGCAACCGAGATATTCGGCTGGATGGCGATCCTGGGGCCGGCAGCGTTATCAGGCCCGGGATTCTGAAAAACAAAAATCGAGTCCATTTAGTTGTATCCTCTTATTACTGACTGGTATCCAGAATACTGGCGACTTTAAAATAATTGCCCTTGACGGCAGGGGCGCTTTTCAGCAGCTGGCCGGATTCTGCCAAAGCAGAGCGTACGGCTTCGGTGCCCGGGCGGGTGCGGTTGGCAACCGGGATGACGGAATAAGCCGGTGCTTCAGGACCGGCTTTTTGTACAGCCAGGGCGGCCAGTGCTTCCGCTTCGGCAATGGTTTTTTCGAGGAGAGGGCGTTCCGCTGCGGTAATATCGATCCGTGAGACCCAGGATATATGATCGAGGCGGTTTTCTCTCTCAGCCGTACCGGGTAATATCTCCCGGCCGCCCAGGTTGAGTAAACCGAGCTCGGCCAGTTGCGATTGTTTAACTACGGCAGGAGCTCCGGTAAGCGGGCAAGCAGCGCTGCGGTTCTTGGGGAAGGCGATCACCTCACGGATAGAGGGGGTTTGCAGTATCATGGATACGGTACGGTCCATGCCCAGAGCCAACCCGCCGTGGGGAGGAGCACCGAAATCAAAAGCCCGCAGGAAAAAGCCGAACTTTTCCCGGGTTTCTGCTTCTGTCAAGCCCAGGGCAGTGAAGATCTTGCGCTGTATTTCCCGCTGGTTGATACGGATACTACCGCCGCCCAGTTCCTCCCCGTTCATAACCAGGTCGTAGGCCCGGGAGTGCAGCTTCAACAGGTCCTCGATATTTTCAGGGTCAAAATCGGTGCGGTCGGGGGCGGTGAAGGGGTGGTGGGTCGAAGTCACCCCACCTTCTTCGGTAGCATCGAAGAGGGGGAATTCAGTTACCCAAACTGGATAATAGCTGTTTGCCGGGATCAGGTTCAGGCGGTTGGCCAGATGCAACCGCAGCTGGCCCAGGGCGGAAGTAACCACCGAATATGAAGCATCGGCGATCATGATCAGGACATCCCCATCAGCGACGGCAAACATTTGCCATAGTTTCTCCAGTTCCCGGGGGCTGAAAAACTGGACGATGTTGGATTCCAGTTTACCGCCCTCAGCCCGCATCCAGGTCATGCCCCTGGCACCGAAGGAAGGGACGATCTCTTTGGCATATTCATTTTGCAGGACATTTTTACTCAGCTTTTCAGATTGGCCCTTGATGTTGATGCCCTTGATACAGCCGCCACGTTGTAATATCTGGCGGAAAATCGAGTAATTGGTCTGAGTAAAGATATCAGTGACATCGACAAAACGCAGGCCGAAACGCAAGTCCGGCTTATCGGAACCGGCGGTATCCATCGCCTCCTGATAGGTGATGCGGGGGAAAGGCCGGGGAAGGGTGATGCCGCCGATGGTGAACATGCGGACGACCAGTTCTTCTACCAGGTTGTAAAGATATTCCTCGTCGATAAAGGAAGCTTCGATATCAAGCTGGGTGAATGCCGGTTGGGACGCAGGTCTTCATCACGGAAACAGCGGGCCAGTTGATAATATTTTTCCATGCCGCCGATCATCAGGAGTTGCTTAAAAAGCTGTGGCGACTGGGGTAAAGCATAAAAAGTCTGCGGATGGACACGGCTGGGCACCAGGTAGTCGCGGGCTCCTTCCGGAGTGGAGGCGGTTAAGATAGGGGTTTCGATTTCCAGAAAGCCGCGGGAATCAAGGAATTCACGGACACATTGATTAATGCGGTGCCGGGCGACCAGGTTGTCCCTGATCGAAGGCCGGCGGATATCCAGGTAGCGGTATTGCATACGCAGGTCTTCGGAGACATTTTCACTGCCGGAAGAAACTGCACCGGCGACCATAGCCTTGTCGGAAACAGCGAAAGGTAAAGTCTCCGATTCGGAAAGAATGGTAAGTTCAGATACCAGGACTTCGATATTGCCGGTCTCGATATTAGGATTTTCCGTACCGGCCAGGCGTTGTTTGACCTCACCCCGGACTGCGATACAGTATTCAACCCGCAGGGAAACCGCCTGCTGGAGCACCCCGGCAGGAGCGGTGTCCGGGCTGAAGACGGCCTGGACGATACCACTGCGGTCGCGCAGGTGGATGAATAACAAGCCTCCGTGGTCGCGGAAAGCATCCACCCACCCGGCCAGCAATACCTTACGGCCGACATCATCCGACGTTAAACTACCGCAAGAAACACGATCAGTAAACTGCATGTGAACCAACCTCGAAACTTAGACTACCTGAATCGAAATATACAAAAAAACGTGTTCCCCATAATACCACTTCTTAAAGTAGATTTACCATCATTCAAACTTGAGGTTGTCCGAAAAGTGAAAATCCTTAATTATCCTCATTCCCACGAAAGTATCGACTCGTAGTCGACGAAATCCGTATATTCATGCCAGAGAACGGATTCTTCGTCGTCCTGATCTTTCGACACGGCTTCCCGATAAATACGGGACAGGCAGGATGAGTGGGCCGATCGTATCGGACTTCTCAGAATGATATTTCCGAGATATCGTGACACAGTCTCAGGGTCGAGAGTTGCAGCTTTCTAGAAAAATATAAAGAAAGGGACCGGTAGTACTTCCGGTCCCTTTGCTTGAATTTCTTCTATGGTAATGGTTAATTAAGTTTCGCCAGAGCGGCTTTAACTTTGTCGGGCGTCGCAGGCAGGTGGGTAACACGAGCGCCGCAGGCATCAAAAATAGCATTGGTGATGGAAGGGGCGGTGGAGATCATGGTCATTTCCCCGATACCGGTAGCGCCCAGGGTGCCGTTGGGGCGGGGTGTTTCCTGGAACATGATCTCAACTTCGGGCATCATCTCGATGGTGGGGTATTTGAAGGTCTTCCAGTCTTTGGTCTTGCCGTGGATGTACTCTTCGCGCAGGGCATAACCGATGCCCTGGTCCATACCGCCTTCCAATTGGCCTTCGACGGCCTGGGGATTGATGATGATGCCGGCATCGACGGCAGTGGTCATCTTTAATACCTTAACCTCGCCGGTTTCGATATCGACTTCCACTTCAGCCATCTGGATATTATGTACAAGAGATTCGTTGGAATCACCCTGGCCGGTCTTGGGGTCCCACTTACCGGGTTTAAGCTGTTTGACACCTTCATAACGGACCGGTTTTCCGGCTTTGTGCAAACCGGCATAGGTTTTGCTGCCGGCTTCTTTCATTGCTTGCCGGACCTTTTCCAGGGCATTATGCAGAGCGCCGCCGCCGATATAGGTCATCCGGCTGCCGGCAGCCGGGCCCATACCGACGGTATTCTTCGTATCACGGGTAGCCAGTATGACCTTATCCATGGGTATATCCAGGACATGTGACGTGATCTGGGTCAACATGGCATCATTGCCTTCACCCGGGTCGGCGATAGCCCCGTAGATGGTGACGGTATCGTCAGGATTAATTTCAACGGCGACCTGGCCTTTATCGCCGGCACCACCGACCCCGAAGGCATGAGCACCCAGGCCGACGCCGCGTTTTACTATATCATGTTTTTTATTGAAAGCAGCGGCATCTGTTTTCGCCCGCTTCCAGTGAGGTTCGATCAGGGCACAAATCTGGGGGAATTCCCATTGACCGATGGTGGCACCGGTCGAACGGGGTTCACCTGGTTTAAGGGAATTGATACGGCGAAATTCCAGCTTGTCCATGCCGACTTTTTCTGCCAGCATATCGATGATAGACTCGACGGCGAAGTTGGATTGAGGCGGACCGGCGCCCCGGGCCGCCGCCCCAGGAGCGTTGTTGGAGTAGATCAGCTTACAACTCGCCCATACATTAGGAATCCTGTATTCACTGGAAAGCATATGCAGGGTACGGCCGATCGTCAGGCCGCCCATGATGAAATAAGCCCCCTTATTGATGTACATATCAGCCCAGAGGCCGGTAAAGCGGCCGTTTTTGTCTGCGCCCATCTTGAATTTCATGTAATAAGGATGACGTTTCGGACTAAGGAATAATGTTTCCTCCAGGCTGGGGACATAGCGGATAGGCCGCCGGAAATGGACACAAGCGGCACCGGCCAGGGCTTCGGTAATAATGGCTGATTTCTGGCCGAACTGCCCGCCGGAGAAAGCTTCGATATAACGGACTTTTTCCCATCCGACCGCTTCCGCCACATGGCCGGTATTCGCATGGATATTGATGCTGCGGCCAATAATAACCAGTTCTGCTTTGTCACCCTCTCCGTCGAGGCAAGCAACAGTGGCTTCAGGTTCTAATGGGGCCTGGTGGTTGACCTGGGTGGAGAATTCGGCTTCCACGACATAGGCTGATTCAGCCAGGGCTTTTTCGGCATCGCCGAAGATCTGTGGGGTGGTGGAGAGGAGGTTGGGCGACCAGTCATGCAGTTTGGGGGCATCAGGAGCTAAAGCTTCCTGGACGGTCATCATCGGTTTCAGTGGTTCCAGTTCGATCTTCACGGCAGCGGCGGCCGCCCGGGCCTGTTCCCGGGTCTCAGCAGCGACGATGGCTACCGGGTCACCGTAAGAACGGACCATATTTTCCATAAGTAAGGGTTTGTCGTTGACGGCTTCGCGGACACGGTTGGTGCCCTTGATGTCTTTTTCCGTAATGATGCCGACAACGCCCGGCATTTTCAAGGCAGCCGAGATATCAACCGATTTGATGCGGGCGTAATTGACCAAAGCATGAGCGCAGGCGATTTCCAGGGCATTATCGAAATAGTAATCGGCGGAAAATTTCGCCAGGCCGCAGGCCTTAATCATGGAGTTGGGGCGGGGATGGGAAACGCCGATCATTTTCTTGGGCAAGGCGGCACGGACTTTAGCCGGGGTAGTTTCTCCGCGGATGAACCTGGCGGCGAGTTTGACGGCATCGACGACCTTGACATAGCCGGTACAGCGGCACAGGTTATGAGCCAGGGTTTTTTTGATATCAGCAGTGGAAGGGTCGGGATTCTTGTCCAACAAGGCCTTGGTAGCCATGATCATACCGGGAGTACAGTACCCGCACTGGATAGCGCCGGTGAGGACGTATGCTTCCTGGATAAGGTGGGGATTTTCCGGCGTGCCTAATCCTTCGACGGAAATAACCTCGGAACCTTCCAGCCTGGATACTTTGGTCAGGCAGGACCGGACGGCCTTGCCATCCACGATTACGGTACAGGCACCGCATTGTCCTTTACGGTCGCAGGACTGCTTGGTTCCGGTAAGGTGGAGATTATTCCGTAAGAGGTCGATAAGCACCATGTCGGGGTCGACGGAGACAGTACGTTTTTTACCATTGATAGTCAGGGTTACCTTTTGTTTGTCACTCATTTCATCTCGCTCCTTATTAAGGGGAACATCATTAACTATCTGTGAATTAAGAAATAATCACGGGGTTATTAAACATGCCGCTGATATGATGAGCAACTACCAAAAAAACGGTATTGATTTAGTTAAATACTGTGATAATGTCATATATCGATGCGTCAATATACAACTGATTATCCGAAGCCGTCAATATTTTGAGTACCGGCCGAAGGGATCAAGGAGTCACCTCCATGGTTCAGCCTACTGTTGGGCATTTACGACGGCGATGTCCCAGCAATTTCCGGCGAGAACGGCAGCAACGGTACAAACCCGGATATCGAGTCCCTTATTAGAAGCGGCAGAGATATCGAAGAGAAGCCCGGCGATCTCGCTAACCCGGGTGGCGTTCAGTTTAAGTTCGGGGAGGCCCTGGGTGGGGTCGTAGGGGACAGGAGCTTCCAGCGAACCATTATACGTCGAGATGCCGGCCATCAGTCCCGGTTTCAAATCGACTTTACAAGTAAAGGCCTTCATATCATGTCGTTTGATACTTAAGACGCAGACCGGCTTATTCTCGTAATGACTGATAATGCCGCTGATGCGGGGGGTATTAAGGCTGTCGGGTTCGTGCCCGGCCCCGTCCATGAGCATCGCCAGACAGGTTTCTGCAGGAGCAGATTTGACGTTATGCAGCAGGCGGTAGGTTTCGAAAACAGCCTCGGTTTGAATACCGTTGGTAATGGCGGCGATGCCAGAAGCATCGCTGTACTGTAAAGCGGTGTAATGCCGGAGAGGATCGTATTTAACGCCGCCCAGGGGTCCGATGATCACTTTATTATCTTTCCTCACGGCTTTTCTTTCCCGGCTTTCCGGGCTGCGCCCAGTGATGAGATAAGCCAGGCAGGGATTGCCTTCGAGGGTGAGGCCGAGGAATAGTTGTCTACCGGGGTAGGGACCGATGGGATTTTTCATTACATCAACCCTCCTGCATTTGATACGGTGTAACAATGATACCGCCGTATAAAGTGATACAGACGTATCCAGTGATAAGTACGTATCTCATGATACGGGCAAGCGGCCATGACGTCAATACAACCGATGAAACCTCGAATCACTAACGATAATATTGTAAAAACAAAGGAGATAACATAGAATAAGAAAGTCCGCAATTGGAGGGATCGCATAGTGGTCTAGTGCGGGCGCCTGCTAAGCGCTTGCCCTCAGAAATGGGGGTCGTGGGTTCGAATCCCACTCCCTCCGCAGTTAAGTAGTTAGTAATTACTCCGACTGTCATTCCTGCGAAAGCAGGAATCTATATGGATTCATTCTTTGGTCAACCGAAGACAGGCATATATCTACATTCTGGCTAGTAAGCGGAATGGTACTCTATATACGGGTGTCACAACCGACCTTTTAAGTCGTGTTAAGGAACATAAAGACAATATTAATGAAGGTTTTACTAAAAGATACGTTGTACATACATTAGTCTATTATGAGCAAGCGGAAAGTATTCTTACTGCAATACAGAGAGAAAAACAGATGAAGAAATGGAAGCGTGAATGGAAAATTGCGTTGATTGAAAAGAATAACCCGGCATGGAAAGACTTATTCGAAGAATTACTGACAGAGTAGACGATGAATCTCGCCAATATGAGAATACTGAAAAATAGTACGCTGGATTCCTGTTTGCACAGGAATGACGAACAGGAAATTTTTTTTCTTAAGAACAGGAATCGTATTTGTTGTAAGGATATTAATCAAACGTAACCTTGCGTAAAATAATAACCTATTTGTCGCCGGATGGTGCATTCATATATCCTTAAAGTATGCCTAAACATAATATTTGGACCATCGGCTGCCAGATGAACAAGGCAGAGTCGGAGCGGCTGGGCAGCCTGCTGGAACAGCGGGGATACCAACCGGTAGAGATCCCGGAAAAGGCCGACCTGGTAATCCTGAATACATGTGTAGTGCGGGAGAGTGCGGAAAACCGGGTCATCAATAAGCTGCATATTTTACGGAGACTGAAAAAACGGCAGCCAGATTTAAAGATTGCCGTTACCGGGTGTTTCGTCGAAACGGACATCACGGTACAGAGAAAGAGATATCCGCAGGTTGATTACTTCTTCCCGGCGGGAGAACTACCGCAATGGCTGGATGAGATTCAGCCACAGGAAACTTTAACGAAACATCCGCCCGTCAGTGTCTACATACCGATAACCCAGGGTTGTAATAATTTCTGTACCTACTGCATTGTCCCGTTCCGGCGGGGGCGGGAACACAGCCGTCCGGCGGCGGAAATCACTAATGAAGTCAGGATACTGGTAGAGCGCGGGGCGAAAGAAATCATCCTGGTGGGGCAGAATGTCGATTCATACGGCCGGGACTTACCGGGAACTCCGGACCTGGCAGATTTACTTTCCGGGCTAAATGAGATCGAGGGCGTATTAAGGCTGCGTTTCCTGACCAATCATCCCAAGGACATGAGTCAAAAACTGATAATGAGTATTGCGGCCTTGCCAAAAGTATGTGCCCACATCAATCTTCCGGTACAGGCAGGGGATGATCGCATCCTGGAGCTCATGAAGCGGGGGTATACCGTCGAACATTACCGGAACCTGATCAAGAAGGTCCGGCAGGGCATCCCGGGTGTCTCGTTGAGTACCGATGTGATCGTAGGTTTTCCTTCGGAAACGGAAAAACAATTTGAGAATACCGTCGAATTGCTGCGGGACATCAGGTACGATGCCGTGCACGTGGCCTGTTATTCCCCCCGCACGGGCACCTATGCCGCCCGGCACTTGGCGGATGATGTACCTGGAGAGGAGAAAGACCGCCGCTTGAAAGTGATCGAAGAACTACAGGAAGAAATCTTAACTGATATCAATCAAAAAATACTCGGGCAATTGGTAGATGTGCTGGTCGAAGGCAAGACCCGGGGAAAGTGGCGCGGCCGTACCAGAAATGATAAACTGGTATTCTTCCCCGATGCTATCGGGGCGCCCGGGAATTATCTAGGACGACAGGTCAACATCAGAATCGAAAAAACGGGACCATGGTCTCTCCAGGGTTCATTAATAAATGAATCCGGACAGAAACAACCGGGTTGCAGCAAGGAGGAAAGGTGAAAAAAACTGGACTAATACTAACGGCACTGACCGTATTACTCGGACTGGCAGGTTGTGTCCCGGTTGCGGAGACCACGGGTACCGATGGCAGTACGACTTCAACCGGTTTCATGAGCTATCTGCCGATGATCATTATCCTGGTGCTGCTCTTCGGCTTATTTTACTTCATGATGGTCCGCCCAATGCGGCAACGGGAAAAGAAGCACGACCAGATGGTGGATCAACTCCAGGTCGGCGACCGGGTTATCACTGCCGGCGGCATATATGGTGATATTGATGAAATCACCCAGGACTCCATCGTTATTAAGGTGGAATCAGGAGCAAAGATGCGGGTGACCAAGGGCAGCATCCTGGGACTGCGGGGCAGCGATTCCCAACAATAGGTATATATAAGGGATTATCTTGGACAGTAAAGATATGCCGGAAAAGCAGGTCTATTCATTAGTTGACCTGGCATTACGGGAAGACCTTGGCCGCGGCGATATTACAACTGATTCACTGGTCCCAGCCGACATCGAGGGTAAGGCTTCTATTCTTATCAAGGCTAATGGGGTACTGGCGGGGGGAGGCATTGCTGAAATAGTCTTCCACCGGGTAGATCCCAAATTAAAGGTAGAGCTAACCGTCAAAGACGGGGCTGCCGTTAAAGCCGGTGACATCGTTGGTTATATCTCCGGTAAAGTGGCCAGTATTCTCAAGGGGGAGCGGGTCGCTTTAAACTTCCTGCAGCGTCTCAGCGGAGTAGCTTCCATCACGGCTAAATATGTAGCGGAGATACAGGGTACCAACGCCGGCATCTACGATACAAGAAAGACTACCCCCGGTTTCCGGTTCCTGGAGAAGTATGCCGTACGCATGGGCGGCGGATGCAACCACCGGGTAGACCTGGGCGATTTCATGCTGATCAAAGATAATCACATCGCGATCCTGCGCCGCCAGGGTTTAACACTCACGCAGATCGTGGAAAAGGCGAAAAAGACAGTCCCCACCGGAATGAAGGTCGAAATCGAGACGACCACGGTAGAAGACGCAGTGGAGGCGGCGCGGGCGGGGGCGGATATCGTGATGTTTGATAACATGTCAGCCCAGGAAATGAAGCGGGGGGTGGCGCGGATGCCGGCAGGTGTGCAAACCGAAGCGTCCGGAGGCATCACACTGGCCAATGTCCGCCAGGCCGCCCAGAGCGGGGTCGACATCATTTCCATCGGCGCCCTGACACATTCCGCCCCGGTCCTGGATATCAGCCTGGAACTAGAGTTATAGTTTTTCCGCTACCGCCAGGTAACTTTCTGCATTATCTTCAATCCGGATTTTTTGGAATCCGGCAGAAACCAGCAGCCCTTCCATTTCCGCCTTTTCCGGCAGCAAGTCATGTACAAACAAGGGTATTTCGGCGTGGATATGGTTGATCAGTTCACGTCCCGACGTATGGCAGATGAAAATCCGGCCCTGTATTTTCAGTACACGGTATATTTCCGCCAGAACCTGCGGTTTCCTGTGAAAATGAGGGAAACTGGAGTAGCTTACAACGGTATCAAAACGGCCGGACATAAGCGGGAGGTATCCTACATCAGCTAATAGGAAGCTTAGTTGATCTATAATGGACAGTCGGATTGACTTGGCGATGGCCTTTTTCAACATTAGTTTTGCATAATCAAGACCGATTACTTGCCCGTTTGGCCCGACAGCCTGGACCAGGAACGGCATAAGGACTCCGGTTCCAGTACCCAGATCAAGAAGAGTAGCTCCGGGCTTGATGTACAACCGGGAGATCATGACCTGTAGTTTGGAGGTGTCTTTCTCCGTGGCTTCTTCATCCCAGGTATCAGCTTTAGCATTGAAATAGTCTTTACTCACGTTTAGCGGTTTCCATTTTTGGTTTCGGCCAGCGTTTTACCTTGCGTTTTGGAGAGAATATCACTGCGACAAGAAATATTACCGAGGAAGTAACTACGATAGTCGCTCCGCTGGGAATATCGAATAAGTAGGAAAACAAAAGTCCCAGCCAGCTTGAAATTACACCGAAACAGGCTGAAAGGATGAACATCTTTTTCATATTGTAGGTTAATTGATAAGCAGCCGCAGCGGGATTCAGGATTAGACTAAAGATGAGTAAGCCACCAATAGAACTGAATGAAGCGGTAATAGTAGCGCCGGTCAGGAAAAGGATGCCGTATAAAATAACGGTGGCAGGAATACCGACGGCGCGTGCAATATCACGTTGAAAAACAGTCGCCTGAATTTCCTTGAAGAAGGCGATGACAATACCGACCACAAGAACCGCGACAATGCCAAGCATCAGGATATCTTCCCGGGTGTTGGTTAAGATACTGCCCCAGAGTAACTCCAAGGCTCCCGATTTAGCTCCGGGCATAAGGCCCATAAAAAGGAAAGCAAGGCCAAGCATCAAGGAGAAGATGACACCTACAGACGTTTCAGGATTCAGTTCACCACGGTCAGCCAGGGGGCCGATAACGGCGGCCGCCCCCAGACTGAAGACAAAAGCTCCGATAAGGGGGTTAAAACCCAACCAGAGTCCGAGGAGAGCCCCGGCGAAAGCAGCATGAGACATGCAGACACCAATAAAGGGCATATGCATCAAGACGACGAAGACGCCGATAATACCACAGGCAACACCGCCGAGGAAAGAGGAGATAATCGCATTTTGCATGAACTGGTAACCGAAAATAGACAGATCCATTCTAAGAATCCCTCCGGTGCATGTGGGGGCGTCTTTCAGCGACGAGAGACGACGGTATATCAAATAAACGGCCTAGATTCTCTGAGGATATTACGGTGTCAGGAGAACCATCATCTATAATAAGGCCATTTTTCATAAGGACGACCCGGTCACAAGTATGAGGTAAGGCATCCAGGTCATGGGTAACGAAAAGGGTCGTCAGATGACGTTCTTCATGGATGTGTTTTACCAGTTCTAGAATTTCTGTCTGTGCTTTCCAGTCCAATGAGGCGGTAGGTTCATCCAGTAGAAATATTTCAGGTTCCTGGACCAGACACCGAGCAATAGCGACCCGTTGTTGTTCACCACCGGAGAGATGACCGATAGGGCGGCGGGACAGGTGAGTCATCCCCACCAGTTCCAGGGCTTCATCTACGATCCGCCAATCATTTGAGACCGGACGGTGTAGCATCCCTATGCGGCCATAACGACCAATGATCGTGACATCACGTACATTCATCGGCATCCTGGGGTCAATATTCAAAACCTGGGCAACGTAACCCACTCTTTTACGTAAAAAATGCTCCCGGCCGAAGGAAAAGTTATAACCCAGGACATTGACATGTCCCTGTAATAGTTTCCCCATTCCATTCACAATGGTAAGCAGGGTTGTTTTTCCAGCCCCGTTAGGCCCAATGATTCCGATAAACTCGCCCGGTGATACCTTTAAGGAGACGCCTTGGAGGGCGATATCTTCCCGGTAAGAGACAACGGCGTTTTCGATATTGATGGAATAAGCCCCGGTACTTGTTGAATTCAATTCAGCGATACCTTATTCCGCAACGGCGGCTAAAACCAACTCGATATTCTTATCAATGGCCTTCTCCCAGGTTTCGGTATCATCGTAACCTCCCGGGAAGTTAGACAGCACGATGTGTTTAACACCGAGTTCTTGGGCCAGGCTTTTCCCGGATTCGCCGCCCGTCTGCATATTATCAATAACAAGGGTTACCTTTTGACCACGGCCTTTATCTATGAGGTCTTTGGTTACCTGGGGGGTAAAGCTTTCCGGCCGGCCGTAGGAAGCGATGATATTAAGCCCAGCCCACTTAACGAAACCGGCCTGTTGTTCGTCGCATAAGACGTTTATTTCCGCCAGGTTTTTTCCTGCCAAGGCAGATTTGAGTATAGCCTCTTTATCGGTTATTTGACTTTTATATAATGCGGCAGCTTCTTGGTATTTGTCGGTGTTACCCGGATCGATTTGTTCTAAGGTTTCAGCGATCTTATCGACAGCCGCGGTCTGTACCGGGGGAGTCATCCAGTTGCCCGCCAGTTCAATTTTGACAGTCTTGAGATTATTATTGTTAGCCGAGGCA